>JASGEG010000284.1:0-5237 GCA_047606605.1 Rhizobium sp.
ATCATCACGTTATGACATTGCGCAGCTTAATGACATAAACAAGAGGCACACCCTTAGATGGCACAGCCTTTGCCGCATTTCGATGACAATGATAAAACGCTGACATCGGTCGATCGGGAAAACTGGATTGCCGTGCTACCGCTTGGCGCCCATGAGCAACACGGCCCCCATCTGCCCTTCGAAACCGACACGCTGATTGCCGCAGGCATTGTCGAGCGATTGAAGGCCGCACTCCCCGATGACCTGCCGGTCACCTTCCTGCCGGTCGAGCCGGTCGGCTATTCCATCGAGCATCTGGATGTCGCCGGCACGAAGACGCTCGGCTTCGACGAGGCCGTCAACCGCTGGCTCGAAATCGCCAGGAACATGCATCGCCTCGGCATCCGCAAATTCGTGATGCTGAACGCCCATGGCGGCAATTCGCCCCTGATGACCATCGTGGCGACCGAGGCGCGCATCCGCCTCGACATGCTGGCGGTGGCGACCAGCTGGACACGCTTCGGCGTGCCGGACGGCCTGATCTCGCCCGAAGACAAGGCCATCGACATCCATGGCGGCGACATCGAGACCTCCGTGATGCTGGCGCTGCATCCCGACATGGTCGACATGGGCAAGGCCGCGGACTTCGCCTCCCGGCAGACCGATTTCATCCGGCACTTCAAGCACCTGCGCGCCTACGGGCCGCATGCTTTCGGCTGGAAGATGTCGGATCTGAGCGCGGAAGGCGTGGCGGGCAACGCGAGCGCCGCAACGGCGGAAAAGGGCGAACGACTGATCGCCCATGCGGTAAAGGGGCTGGTGGAACTGCTGCGGGATGTCGATGCGTTTGATGTGGAGACGCTGAGCTAGGCGCTCGCTTGTATCAGGCGTGGCAATCCATCATATTATCAGCAATTCTCTTTGTCCGCCGGGAGGCAGATATGCGTATTTCCCTCGATGATGCGGAGGGCCAACTCAAAGAATTGGTACGACTTGCAAAGCAAGGCGAAGAAATCGTGCTGACACAGGATGGCCTGCCAGCCGCACGTATTCAGCCGATGAAAAAACCCATGACATCCGCCGAAAAGGAAAACCTCATCAAGAAACTCCAGGAGGAGGTCAGGAAGAAGAACCTGCCTCCAGGCCCTGACGCCGCCAGAAGCCAGGATTTCCTGTACGATGAATATGGCCTGCCTAAGTGATCGTCGTCGATACGTCCGCTCTTGTTGCGATGCTCGCAAGCGAGTTGCACGCTTCTGCTTGTGAAACCGTGTTTCAGAGTGAAAATCGCGTTCTTATCTCGGCAGGAACAATCCTTGAGGCGCTCATCGTTGCGACCAGACGAGGTTTCGGCCAGCAAATGCGAGAACTTCTGACTTCGCCTGCGATCGAAGTGGTCGAAGTCACCTTGGAACGCTCCGAACTTGCCGCAGATGCGTATTCGCGCTGGGGCAAGGGAATTCATCCCGCTTCCCTGAACTACGGCGATTGCTTTTCTTATGCGACCGCCAAGGAATTCGGATGCCCTCTCCTCTTCATCGGCAATGATTTCTCACAAACCGACATTGAGCCTGCCATCCCAAACCTAATGTGATCTTATAACATACAAAAGCCTTTGAACTGACGCGCTCAACTCCTTATATGGAACCCGACCATTTTCCGCCCCCCGGGGAAAATTCCATATTTCGAGGCTCCCATGACCGAAACAGCCACGCAAAAGCCCGTTCCCGTCACCGTTCTCACCGGCTATCTCGGCGCCGGCAAGACGACGCTGCTGAACCGCATCCTCTCCGAAAACCACGGCAAGAAATATGCCGTCATCGTCAATGAGTTCGGCGAGATCGGCATCGATAACGATCTCATCGTCGAATCCGACGAGGAAATCTACGAGATGAACAATGGCTGCGTCTGCTGCACGGTGCGCGGCGACCTCATCCGCGTCGTCGAGGGATTGATGCGCCGCCCCGGCCGCTTCGACGGCATCATCGTCGAAACGACAGGCCTTGCCGATCCGGTTCCGGTCGCCCAGACCTTCTTCATGGACGACGATGTCCGCGCCAAGACCGAGCTCGACGCCGTCGTCGCCCTGGTCGACGCCAAGCACCTGCCGCTGCGCCTGAAGGACAGCCGCGAGGCCGAAGACCAGATCGCCTTCGCCGATGTCGTCGTCATCAACAAGTCCGACCTCGTCTCTGCGGAGGAACTGGCGCAGATCGAGGATATCGTCCGCGCCATCAACCCCGCCGCCCGCGTCTACAAGACGACCCGTTCCGGCGTCGATCTCGCCCGCGTGCTGAACCAGGGCGCCTTCAACCTCGAGCGCGCGCTGGAAAACGATCCGCACTTCCTCGATCACGACCACGAAGATCACGTCTGCGGCCCGGATTGCGATCACCATCATCACGACCACGATCACCACCATCATGATCATGACCACGATCATCATCACCATGACCACGATCATGGCCATCACCACCATGCCCCCTCGCCGATCCATGACGTCACCGTGCAGTCGGTGTCGCTGCGCGGCGGCGAAATGAATCCCGACCGCTTCTTCCCCTGGATACAGAAGATCACGCAGACCGACGGCCCGAACATCCTGCGGCTGAAGGGCATCATCGCGTTCAAGGGCGACCCCGAACGCTATGTCGTCCAGGGCGTACACATGATCATCGAGGGCGATCACCAGCGCCCCTGGAAGGACGGCGAGAAGCATGAGAGCCGCCTGGTCTTCATCGGCCGCGAGCTCGACCGCGAAAAGCTGGAAAAGAGCTTCAAGGCCTGCGAGGCGGCTGCCTGATGCCGACTGTCGCGCCGCTTGATATCGACGGCCATGTCCTGGCCGTCGATTTTTTGGGGGATACCCCCTTCTTTGCCAGCGCCGCCGGCGCGATCCATCGTCTGGAAGGCGGGGAAAAGGTGACCGAAGCCCATCAGGGCATGCTCACCTGCATACGCGACCCCCATAGCGACAGCCTGATTTCCGGTGGCGAGGACGGCAAGGTCGTGCGCATCACCGCCGATGGCGAGGTGACCGTGCTGGCTGAAGCGCCGCGCAAGTGGATCACCCAGCTTGCCGCCGGCCCTCAGGGCGCCGTCGCCTATGCCTATGGAAAGAGCAGCTTCGTGCGGCTGGCCGACGGCACGACCAAGGAATTTTCGGAGGAGCGCACCGTCGAAGGGCTCGCCTTCGCGCCCAAGGGCCTGCGCATCGCCGTCGCCCGCTACAATGGCGTATCGCTGCATTGGGTCGGCATGAGCGCCGCGCCGGTCAATCTCGAATGGAAGGGCGCCCATACCGGCGTCACCTTCTCTCCGGACGGCCAGTTCATCGTCACCACCATGCAGGAAAACGCCCTGCATGGCTGGAAGCTGGACGCCAAGCCCGGCGCCGAGGCGCGGCACATGCGCATGACCGGCTATCCCGCCAAGGTAAAATCGCTGTCCTGGTCGAACAAGGGCAAGTGGCTAGCCTCTTCCGGCGCCCCGGCGGCGATCGTCTGGCCCTTCCAGGGCAAGGACGGCCCGATGGGCAAGTCGCCACTGGAACTCGGCACCCGCGCCAACATCATGGCGACCTCTGTCAAGTTCCATCCGGTCGAGGATATCCTGGCGATCGGCTTCGTCGACGGCATGATTCTCGCCGTGCGCATCGGCGACGCCAAGGAAGCGCTCTTGCGCCGGCCGGGCAAAGGTGCGATCACCTCGATGAGCTGGAGCAAATCCGGCAAGCTGCTTGCCTTTGCCTCCGAGGCCGGCGATTGCGGCGTTGTTGATATTTCCGCCTGATAAGGACGACAGGACCATGGCCCAGACAGGAACGGCAGCCGCCGGACATTCCTCTGCCGCATCCGGCAGCGTCTGGGACATGATCCGCCACGAAGCCGCCGAGCTCGCCGACCGCGAGACGACGCTTCAGCCGCTGCTGACGGCACAGATCATCGAGGCGCCCTCGGATGCCGAAAGCCTCGCCAATGTGCTGGCCGGCCGGCTTGCCGTCGCCGGCGTCGCATCGGACAGCCTGTTTGCCCTGTTCCGGGACGTGCTGGCGCGTCATGCCGAAATCCTGCCGGCAACCGAGGCGGATCTCATCGCCGTGCGGACCCGCGATCCCGCCTGCACGACCTATCTGCATGCGCTCCTGAACCTCAAGGGCTTCCATGCCCTGCAGACCCACCGGATCGCCCATGCGCTGTGGACCGAGGGGCGGACGGAAATCGCCATGTGGCTCTCCAACCTCGCCTCGTTGGTCTTCGGGCCGGATATCCATCCGGCTGCACGGATCGGCTCGTCCATCATGTTCGACCACGGCTCCGGCATCGTCATCGGCGAGACCGCCGTCATCGAGGATGAGGTTTCCATCCTGCAGAACGTCACCCTCGGCGGCACCGGCAAGGAAACCGGCGATCGCCATCCGAAGATCCGCCACGGCGTGATGATCGGCGCGGGCGCCAAGATCCTCGGCAATATCGAAGTCGGCGCCTTCAGCAAGGTGGCGGCCGGCAGCGTCGTCGTGAAGCCCGTCCCGCCACATTGCACCGTCGCCGGCGTCCCCGCCACGGTCGTGCGCATCCACCGCGCCGACGAGATTCCGGCGGAGACGATGGATCAGAATATCTGATTTGTGCGGGGCAACCCCGTGGCCGTCTCAAAGCACGCGGGCGGGCAGAAGGCACCGCCGCTGCCCGTGACATAAGGTAGCAGATCAACCCGCCCGATCTCACCGGCACACGATCCTCTCCTCCACGCCAGCAGAATCAATCGCTTGAGCATACCCATCCTCGGCAGCCCCGGCCCCGGTACGGCGCGCCGTCATGGAACTGTCATGCACGCTTGATAGCCCGGCGAAGTTCCCCTCCGCCTCGGTGTGGCGCAACAAGCGCCGGGGCGAAGCCCCCACTTGAAGAGGATACGACAATGACCTGTCTTTCTCGTCGCGCAGCCCTTTTTGCCGGCAGCGCGCTTGCCCTGATTTCGATCTGTTCCGCCGCTGGCGCCGCCGATACGGCGCCGGCAGGCAATACCGCCACGCCGATCAGGCACCTGGTGGTCGTCTTCCAGGAGAACGTCTCCTTCGACCATTATTTCGCGACCTACCCCAAGGCGGCGAATGTGGCTGGCGAGCCGGAGTTCAAGGCCGCCGACAATACGCCTGCAGACATCAATACGCTCGCTGGCGCCGGCCTTCTCGACAGCAATCCGAACAAGACCAATGCGGCGAACGGCGTCGAAATCGGCGCCCGCCAGCTCCAGGCCGG
>JASGEG010000285.1:0-7468 GCA_047606605.1 Rhizobium sp.
CTCAACCACCTCAAAGATCCGCACGCCCATTTTGCAACGCAGGAGCATCCGCTCGAACTCGGGGTCTGCGCCAGTCAGTTCGAACGTTGCGGCCTCTCGCAATCGACGGTCTCCGCTCATCTCGGCACCCTGCAGCGCGCCGGCCTCGTGACCACGAAACGCCTCGGCCAGTGGATTTTCTACAAGCGCAACGAAGACACCATCAGCGAATTTCTCGCGACCCTGCAGCGAGAGCTCTGAACATGCCCGCGAGCGTCCCGCCCAGCTCAAAGCCCCCTCGCCGCGCGCATCCGCCGCGGCGACCTCGATAACCCTCTCCCGATCCTCCCTCGCCACCCGCCCATTAGGGCAAGAAAGGAATATCCATGACCAAACTCTTCGAGCCGACAAAGCTCGGCGATATCTCCATCGCCAATCGCATCGTCATGGCGCCGCTGACGCGCAACCGCTCTCCGAATGCCGTGCCGAATGATCTCAACGTCAAATATTACGCCCAGCGCGCCTCGGCCGGCCTGATCATCACCGAAGCGACGGCGATTACGCATCAGGGCCAGGGCTATGCCAACGTGCCCGGCCTCTACACCAAGGAAGCGCTCGACGGCTGGAAGAAGGTAACCGACGCCGTGCACGCCAATGGCGGCAAGATCGTCGTGCAGATGTGGCATGTGGGCCGTATCTCCCATAACAGCCTGCAGCCGAACGACGGCAAGCCGGTCTCCTCGACCACCAGGGCGGCCAAGGCCAAGACCTATCTCGTCCACCAGGACGGCACCGGCAGCTTCGCCGACACCTCCGAGCCACGCGCGCTCGAGACCTCTGAAATTCCGGGCATCGTCGAAGACTATCGCAAGGCCGCCCGTGCTGCGATCGAAGCCGGCTTCGACGGCGTCGAAATCCACGCGGCCAACGGCTACCTGATCGACCAGTTCCTGCGTGGCGACATCAACGACCGCACCGACCAGTATGGCGGCTCGATTGAAAATCGCGCCCGCTTCCTCTTCCAGGTGGTCGATGCCGTGACCCAGGAAATCGGCGCCGGCCGCACGGCCATCCGCATCTCGCCGGTCACGCCGGCGAACGATGCCAGCGATCCGCAGCCGCAGCCGCTCTTCACCTATGTCATCGAAGGCCTGGCAAAATACGATCTCGCCTATATCCATGTCATCGAAGGCGCGACCGGCGGTGCACGCGACTTCCTGCCTTTCGACTACGACGCCCTGCACGCTGCCTACAAGGCAGCCGGCGGCAAGGCCGGCTGGATGCTCAACAACGGCTATGACCGCCAAATGGCGATCGACGCCGTCGAGAGCGGCAGGGCCGATGTCGTCGCATTCGGTAAGCCTTTCATCGGCAACCCGGACCTCGTTCGCCGTCTGAAGGAAAACGCGCCGCTGAACGGTCTCGACCAGGCAACGCTCTATGGCGGCGGCGAAAAGGGCTATGCCGACTATCCTACGCTGGATGCAGCGGCCGCTTGAGGCCCTCGATCCCGCAAACGGATTTGCGTCCAGGCGCCCGCTTCCCGGATTGAATGTGAAACAGACACCCACCCCGCAACGAAAGTTGCGGGGTTTTTCGTGACCGCGGCTTGAAAACCGGCGATGCGTAACCGAGCTAAACGAGAACAACCGACCGACAGCAAGGCCGATGCATGTTTGATCCCTATCTCGACCGTTGGTCGCTGACGCCCGACGGCGATCCCATCGTCACCCATTCCAGCCACCTTCTGCCGGTTCTCTGGCGGGAAAAACCCGCCATGCTCAAGGTCGCTGTCGATATAGACGAGAAATTCGGCAGCCAAGTCTTGCGCTGGTGGGATGGCAAGGGGGCGGCCCACGTTTACGAGCATGACGACAACGCCGCGCTATTGGAGCGGGCGACCGGAACAGGCTCGCTCCTGACAATGGTCATGGAAGGCGAGGACGACGAGGCAACCCGCATCATCTGTCGTGCCGCCGCCAAGCTGCACGCGCCCCGCAAAACCCCGCCTCCAGGCGATCTGATCCCGCTGGAGCGCTGGTTTCGTCCGCTGGAACCGGCCGCGCGCATCCATGGCGGCGTTTTGGCCGCCTGTGCCGAGGTCGCCCGCGGCCTGCTTGTGGATCAGCGTGATCGGACCGTGCTGCACGGCGATATCCATCACGGCAACATCCTGGATTTCGGCCCACGCGGCTGGCTCGCCATCGATCCGAAACGCGTCCATGGCGAGCGCGGCTATGACTTCGCCAATACATTCTGCAATCCGCAATCATCCATCGTCACCGCGCCTGGACGTCTTCAGCGACAATTGCCAATCGTTTGCACTGAGGCGACACTGGCGCCGAAGCGCATGCTGCAATGGATCGCCGCCTATGCCGGCCTATCTGCCTCCTGGTGTCTCGAGGATGGCGACACGGCAGGCACGGCAAGCGTTCTCGCCCTCGCCGCGATTGCGCTTGCAGAACTCAACGCCTGACCGCCGCTCTTAGCGTGCCGACAGGCACCCCATGGCCATCAGGCTCGCCTTGACCGCCTCATCGATGGGCGTGTGCGGCTCTTCACCGAGCACGGCCAAGAGCTTGTCATTGCCCATCCGCAGCGGCACGCTCCACAAGTAGCGCATTTCGGCAAGCTCGCGCATCAAGGGCACGAAGGGTGCGGCCAGCGGCAATATCCACCAGGGAAAAGACTTTGCCTTCACCCTATGTCCGATCGCGCGTTCGATGGCGCCGGTCATCTGCCGCCCGTCATCATCCCAATGGCCACGCATGTGGTAGACGGCGAAGGCGGGAAGCGCATCGCCCTTTTCGATGAGCCGGATCATCGTTTCCGCCACATCCGGCAGATAGGCCCATTGATGGCCGATGCCCGCCTTGCCGGGATAGCTTATCGATCGCACGGGCTTGCCGGCCGTTACCAGGCCCTGCGAGAACCAATTGTTGGCGGCATGAGGACCGAAAAAATCTCCGGCGCGCAGGATGATGACCGGCGTGCCGCCCTCGGCCGCCCTCTTCAGGCGACGCTCCATCTCAGCGCGGATCGCCCCTTTTCTGGTCCGGGGATGCTGGGGGCTGTCTTCGTTCACCTCGGGAAAGGCATCCGGGCCAAAATTATAGACCGTGCCGGGCAGGACGATCCGTGCCCCCACGACCCTCGCCGCCGCGATCGTATTGTCGAGCATCGGCAGGACCAACTGCGCCCAGTTGCGATAGCCGGGAGGATTGACGGCATGCACGATCAGCTCGGCGCCTTCGGCTGCCTGCAAGACATCGTCCGCCTGCATCGCATCACCCTGCACCCATTCGAAATCGGGCGCGCGCCGGGCGGCTTCACCGGCATTCCGGTTCAGCGCCCGGATATGCCATCCGCGAGCGATAAGCCCCCGCGCGACGGCGCCGCCGATACCGCCTGTTGCACCCAGCACGAGGGCCGTCTTTCCATGCTCCATCTGCTTCGTCATCGTTATCTCCATCGGTTCGATGAGATGACTATGCGGCGGGAAGCGAATAAACAAAATTGCCGAAAATATTTCATATGCTATACAAAAATGCATGACAATACGGGAACCGAGCTGGGATTTTTACCGCACCTTCCTTGCCGTGCTGGAGCACGGCTCGCTCTCGGCCGCGGCACGAGAACTCGGCCTGACGCAGCCCACCATCGGCCGCCACATCGGTGCGCTGGAAGAAACCATCGGCATGCAGCTCTTCACCCGTTCACAGCAGGGTCTCCTTCCGACCGACGCGGCCCTTGCCCTCAAGCCTCACGCACAGGCGCTGGCCAGCACGGCCGCCACGCTGCTGCGAGCGGCGTCCGGCTCACGCGACAACGTCAGCGGCACCGTGCGCATCAGCGCCAGCGAGGTTATCGGCACGGAAGTGCTGCCGCCGATCCTGGCGAGCCTGCAAGCCAGCTATCCCGACCTCGCCATCGAGCTTTCCGCCTCAGATAGCGTGGAAGACCTCTTGCAGCGCGAAGCCGATATTGCCGTGCGGATGATCGAGCCGGCACAGGATGCGCTGCTCGCCCGGCGCATCGGCGCGATAACGCTCGGCCTGTTCGCCCATCGCCATTATCTCGCCCGGCATGGTGAGCCCAAAAGCATCGAGGACCTGCATCACCACAAGCTCATCGGCTTCGATCGCCAGACGGCCTTCATCCGCGCGATGATGAAGCGCTATCCTCTGTTCGACGGCCTCTCCTTCGCCTTCAAATCGGATCACAGCATCGTACTGCACAACGCATTGCGCGCCGGCATCGGCATCGGTTTCTATCAGGTGCCGCTTGCGAGAAAGGATGAAAACCTTATCCGGCTGCTTCCCGACATCGAATTGTCGCTCGATACCTGGGTCGCCATGCACGAAAACCTGCGGACATCACCGCGCTGCCGCGTGACATTCGACGCGCTGACGGCCGGGCTGTTGGATTATGTTCGCGGCTAGAGCATGCCGCGCAAAATGTGCGGCGGTCTGCGCCAACGACATGCGCAAAATCAAGAATCAAAAATGCGAGAAGCAAATCTGAAGGATCGTGATGCGCTCTAGGCGCCGGGCGCCGTATCGACCGGCGGCAAATGCGCTTGGCCGTCGACCACTTCCGTTTCCGGCCGGTCGCCGCCATCGGCATATTCCTCATGCCACTTGCCACGCTCGTCCTGCCAGCTGATCTCAGCGGAATCGCCGCCGACCTGCTGCTCGGCCGCTACGATCCTGGCTGCCTCCACGGCTTCCGAATGGGTGGGAAATGCTTCGGAATAGACATCCCTGAACCGATACGCCCATCCGCCGTCATGCGGCACGATTTCGTAAGTGACCTTGACCATGCATAGCCTCCTTCCCGTCCGCCAAGACCTTCGGACCGGGGGTCACCCCGGCAGGACCGCGGTCCATCTGAGACGAGTACGAGGATGCCGCGATATGTGTTGGGCAGACCTATCAAGCGCAGTATTCCATTAAACGCCGCCGACTGCAAACTTTGTCATCCACGCACATGCTTGATGTGAGAAATCATTGTTTTAGAGTGCAAAAGTGATTCAGTGCGAGAGGTGGGGATCTTGGCAATATCGAGCTGGCTGAAGCAGGAGAAATTCCTGATCATCGCATTGGCGGTGGGCGTGATCGCCTATCTTGGCGAGCATGCGGCGCTGGAAATGGGCCGCACCGCATCGCTGATCGCTGCCGCCGCGCTGGTCGCAACCATCGTGCTCGCCTCCATGCGCGTTGCCCATCACGCCGAAATCCTGGCCTCGAAGGTCGGCGATCCCTACGGCACGATGATCCTCACTCTGTCGGCCGTGGCCGTCGAGGTGATCATGCTGGCGATCCTGATGAACGGCGAGAGTTCGCCGACACTGGTGCGCGACACCATCTATTCCGCCGTCATGCTCGACATCAACGGCATCCTGGGGCTTGCGGCCCTGCTCGGCGGATTGAAGCATGGCGAGCAGCCCTATAACGACGATTCCGGCAAGACCTATGGCGTGATGATCCTGACGGCCATGGGGATTTCGATGATCGTGCCGGAATTCATTCCCGACGCGAAATGGCACTATTATTCCGCCTTCACCATCGTCGCCATGATCGCGCTCTATGGCCTCTTCCTGCGCATGCAGGTCGGCCAGCACAGCTATTTCTTCAGCTACACCTATCCGCGCATCGAAAAGAAGCATGGCGCCGATGAGGACGAGCATGGCGGAGAGTCCACGATGACCTCCATCGTCACGATCCTGATCGGCGTGGTGCTGATCGGCGGCCTTGCGGAATTCATGTCGGCCTTCATGGATGCCGGCCTCAAGAACAGCGCCGCGCCGCCCGCCATCGCCGCCATTGCCGTCGCCGCCATTTCCGCCGCCCCGGAAATCCTGACGGCGCTGCGCTCGGCCTTGCGCAACCGCATGCAGGCAACGGTCAACATCGCCATGGGCGCCTCGCTTTCGACTGTCATCCTGACCGTGCCGGTCATGGAGGCGATCGCGCTCTATACCGGCCAGCCCTTCATCATGGCGATGACGCCGGTGCAGACCGTGATGATCATGATCACCCTCATCGCCGCCGCCATCAACCTCAACGACGGCGAGACCAACGCCATCGAGGGCATGACCCATTTCATCCTCTTCGCCACCTTCATCATGCTGACGGCGCTCGGACTTTGAATCTGATTTCAAGAACTTGCGCCGGCCAGCGGACTCAAATTGCGAAGCGCTTGAATCGGTTGATGAACCTGAAACCATCGGCCTGAATGCAAAAAGCCCGCCATCGCTGGCGGGCCTCTTTCAATTTGAATGAGCTACCTGCTTACTTGCAGGCGCCGCAGAAGCGCTGGATGCGGCGGCAAGCTTCCTCGAGAAGCTCTTCCGAGGTCGCGTAGGAGATGCGGAAATTCGGACCGAGGCCGAAGGCCGAACCGTGCACGACGGCAACGCCTTCCGATTCCAGAAGCTCCGACACGAAGTCCTCATCCGTCTCGATGACCTTGCCGCTCGGTGCGGTCTTGCCGATCAGGCCGGCGCAGGACGGATAGACGTAGAAGGCGCCTTCCGGAACCGGGCAGGAAATGCCCTTGGCCTGGTTCAGCATCGATACGACGAGGTCGCGGCGACCTTCGAAGATCTTCTTGTTGCGCGGGATGAAGTCCTGCGGACCGTTCAGCGCTTCGACGGCAGCCCACTGGGCAATCGAGGTGGCACCCGAGGTCTGCTGACCCTGGATCATGTCCATCGCCTTGATGAGCTGCAGCGGGCCGGCCGCATAGCCGATACGCCAGCCGGTCATTGCGTAGGCTTTCGACACGCCGTTCATCGTCAGCGTGCGGTCGTAGAGGCTCGGCTCGACTTCGACCGGCGTGGCGAACTTGAACTCGCCATAGGTCAGGTGCTCGTACATGTCGTCGGTCAAGATCCAGACATGCGGATGCTTGACCAGCACGTCCGTCAGCGCCTTCAACTCGGCATGCGAATAGGCGGCGCCCGACGGGTTGGACGGCGAGTTGAACATGAACCACTTGGTCTTCGGCGTGATCGCCTTTTCAAGGTCGGCGGGCTGCAGCTTGAAGCTGTTGGCCTGGGTCGTTGCGACGAAAACCGGCGTGCCGCCGCACAGCGACACCATTTCCGGGTAGGACACCCAGTATGGCGTCGGGATGATGACCTCGTCGCCGGGGTTCAGCGTCGCCATGAAGGCGTTGAACAGAATCTGCTTGCCGCCGGTGCCGACGATCGTCTGCTCCCAGGTATAATCGAGATTGTTCTCGCGCTTGAACTTGGCGGCGATCGCCTTGCGCAGTTCCGGGATGCCGGAGATCGGCGTGTACTTCGTCTCGCCGCGGTTGATCGCGTCGATGGCGGCCGTCTTGATATTGTCGGGCGTGTCGAAATCCGGCTCGCCAGCGCCGAGGCCGATCACGTCGCGTCCTTTTGCTTTCAGCTCGCGCGCTTTCTGGGAAACGGCGATGGTGGCGGAGGGCTTCACACGGGAAAGGGCGTCGGCAAGAA
>JASGEG010000286.1:0-5609 GCA_047606605.1 Rhizobium sp.
ATAGAAGATATCGACATAGTCGAGCCCCATGCGCTTCAGGCTCTGGTCCCTATGGCGAGTGGGGCAGCCGCAAATACATGATCGCCTCCTGCGACCAGAGCCTGAAGCGCATGGGGCTCGACTATGTCGATATCTTCTATTCCCACCGCTTCGATCCGGATACGCCGCTGGAAGAGACCTGCACTGCGCTCGATCATATCGTCCGTTCGGGCAGGGCGCTCTATGTCGGCATCTCCTCGTACAACTCGCAGCGCACGCGCGAAGCGGCGGCCATCCTGAAGGATCTCGGCACGCCATGCCTCATCCACCAGCCGAGCTATTCCATGCTCAACCGCTGGGTCGAGGACGACAAGCTGCTCGACACGCTGGACGATCTCGGCATCGGCTCCATCGTCTTCTCGCCGCTGGCGCAGGGCATGCTGACGACGAAGTATCTCGGCGGCATTCCCGGGGACAGCCGCGCGGCACAGAACCACTTCCTGAAGCGCGATTTCATCCGCCCGTCGATCATCGACAATATCCGCAAGCTCAACGAGATCGCCGAAAAGCGCGGCCAGACGCTGGCGCAGATGGCGATTGCCTGGGTTCTGCGCGGCGGCCGCGTCACCTCCGCGCTGATCGGCGCCAGCCGTTCCTCGCAGATCGTCGATTGCGTCAAGGCGCTCGACAATCTCGACTTCACGGCGGAAGAGCTGAAGGAGATCGATGTCTATGCCAAGGAGGCCGACATCAATCTCTGGGCCAAATCGGCCGAGCTTGCCTAATCACCCGAAACGCCCGGAAGCTGCTTCCGGGCGTTTTGCTTTCGTTTGATCCTTGCCGCCGAATGGCGGATATTTCTAGCATTCTCTGGAGGAGATGGCCCATGATCCGCAACCCGATCCTGCCGGGTTTCAACCCCGATCCGTCCATCTGCCGCGTCGGTGAGGATTACTATATCGCGACCTCCACCTTCGAATGGTATCCGGGGGTGCAGATCCATCATTCGCGCGATCTGGTGAATTGGACCCTGGTGCGCCGGCCGCTGGAGCGGGCGTCGCAGCTCGACATGCGCGGGGAGCCGGATAGCTGCGGCATCTGGGCGCCGTGCCTTTCCTATGCGGACGGCCTGTTCTGGCTCGTCTACACCGACGTCAAGCGCTTCGACGGCAGTTTCAAGGATGCGCATAATTACATCGTGACCTCGCCGACGATCGAAGGCGAGTGGTCCGAGCCATCCTATGTGAACTCCTCCGGCTTCGACCCCTCGCTGTTCCATGACGACGACGGCCGCAAATGGTTCGTCAACATGCAGTGGAACCATCGCACGGAAAGCTTCGGCGGCTCGCCGAAATCTCCGGCTTTCGACGGCATCCTGCTGCAGGAATGGGATGCGGCGACGAGATCGCTGAAGGGGCCGATCAAGAATATCTTCGCCGGCACCGAGCGCGGACTGGTCGAGGGACCGCATCTGTTCAAGCGCGATGGCTGGTACTATCTGACGACCGCCGAAGGCGGCACCGGCTATGACCATGCCGTCACCATGGCGCGGTCGCGCAGCATCGACGGCCCCTATGAACTGCATCCGAACAAGCATCTGATAACGTCCAAGGGGCATCCGGAAGCGGTCTTGCAGCGGGCGGGGCATGGCCAATATGTCGAGACCGCCGACGGCCAATTCTATCACACGCATCTCTCCGGCCGGCCGCTGCCGCCGCATCGCCGTTGTACGCTCGGCCGCGAGACCAGCCTGCAGAAATGCGTCTGGAAGGAGGACGGCTGGCTTTACCTCGAAAGCGGCACGAGCGTTCCCGCGGTCGAAGTGCCCGGCCTCAACGGCGCGGTGCGCATCGAGAAGCCGCGGCGCAGCGGCTATAATTTCGACGGTGGGAAGCTGCCGGCGGATTTCCAATGGCTGCGCACGCCGCAGCCGGAGCGCCTCTTCAGCCTGGCGGAACGGCCCGGCCATCTGCGGCTGTTCGGGCGCGAAAGCGTCGGTTCGTGGTTCGAACAGGCGCTTGTCGCCCGCCGGCAGGAGCATCACAGCTTTCGGGCCGAAACCGTCGTGGAGTTCCAACCGGACACCTATCAGCAGATCGCCGGCCTTACCCATTACTATAATCGCTTCAAGCTGCATGCCATCGGCGTAACGCTGCATGAGAAACTCGGCCGCTGCCTCACCATATTGAGTTGCCCGGGCGACTATCCGAATGCGCAGCTCACCTATCCGATCGGCGCCGGTGTTGCGGTTCCGGAAGGGCGCATTCAACTTGCTCTCGAGGTCCGCGACAATGATCTGCAATTCTACTGGCAGGCGGAGGGCATGGGGGCTTGGCAGGCGATCGGCCCCGTGCTCGATGCCGGCGTGATCTCCGACGAGGGCGGGCGCGGCGAACACGGCTCCTTTACCGGAGCCTTCGTCGGCATGTTCGCCTTCGATACCTCGGGGCGGGCGAAGGCGGCGGATTTCGACTGGTTCAATTATGATGAGTTGTAACTGAGCGGGCGTCGATCCCGTTTGTTAGAACTCTCCTGCAAACCTCTAATTTCTATTACGAAAATGTAATATTTCCTTCAGGTTTAGTTCATGCTTCGCGCGGTAGGTTGAGTGCAAAATCCAACAAATTGAGGAAACACTCCAATGAAGAAGCTCTTCGCCGCATTGCTGGCCGCCTCGGTTGCGGCGACGCCGCTGGTCCTGACGTCACAGGCCAATGCCGCTCCGGCCGGCAAGGAGATCGTCGTCAAGAAGGACGTGGTCAAGAAGAGGGTCGTCATCCGCAAGGGCGGCTGGGTCAAGGGCCGCCATCTCTCGGCGCATGACCGCCACCGTGCCGCCAAAATCGACTATCGCCGCCATCATCTGTCGGCTCCGCCGCGCGGCTATCATTGGGTGCGCATCAACAACAACTTCCTGCTCGTCGGCATCACCAGCGGCCTGATCTCCAAGGTGGAAATCGCGCGCTGAGGGCGACCTGATATCGGAAGTGCAGCAGGCGCGGCGACCCCTCTCGTTCAAGGCAGTGTGGGCATTGGGCCGGCACCGAAGGCCACTTGCGGCAGACGGCCGCAAGTGGTTTCTTTGCTTTTAATGCGCTGCTGGTTCTGTCAGCCGTGGCAATCCAGCTTAGCGGGGCGATAATGTGGTCTCGATCGGGCCATTCCCGGTGAAAGGAGTGGCAATGAAGAAGATCTCTGCCGGTGTACTTGAGGTTGCCTATCAGCAGACCGGTCCGGAAGATGGCTTGCCCGTCCTGATGCTCCACGGCTTTCCCTACGACGCCCATGCCTATGATGAGGTTGCACGGCAACTGGCAGGCAAGGGGCTACGGTGCATCGTCCCGTTTCTGCGAGGCTACGGCCCGACGCGTTTCCTCTCGGTGGAGACGCCGCGTTCTGGCGAACAGGCGGCGCTCGGAGCGGATTTGCTGGCTTTGATGGATGCACTCTCGATTGAGAGCGCTATTCTCGGCGGCTATGATTGGGGCGGCCGAGCGGCCTGCATCGTTGCGGCGCTCCGGCCGGAACGTGTTCGTGGTCTGGTAAGCTGCGGAACCGGCTACAATATCCAGAATATCGCCAAGGCAGGGCTGCCCCTTTCTCCTGAAGAGGAGGCGCGCTACTGGTATCAATATTACTTCCATTCGGAGCGCGGCAGGGCTGGGCTAACCACACATCGCCGCGAATTTTGCCGCTTTATCTGGCGGCTATGGTCTCCGACATGGGCGTTTGACGACGCGACCTTCGAGCGAAGCGCAGCCGCCTTCGACAATCCCGATTTCGTCGATGTCGTCATCCATTCCTACCGTCACAGATTTGGCGGCATTGCCGGCGACCCAGCGTTTGCAGAGATCGAGGCGCGTCTGGCGAGGCAACCCGATATCATTGTGCCGACTATCGTGTTGCAGGGCGCCGACGACGGCGTCGATCCGCCGCAGACGGCCGACCGCGACGCGGCTCATTTCTCCGCACATTATGAGCGCCGGATACTGGCTGGCGTAGGGCACAATCTGCCGCAGGAGGCTCCGGGCGCTTTTGCGGATGCGGTGCTTGCTCTCGTATAAGTCTGGCAAGCTGATCCGGCTGCTTTGCCTATCCGCAGGAGAAGTCTAGGCCAAGGCGGGGTTCGGGAGCCATGTTTGCTGGAGCGAAGGCAACTCCATTGCCACGACTACCTCGATTCTCAGATCTAATCAGCCCAAATCTCCCAAGATATTGGAGGTCGGCATAATATCTTGAGTTGGGCGGCGATATCGGGATTGTCCCACGCTGATCAGTTTCAACGTATTGGAAAAGATGCCTCGATCCAGGGTCCAAGGCCTCGATAGCTTCGTAGTCCTTCAGTTTTGAAACTTGCTCACCGAGCGAGGTATAGGCGGGAATGTTGCGCTTGTCGCAGGATGCCACCAAAGTTCCTGATGGGACATAAAACCAGAACAACTGATACGAGAGACCAAGATAATAGGTTCTTCCGTCCAAAGTTCGGTAGAGAGTCAGCCCAGAATTATCGGGCTTCTTCCAGATATCTATCCAGCCACTGGATGATCCTGACAACAGCGCTTCAACCTGTGTTACGCTGAAACGCTCCTCCATCCCCCAGCCCCATGCCATTGTATAGGTTAAATTGTATGGTGTCGGCTCCAACGATATCATCGCAGAGCGTGTCATCTCGGCCTTCCAAAGAAAGTATACGCCGCAGACAAGCATCAGGCTTATTACCACCGAACGCCTCACGTTTTGCTCCATATAGCTTGTCGATGAGACTATTCCTTACCGGAGAACGGTTGCAAAAGTCCCGCAGGCTCTGGGAAACTCAAAATTAATTCCGTGTAACGGAGCTGCCGGAATCCCGGCCTGAATCAAAAATCCCCGGCGCGATGACCGGGGATTTTCAATTCAGCTATCGGCCTGAAGCAATCAGCTCAGGCGGCCTGCCGCATGCGCCAGCATGGTGTAGACCTTGCCGGTATCCGACGTCAGGTAAGACTGCGTGACGCTGCGGTCGTGGTCTGTACGGGCGACATCGGCCAGGAGCTTTTCGAAGTCGGCGATGTAACGGTCGACGGCGGTGCGGAATTCCGGCTCGCGGTCGTACTTGCGCTTGATATCGTCGAAGGTCTGCTGGCCCTTCAGCGTGTAGAGGCGGCGGGTGAAGACATCCCGTTCGCCACGCTGATAGCGGCGCCACAGGTCGACCGAGGCGTCGTGATCGATGGCGCGGGCGATATCGACCGACAGCGAGTTCAGCGATTCCACCACATGACGCGGATTGCGCGTCGTAGCGGCAGTGTCCGCCGGGGCGCGTGCCGCCGGCTGGCGAGCCGGCTGCTGCAGGTCGCCGCGTTCGTCTCGCGAGGCGCCGCGCAGGAGATCGCTGATCCAGCCGCCGCCCGCGGCTTCCTGGCGCGCCGGTGTCTCGGCGGGCCGTGCTTGCGGAACGGCCGGGCGGTCGGCGGCGATGGAGCCGCGCAGGCCGAGTGTTTCGATCGACGGCTGTTGCGGCTGCGGAGCCGGCTGCTGCGGCGCGGCCTGCTGGATCGGTGCCTGCGGCGCAGGCTGCTGCGGCTTGGGCGCCGCGGCGGTCGGGGCGGGAGCCGCCGGGCGCGGCTGCGGAGCCGGCTGGACGTCGG
>JASGEG010000287.1:0-8980 GCA_047606605.1 Rhizobium sp.
ACCCGCCATTGCTCCCGCTCATCCTCAACCAGCCCAAAATGGTCCAGCAAGACCCGCAGCCGCGGGCGATCGTCCTCAAACATGTCGGCCTCCAAATCACCAACACACTTGAATCAGACTCGTCACCTTTCCGAAATCCCCGTTAACCTGAGTTCACAGCCGTGCCGGGCCAAGCTAGGCGATTGAACGGGAACGATCTATGCTGTAGAGTTCGCATTATCTTCGCGATCGTTCGGAAATTGGCATGGACCCGCTTTCAGACGTGCTGTCGCTCTTGAAGCCGCGCAGTTATATGTTCGGTGGTTTCGAAGCGGGCGGCGATTGGTCGGTCCGGTTCGGACCGCATGAGGGCATCAAATGCTATGCCGTCGTCTCCGGCCAAAGCTGGCTTTCGGTCGAAGGGGTTCCCGATGCCGTGCCGCTGACGACGGGCGATTGTTTCGTCCTGCCGCGCGGATGGCCATTTCGGCTTGCCAGCGACCTGTCGCTGCCGCCGATCGACTATCGCGCGCTGTTTCCGACGCGGCCGAATGGCAGCATGGCCACCCTCAATGGCGGGAACGACTTTTCCATTGTCGGTGGGCATTTCACCCTGGACGGCGGGCATGCCGGCGTTCTGCTGGCCATGCTGCCGCCGATCGTCCACATTGCCAAGGAGAGCGATCGCGCGGCGCTGCGCTGGTGCATGGAGCGGATGCGCCTGGAACTGCGCGAGCCGCAGCCCGGCGGCTTCCTGATCGCCCAGCAGCTCGCCTATACGATGCTGGTGCAGGCGCTCAGGCTGCATCTGGCGGAGGGACTGGTGGGCGGCGTCGGCTGGCTGTTCGCGCTGGCGGACCGGCAGATGGCGGCGGCGATCACCGCCATGCACGCCGAGCCGGCGCATCGCTGGACCCTGGCCTCACTGGCGGAACGGGCGGGCATGTCGCGGACGAGCTTCACCTTGAAGTTCAGGCAGACCGTCGGGGCGTCGCCTATGGACTATCTCACGCGCTGGCGCATGATGGTGGCGGGCGAGCGGCTGACCCATTCCGGCGATCCCGTTTCCGTCATCGCCTTGTCGCTCGGCTATGAGTCCGAAAGCGCCTTCAGCACGGCCTTCAAGCGGATGATGGGATGCTCGCCGCGCCATATGCCCGCCGGGATTTGTCTCTCGTGATGCAGGACGAGCCCGAGAGCGCTGTTGGGCAGCTTCGGTCCGTGGCCAGATGACGCGTGAAGGGAGCGGTTCGGCTTTCGGACACTTGCCTGCAGGGTTCCTTGCCGCAGCCTTCAGAGGATCAGGATCGCGCGGATGTCATTGACATTGGTGAGCGTCGGTCCGGTTTTGACGAGGTCGCCGAGGGCATCGAAGTAGCGGTAGCTGTCGTGGGCGGCCAGATGGGCGCGCGCATCGAGGCCGAGCAGCCGGGCGCGGGCAAGCGTATCGGGCGTCACGATCGCGCCGGCGGCATCCTCCGTACCGTCGATGCCGTCGCTGTCGCCGGCGATCGCGAAGATGCCGTCGGCGCCGCCGAGCCCGACCGCGAGGCCGAGCAGGAATTCGGTGTTGCGCCCACCTGCTCCGGCCGGACCCTTGCCGATCGAGACCGTCGTCTCGCCGCCCGACAGCAGCACGGCGGGGCCGCGCACAGGTAGCCCTTTCAACTGAGCGGAACGGGCGATGCCGGCCATCACGATGCCGGCCTCCCGCGCTTCTCCCTCTATGGCGTCGCCGAGGATCAGCGGGGTGAGGCCGCGTCGCGTTGCCTCCGCCGCTGCGGCCTCGAGCGCGAGGGAAGGGGCCGCGATGACGGTGACGTCGCCTGGCAGCGCCTCGGGCTTGGGCGTTTCCTCGCCAGCCTCGATCACCGCCCGCGCTGTCGCCGGCAGGTCGAGAGCGTAGCGGCGGATGATCTCGCGCACCTCCGCGATGGTACTGGCGTCGCCGACGGTCGGACCGGAGGCGATGGCCGCCGGATCGTCGCCGGGCACATCCGAGATGACGAGCGTGGCGACGCGCGCGGGCCGGGCGGCCTGTGCCAGCCGTCCGCCCTTGATGGCGGACAGATGCTTGCGCACCGCATTCATTTCGCCGATGGTCGCGCCGCTTGCAAGCAGGACGCGGTTGACGGCCTGCTTGTCGGCGAGCGTCATCCGGCCGGCCGGCGCGACCAGGAGCGCCGAACCGCCGCCGGAGATCAGCGCGACGACAAGATCGTCCGGCGTCAGGTTCTTGACCGCGGCGAGAATGACGCGCGCCGCCGTCTCGCTCATGGCGTCGGGGACGGGATGGGCCGCTTCCAGGATGCGGACGCGCCCGGCCGGAACGGCATGGCCGTAACGGGTGACCACGATGCCGGAGACGTCGATATCCGGCCATGCGGCATCGAGCGCCGCCGCCATGGCGGCCGATGCCTTGCCGGCGCCCACCACCACGCAGCGCCCCTTCGGCTTTTCCGGCAGGTGCCGCAGGACCGCGGCCCTCGGGTCGGCGCTTGACACCGCCGCATCGAAGAGGCGGCGCAGGGTCGCGCGGCTGTCTGCATCTGTCCAGCGCATGCCGAAGCCCGTCAGACGTTCGAGGAGTGGATGGCGTCCACCACGGCGTCGGTGACGTCCTTGGTGGTCGCGTTTCCACCGACATCCGGCGTCAGGATGCCGGCGCCGGTCACGCGCTCGACGGCGCGCATCAGGCGAGCGGAGGCATCCTGTTCGCCGAGGTGTTCGAGCATCTGGGCTGCGGTCCAGAAGGTCGCGACCGGATTGGCGATGCCCTTGCCGGTGATATCGAAGGCGGAGCCGTGGATCGGCTCGAACATCGACGGGAAACGGCGTTCCGGGTCGATATTGGCCGTCGGCGCGACGCCGAGCGATCCGGCCAGCGCGCCGGCGAGATCGGAGAGAATATCGGCATGCAGGTTGGTGGCGACGATGGTGTCGAGGCTCTGCGGCTTCAGCGTCATGCGCACGGTCATGGCATCGACCAGCATCTTGTCCCAGGTGACGTCGGGAAATTCCTCGGCCACTTCGGCGGCGATCTCGTCCCACATGACCATGCCATGCCGCTGGGCATTGGACTTGGTGACGACGGTCAGCAGCTTGCGCGGACGCGACTGGGCGAGCTTGAAGGCATAGCGCATGATGCGGGTGACGCCGACGCGGGTGAAGATGGCGACTTCCGTCCCGACTTCCTCGGGCAGGCCCTTATGGGCGCGGCCGCCATGACCGGAATATTCGCCTTCCGAATTCTCGCGCACGATGACCCAGTCGAGATCGCCGGGGCCGCAATTGCGCAGCGGCGGCGTGATGCCGGGCAGGATCTTGGTCGGGCGGACATTGGCATATTGGTCGAAGCCCTGGCAGATCGGCAGGCGCAGGCCCCAGAGCGTGATGTGGTCGGGCACATCGGGTGCGCCCACGGCGCCGAAATAGATGGCGTCGAATTTCTTCAGCTTGGACAGGCCGTCCGCCGGCATCATCACACCGTGCTTCTTGTAATAGTCGGAACCCCAATCGAAGGTCTCGACGTTGAATTTCACGTCGCCCAGCCGCTTTTCAAGGCTGGCGAGAACCGTGGTGCCGGCGGCGATCACTTCCGGGCCGATACCGTCGGCGGGGATGGTTGCAATTGCATATTCACGCATGTTTCTCTCCGTGAGATTAGATGTTTACGACCGGTGGCCGGTTGCCGGGACCGAGGATGCCCTGGCGGTGGCGCGGGACAGGATGAGCGTCAGCGCCGCCGACAGGATCAGCAGCCCGGCGACGAAGCACAGACCGCCGGCAAAGCCGCCCGTCAGATCCTTGATCCAGCCGATCATCGAGGGGCCGACGAAGCCACCGAGATTGCCGATGGAATTGATGGTGGCGATGCCTGCCGCTGCGGCCGGGCCGGACAGGAACAGCGTCGGCATGCTCCACAGCGGCGGCTTCGAGCAGCTGATGCCGATATTGACCAGGGTGAGTGCGATGAGCACCGCAAGCACGCCCGTCGCGCCTGCGGCGAATGCAAGGCCCGCCGCCGCCAGAAGGCAGGCGAGCACGACATGCCAGGTGCGCTCGCCGGTCCGGTCGGAATGGCGCGCCCAGAAGACCATGGCGACGACGGCGAAGATGGCGGGGATCGAGTTCAGGAAGCCGACCTGCAGCGAGGAAAGGCCGAATTTCTTGATGATCTGCGGCGCCCAGATGCCGAGCGTGTAGAGACCGGCCGAGGTGCCGAAATAGACGAGAGCGAGTGCAAGCACGCGCATGTCGAGCAATCCCGCCCAGATGCTGTGGCTTGCCTTGACGCCGGTGGCCCTCTGCTCGTCGTCCATGGTTTTCACCAGCCAGTTGCGCTCTTCGTCCGGCAGCCATTTGGCCTTGTTTGGGCGGTCGGTCAGGTAGAACAGCACGACCACGCCGAAGATGATAGCCGGTGCCGCTTCGATCAGGAACATCCACTGCCAGCCGGCAAGGCCCATCACGCCGTGCAGTTCCATCAGCGCGCCGGAGATCGGCGAGCCGAGGACGGTCGAAAGGGGAGCGGCGGCCATGAAAAGCGCGGTGACGGCGGCGCGGCGGCGGGCCGGAAACCAGAAGCTCAGATAGAGGATGATGCCGGGAAAAAAGCCGGCCTCGGCCACACCGAGGAGGAAACGCAGGATGTAGAAGCTGGTCGCCCCATGCACGAAGGCCATCAGGCCCGAAACGATGCCCCAGCTGATCATCACCCGGGCAATCCAGATGCGCGCGCCGACCTTGTTGAGAATGAGGTTGGAAGGCACTTCGAAGAGGAAATAGCCGAGAAAGAAGATGCCGGCGCCGAAGCCGAAGACGGTCGACGAGAAGCCGAGCTCCTTGTTCATCTCCAGCGCCGCGAAACCGATGTTCACGCGGTCCAGGAACGCGATGAGATAGAGCAGCATGATAAAGGGAACGATGCGAATCGTTATCTTGCGCAGTACGCGCCTTTCCAGATCATTGGCCACGGCCATTTCCTCCCAGAATGATGGTGTCGGCGCGCCTCCTGCGCCTTCATCCAAACGATGCGGGAGAAAACCCTCATGGACAACGAAACCGAAATTATATAAATTATTGATATAATAATGGAGGGAGAGCCTTGGAAATCAAGCAGTTGCGGTGCTTCCTGGCGGTGGCCGAAGAGCTGCATTTCGGCAAGGCCGCGCAGAAGCTCGGCATTCTGCCCGCCTCGCTCGGCCGCGAAATCCGGCTTCTGGAGGAAGCGCTCGGCGCGCGCATCATCGAGAGGACCACACGGCATGTCCTCTTGACGGATGAAGGCAGGCGGCTGCTGGACGACGCCCGTCAGATCGTGTCGCGTGTCGATGACGTTCGAAGCCGCTTTCAGCAGACCCGTCAGGGGCAGCGGACCGAGGTCAGGATCGGTGCCATCGACAGCGCCGCCGCTGGCCTCATTCCTCAGCTTCTCCATGACCTGAAACTGAGCGATCCCGATGTGTCCGTACAATTGCTTGAGGAAAAGACGGTGAAGCTGTTGCCCAGGCTGCAGTCCGGGCGTCTCGATCTCGCCTTCATCCGGCTGCCGGAGACCGTCGATCGCAGGATAAAGCTGCAACGCCTGTTCAACGAAACCGTCGTCGTCGCCATGGCGGCGAGCCACCGGCTGGCGGACCGGGACCATATCGACATAGAGGAACTGGAGAACGAGCCGCTCATCGTTCCTGACAGACGCTCGCGGCCGCACAGTCACGATCTGACGATCAAGCTTTTCACCGATGCCGGAATGCATGTCCGCATCGCGCAGGTGGCGGATGAGAAGCAGACGATCGTCAATCTGGTGGCGGCCGATATCGGCCTTGCGATCGTTCCGCGCTGGACCTCGCGATTGAGCGTCAGCGGCGTCCGGTATCTGCCGCTCAAGACAAAGACCGACGGTGCCATGACCCAGCTTCCGCTCTCGGCCGCCTGGGTGAAAGGCGTGCGCGATCCCCTGCGCGACAGGGTGGTCGCCCTGTTGATGCGCAATCTCGAGGACTATGCCCGCAATGCCTGATGATAATGCCTGATCCCCGGCGCAGCGCCGCGATCAGACTGTGTCAGCCTGCCATTGCCGGGTCGGCCAGCCGGAAGGTGACGATTACTTTCAATCCCTTGCCCGCCTCTCCCGCATCGAGTCTGACGCTCGCGCCATAGAGCGCGGCGATCTCCTCGACGATGGGCAGTCCCAGCCCCGTTCCGCTCGTCTTCGGCCAGTCGCCGCGCGTGAAGCGGCTGAACATCGCGCCTCGCCGTTCCGGCGGGATACCGGGGCCATCGTCTTCCACTTCGAGGCGGGCGGTGGTCGCGTCCCGGATCGAGCGCACCGTGACGATGGCGTCATGGCCGGCATAGGCGATGGCATTCTCGATGAGGTTTCGCAGCAGTTCCTCGATCAGCAGCGGTTCGGCATGCACCAGCACCTCACCTTCGCCCTCGAAGCCGAGATCGATGCCGGCTTCGGTCGCGGTCGGGACATGATCGGCGGTCACCTCCTGCGCCTTGAGCGTCAGGTCCATCGCCTCGTTGCGCTGTTGCCCTCTGGTGGCGGTGGCATCCAGCCGGGCCAGCGTCAGCATCTGCATCAGGATGCGTTCGGCGCGGGCGACCGACTGATCGCCCTTGCGCACGGCGCCGAGCGCTTCATCGAGCGAGCCGGCCCTTTGCGCCAGCGCAAGCTGGGTGCGCACGACGGCGAGCGGCGTCCGCAACTGATGGCTGGTATTGCCGGCGAACTGGCGCAGCGCATTCAGCGCACCCTCGAGCCGCACCATGAAGGAATTGACCGTCGTCACCAGCCCTTCGACTTCGCTCGGCGCGGCTTCCTCGATCGGGCTCAAATCGTCCGGGCTGCGCTGTGCTATCGCCTGTCCCAGCCGGTTGAGCGGGTGCAGGGAAACGCTCACCGCGATCCAGACGCCGGCCCCGGCTCCGACGATCATCAGCAGGAGCCGGAGGGCGGAGCGAAGCAGGATCGTCTGGGACAGCTGCTGGCGGGCGATGGTGGTCTCGGCCACGCTCACCAGGAAGGGAACGGAGCGGATGCCGGTCGAGGCGGAGCGTTGCAGCGTCACGACCCGGATCGGCTCGCCACGGAAGGTGTCGTCGGCAAAGGCGCTGGCCTGCCCGTTCTGCAGGGTCACGACCGGCAGCGCCTGATAGCCGGTGATGAAGGTGCCGGGCGGGCCGTCCACCCTGTAGAACACACGGTCCTGCGCGGCCGATGTCAGCATTTCCAGCGCCACATAGGGGATATCGACTTCCAAGGCGCCGTTTTCTCCGACCACGACCCGCTCGGCGATCGCCAGGGCCGATCCGACGAGAACACGGTCGGAGACGGTCAGCGCGGTCTTGACCGCATCGAACCAGGTATCGAGCAGCGCCACCACACCCATGATCATGGTGGCGATCAGAAGCCAGGCCAACAGGCGCGCGCGGAGCGAATGGCCGAAACGCAGCGTCATGCCGGCTCGTCGGAACAGCGGTCGACATAATAGCCGATACCGCGCGCCGTCTTCACCGTCAGCCCGTGCGGCGTCAGGCGGCGGCGCAGCCGGCTGACATATTGCTCGATCGCATTGGTGCTGAGATCCTCGTCGAAGCCGATCAGCGACTGCATGATCGCTTCCTTCGACACCACCTTGCCGGCTCTGAGAAAGAGCGTTTCCAGCACGGCACGCTCGCGGCTGGGGATATCGATGCGGGTGCCGGATGCGGAAAAGGCGCGCGAGGCGAGATCGAAGGTGACGCTGCCGAATTCGACGGTCGATGTCCTCGATCCGGCCTGCCGTCTCAGCAACACCCGGATGCGCGCTTCCAGTTCGCTGACGTCGAAGGGCTTGGTCAGATAGTCGTCCGCCCCGAGATCGAGGCCACGCACACGCTCCTCCGGCGTGCCGCGCGCCGTCAGGATGAGCACGGCCGCCCGGTTCTGGCGGCCGCGAATGGCCTTCAGCACGTCCAGCCCGTCCATTTCGGGCAGGTTCAGGTCGAGAATGACGAGATCGAAACTTTCGGCCGTGACGGCGGCCAGCGCCGATACGCCGTCGCCGACGACATCGACGGCATAGCCGCTGCCGCGCAGAATGGCCAGGAGCCCATCCGCCAGCGCTTCATTGTCCTCCACCAGAAGCAGTCGCACATCCTTCTCCTTTGGCGGCAGATTAGACATGCGCGCCGTACTTGTGAACATGCCCGCCTTTCGGCACTATCGCCGGCATGCGTCTCCTCCACTGCTTTTTCATTCTCGTCGCCTCGATCTTGCCGGCAAGGGCCGATGCCATTTTCCTGCCCGCACCATCGGCGGCGGCCGATGCGCGCATCTTGAAGATCTATTCGTCGCTGGACGAGCCGCTGGCGCGGCCGATGCTCGAGGGGTTCCAGGCCGCCAATCCGGACGTGGCAATTTCCTATGAGGACATGCTGACCGGCGAAATCTACGACCGCATCGTCCGGGAAACCGACAGCGGGCAGAAGACCGCCGACTTCGCCTTCTCCTCCGCCATGGACCTTCAGGTCAAGCTCGGCAATAACGGCTATGCCCAGCGCAGCGATCTGCCGCTCAGCGGCATATGGCCGGGCTGGGCGAACTGGCACAACACCTCCTATGCGCTCACCTTCGAACCGGCCGTCTTCGTCTATCACAAGCCGAGCTTCATCGGCCGCGAACCGCCTGGCACCCGCGCCGAACTGGTCGATTTCCTTCGGAAAAACAACGATACGGTCTTCGGGCGGATCGGCACCTACGACATCGAACGGTCGGGAGTGGGACATCTGTTCATGGCGCGCGATCAGGAACAGTTCAGCGACATATGGTCCGTCATCAGCGCGATGGGGGAGGCGGGCGTCAAGCTCTATTCCGAAAGCCAGGCCATATTGGAACGGGTGTCGGACGGACGGTTCATCCTCGGCTACAATATTCTCGGCTCCTATGCGGCGGACTGGGCCTCCCGCCATCCGGATGTCGGGATTCTGCTGCCGCGCGACTATACCGTCG
>JASGEG010000288.1:0-24954 GCA_047606605.1 Rhizobium sp.
CTCATGTCCTCCACCTGGGCGGCCGGCAGGTCATAGGTGCCGGGGGTGACGGCGCGCACGACATAGGCGAAGCTCAGGTCGCGGTCGCCACCGGTCTGGTCGAAGGCGGCGACGAAACGGTCGTTGCGGAATTCGACATGAGCCGGCTCAACGTCGCTGAGCCAGTCGAAGCTGCCCAACTGCGCGCTGTTGACGATGCTCGGATTGTCGATCTCGAAGCCGGCGGGCAGGAGATCGGTGACCAGGATGCGCTGCGGCCAGTCGTTGGTCTCGGTGACGTGCAGGACGACCACATAGCGCTCGTTCTGCTGTGCCTGGCTGACATTCGCCTCCTCGCCGTCGAGCGTGTAGTATTTGCGCTCGATGGTGAAGCCGTTTCCGCCGGCCGGCAGCGGCGCCGCCGGGGCGGCGACCGTCGTGACGGCGGCGGCGAGCGGCTGGCGGCTGGTGTTGGTGACCGTCAGCGGATGGCCGATCAGCGCTTCGCCCGTCATCTGCGCCATATAGGTGCCGCTATGGGCCGCACCGTTGACGTCGACCGTCAGGCCGTCATCGCCGGTCTGGAGCGCGCGGGCGGCCAGCAGCATCCAGGTCTGTTCCTGGGTGCTGGTGTAGTTCTTCGTCTGCCATTCCTTGCCGACCACGGTCGCCAGCTCCGGAATGATCGGCGGCACGGGGCGGCTTTCTGCGGCGAGCGCCAGCACGGCGGCGCCGTCGCGCAGCGACGAGCCGTAATCCGAGCGGGCGAAGCTGACGTTGGTCACCGCCGCCTTCTCCGACATCTGCAAGGCATCGACGAAGATGTTGCGCGAGCGCTGGGCATCGCCATAGAGCGCCAGCGCCGCCGCCAGATGCGCCTTGGACAGCGGCGTCGGGAAGTCGTTCAGCAGCGTGTCGGCATAATAGCGCAGGTCGCTGATCGAGGCCCGCTTGTTGCGGGCGAGCACATAGAGGGCATAGGCGATCTCGTTGCCGTTGTCCTTGACGTTGGTATTGGCGCTCAGCGCGTTCTGAAGATTGTCCAGCGCCTGCGCCATGGCCTGGTCGGGCACGGCATATTGCTCTTCGCGGGCCCGCGTCAGGAAATCGGTGACATAGGCGTCGAGCCAGAGATCGCCGGAGCCCGGTCCCCAGAGGCCGAAGCTGCCGGTGGAGGACTGGTAGGACATTTCGCGATAGATCGCATCCTGGATGCGCTGGCGGATTTCCGTGTCGTCCGCCAGGCCGTTCTTCTTCGCCAGCTCGCTGAAATAGAGCAGCGGCATGGCGCTGCTGGCGGTCTGTTCGGCGCAGCCATAGGGATAGCGGCTGAGGCTCATCAGCAGCGCCGGCACGTCGAAGGCGCTGGAGCGGCTGACATTGACGCTGACCGACGCGCCGGGCAGCACGCTGTCTGCGAGAAGCGCTGCATTGACCGTCAGGCTTTTGCCGGGCGCGAGCGTCACGAGCCGCCGTGTCGTCAAGGGCAGCTGCGCCGGGCGGACCGGCAGCTCCACCGTCTGGTCGAGCGACAGGCCGGAGGCGCCGGACAGGTTGATCGAGACCGTGCCTGCCCCCGGCTGCCCGCCGGTCAACGGCAGGGTTATGTCGTATTTGCCGCCCGGCTGCAGGTTGATCGTCTGCTGCGCGGCGCCGGCATCGATGGCGACGGCGGCGTTGCCGGTGACCGCCAGCTTGTAGTCGCCGGCCGGCGCATCGGTATTGGCGATGTCGAGCCGCAGATTGGCCTTGTCCCCCGGAGCGAGGAACCTCGGCAGGCTGGCGGTGACGACGACCGGATCGCGGATGACGACGTCCTGCGTCGCATGGCCGACGCCGGTCTTCGACCAGGCGACGGCCATCAGGCGCGCCGTGCCGTTGAATTGCGGAATGTCGAAGCTGACATTGGCCTTGCCCTCGGCATCGAGCTTGACCGGGCCGGAGAAGAAGGCCACCAGCTTTTCGGTCGGCGGGCTTGCCTGCAGCGCGGCCTGGCCGCCGTCGCCGCCGGTGCGCAGCTTGCCGGTGGCGCCGAGGGAACCGTCGATCAGCCGGCCGTAGAGGTCGCGGATTTCAAGGCCGAGTTGGCGCTGGCCGTAATACCAGTCGTCGGGAGCCGGGGGCTGGTAGCGCGTCAGGTTGAGGATGCCAACATCGACGGCGGCAACCGTCACATAGGCGTCCTCATTGGCGCCGGAGCCCGTCACCTGCAGGCCGATAGTCAGCGGCTGGCGCGGCAGGGTCTTCGCCGGCGCGTCGAGCTTCACCTGCAGCTTGCGTTCGCCGGGATCGACCGGCGCCCATTTGATGCCGATGGCGCGCATCGGCATGCGGCTTTCCTGGGCTTCGCCGGGACGGAAGAGGGTGGCGGTCAAATAGGTGCCGGCGCCCCATTCGGCGGTGACGGGGATATCGACCTCGCCGCCGGTGGCGCCGATTTCGGCCGTGGTCGTCGAGATCAGTGTCTCGGCGCCGGCCGTCACCATCAGCTGGCCGGCATAGCGCGAGGTAACCCTGAGCTTCGCCGTGTCGCCGATATGATAGCTGTCCTTGTCGAGCGCGATTTCCAATGCGTCCGGCGTCTCGGTCGAGGTCGAGGCGACATACCAGCCGGCATTGAACTCGGCGCTGGATTCCGGACCGTCGGTGTCGGCCGTGCTCACCTCCAGCTGGTAGCGGCCCCAGGTGACCGGCGCGGAGATTTCCACGCCGTCGGCGGTGGCGTCGACGGTGCCGACCGCGACCTGCTTGGTGGAGATGACCGGCTCGTATTTCCAGCTGTTGCCGGAGCGATACCACTGATAGTCGCGCTCGACGCTGAGCAGCTTCCAGGTCAGGCCCCGCATGGCTTGCTTGCGGCCGTCCTGGCCGACGGCGATCACATGGAACTTGCCGATGGAATTCTCGGCGAGATCGCCGTCGAATTCCGGCTTGATGCCGATGCGCGGCCCATCCGCCTTGACCGGCAGCGTCAGCGAGCGCTCGACGGCGCGGCCGCCGGCCTCCTGCATGCGGACGGTGATGTTGGCATTGAGCAATTGCGTCGTCGAAGGCGTATCGCTGATGGTGACGTTGAAGGTGGTCTTGCCGTCCTCGTCCAGCGCCTGCAGGTCTTCGAGCGCGACCTGCGTGCTTTCCGCCTTGTTGTCGCTGCTGTCGCCATCGCTGTCGTCGCTGGCATTCTGCCCGGCGCCCTCGTCGGCGAGACCGAACTGATAGCCCTTGTAATCGTCGCTCTGGCGCGTCGGCTTCAGCGTCACCTCGCCTTCTAGGCTGAGGCCCGCGGCCGGTGCGCCGTAGAGATAACGCCCTTCGATATTGACCGGCGTCGGCTTGCCGACCTCGATCGCCTTGGCCTCGCTCTTCATGTCGAATTCGATGCGATCCGGCACGAAGTCGTCGACGAGGAAGGTCTGCGAGCCGATGGAGGCGCCCTTCGGGTCGGTGTAGATGTTCATAGTCCAGCTGCCGCGCATGGCTGTCTGCTGCAGCGCCAGGTCGACATTGTAGCCGCCGAGCTTTTCGCCGGCGACGACGACGCGGCGATCCTCCACGCCGTCGGGGCGCAGGAAGACGAAGGTAAGGGGCAGGTTCTCGACCGCCTTGGAGCTGACGTCGCGGGCAAGCGCGGAAGCATGCACCGTCTCGCCAGCGCGGTAGATGCCGCGTTCCGTCCAGGCGAGCAGGTCGATGGCGCCGGGCGCGGTTCTGCCGGCGACGCCGCGGTCGGAAAGGTCGAAGCCGGCGCGGGTCATGTCGAGGAAGACGTAATCCTGCGCGCCGTTCTGGGCAGTGATGACGGCCGGCGTCATGCCCGCCGTGCCGCGCATCAGCCCGGCGCTGAAGGTGGCGCGGCCGTTGGCATCGGTCTTGGCGGTGCCGAGGATCTCGTTGTTCTTGGCGAGCAATTGCAGCGTAACGCCGGCGATCGGCTTGGCGCTGCCGAGCGAGCGGGCGAAGACGTTCAGCCCGTCCGTGCCGGCATAGGTGGTGATGCCGATATCGGAGACCACGAACCATTGCGTCGCCTGCGTGTCCCATTCCTCGCTGCCGCCATTCGCCGCGACCGCCGTCAGGACATAGACGCCGGGCTTGCGCTGCGGCAGCGCCTCGTCGACGGGAAAGCTGGTGACGACGTCCTTGTTCAGGTCCTGCTTGATCTCGATCGAACCCTGCCAGACCAGTTCGCCGTTGGTATCCTGGATGCTCTGGGCGCTGTAGCCGCTCATCTGGGTCAGGAACTGCGAATTGGCGAGAAGCTGGGCGATGTTGCGGTCGCCGATGCGATAGAGCTTCAGATTGGCGCTGTTGGTGTTGACCGAGACGATCGGTATACCGCGCCGGGCGGTCGACGGCAGCACGAAATTGTCGCCGGTGAAACGGATGGAGGCCGAGCGGTCGCGGACATAGACGTCGATATTGACCTGGGTGGCCAGGTTCTCATCGACGGAGGAGGGCAGGCCGGCGCGCAGCGAAACGCGGTAATGCTGGCCGAATTCCAGGCCTTCGACGCAGATCTGGTTGTCCTTGGCGTCGACACCCTTCGGCGCGGCGCCGTTGACGGTCACGAAAGGCGTATAGTCGACGCCGTTCTTCACCAGCTTTTCGGAGAACTGCACGCAGGCGCGGGGCGAGGCATTGTCGTTGTCGAGCGTGTTGCCGGTGACGCGGAAGCCTTGACGGGCGCGCAGATCGTCATAGGCGGCCTGGACGGCGGCGGAGCTCGTCAGGGCGAGGCTGGCCTTATAGGCGCTCAGCGCCTGACGGTAGTTCTGGGCGTTCTGCAGCGCGGTGGCGAGAACGGCAAGCGCGTCGGCGCGGCTGTTGGTCGTGCGGGAAAGCTGATAGCCGTTGAGCGCGGCATAGGCCGCCTGCGTTGCGAGCGAGGTGTCGTTCGTCACCGTATTGGCGGCGCGCGCCATCTCCACCCAGAGATCGCCATTGTCGGGATTGAGCGACAGCGCGCCCTGGAAGGCGTTGAGCGCATTGTTGACATTGCCGGAAGTCAGTTCGATGCGGCCGAGCGCGATCAGGCTTTCGACGCCCTGGCCCTTCAGCTCGTTGCCGAGCGTCAGCCTGTCCTTGGCGCCGCGGGCGCTTTGGACGAAGTCGTCCGAGAGGAAGGGAAGCGCGGGGGCCGCACCGATATCGGGCTCGTTGGCCGCCGCTTCGACGATCTTGCCGGCGATGGCACCGGGGAAGCTGTTGAGCTGGTTGAAATCGGTCTTCAGGAAGCACCATTTCACCTTGGGATTATAGGTGAAGGCCTTGCAGGACTTGTCGCCGATGCAGGAGGCCGAGCATTGCTCGAGCGTGACGTTCTGCTCTGTGCGCAGGTCGAAGCCGAAGTAATCGCCGTCCGGGGTGGTGACCACCTGGCGCTTGGTTTCGGCGGCCGTTGCCGGCAGCAGAATGGAGAAGGTGGAAAGAAGAAGAGCGGAAAATCCGAGAAACGCGCGCTTAGACATAAGTCCCCCCAACGCTGTCCGTTTTGATTGGCCGCACTCTTCAAATTTCAGGCTGGTTTGTCAACCAAGCGTGGAGAATTGAATGCGCGGTTTGCGACTATAGCGCTATATCTGGCGCACAAAATGACACGGACAAGATGTAGCGGATACACGGCTGGAGATTCTCTCCCGGACGCCTCTCCCTTGGTGGTCTAGGCAAAGAAAAAGGGCACCGGCCGGAAAGCCGATGCCCTGTTGCGCGTTGGATGCGCGACGGCAATTCAGATATTCGTCATGGCCAGCGAGGCGTCGGTATAGCGCTTGCCGGCGACCTGCTCGAGCGGGATGATATCGCTCAGTTCGGCGAGCTCGCCGGGGGAAAGAACGATATCGGCGGCAGCGGCGTTCTGTTCGAGATGATGCAGTTTGCGGGCGCCGGGGATCGGCACGATGTCATCGCCCTGATGCAGCACCCAGGCAAGCGCCAGTTGCGCTGCCGTCACGCCCTTGTCCTCCGCTAGAGCCTCAAGCCTGGAGACCAGGGCGGCATTGGCGTCGAAATTCTCGTCCTGGAAGCGCGGCAGGCTGCGGCGGAAATCGTCGGCCGCAAGTTCGTCCGGCTTGCGGATCGCCCCGGTGAGGAAGCCGCGGCCGAGCGGGCTGTAGGGCACGAAGCCGATGCCGAGTTCGCGGCAGACGGCAAGCACTTCCGCCTCCGGATCGCGGCTCCAGAGCGAATATTCGCTCTGCACGGCGGCGATCGGATGCACCGCATGTGCGCGGCGGATGGTAGCCGCTCCCGCTTCCGACAGGCCGAGCGTGCGAACCTTGCCTTGCCGCACCAGCTCCGCCATGGCGCCGACCGTGTCCTCGATCGGCACGTTCGGATCGACGCGGTGCTGGTAGAAGAGGTCGATGACGTCGGTGCCGAGCCGCTTCAGCGAGGCTTCGGCTACCTGCTTCAGATGTTCCGGCCGGCTGTCGACACCGATTATGGCGGCCGGGCCGGGCTTCGTGAGGTCGAGCTTGAAGCCGAATTTCGTGGCGATGACGACGCGGTCGCGCACCGGTTTCAGCGCCTTGCCGACCAGCTCCTCATTGGTGAAAGGGCCATAGACCTCGGCCGTGTCGAAAAAATTGACGCCGAGCTCGACGGCGCGGTGCAGCGTCTTGACCGCTTCCTGTTCATCGGCAGCGCCATAGGCGAAGCTCATGCCCATGCAGCCGAGGCCGACGGCGGAAACGGTGAGATCCTTGCCAAGCTTGCGGGTTTTCATTGTCATCTTCCTCTTGGGCTTTGTTGCGATCGGATGCGGCGGGCTCGCCGTCCGCGCTGACAAGGGGAAGATAGGCGGCTCGATAATGAACGAAAACCCATGCAAATTCTAACAGGCTGTTCTATAATTTAGATCAATGAACCGAACCCAGCTTTCCCAATTGGCGGTTTTCGCCGCCGTCGCCGCCCATCGCAGCTTCCGCGCCGCCGGCAAGGAACTGTCGATCGCGCCCTCCGCCGTCAGTCACGCCGTATCGAGCCTGGAGGAAAGCCTCGGCGTGCGGCTGCTTGCCCGCACCACCCGCAGCGTGCTCCCGACGGAGGAGGGCCAGGCGTTGCTTGAAAGACTGGCGCCGGCGCTGGAGGAGATCGATATCGCGCTGGAGGATACGCTGGCCACCCGTGGCCGCCCGGCGGGCACGCTGCGCATCACCGCCCCGCGCTTTGCCTCGGACCTGTTGATGGCGCCGCGGCTTGGCGATTTCCTCAACACCTATCCCGACATCACGCTGGAGATCGCCAACGAGGACGGTTTCAGCGATATCGTCAAGGAAGGCTTTGACGCCGGTATTCGGTTGGAGGAAAGCATAGAAGGCGACATGATCGCAGTTAAGATCTCGCCGGATATCCGCACCGTCATCGCCGGTTCCCCGGCCTATTTCGAGAGCAATCCGAAACCCCTGCATCCGCGCGATCTCGCGCATCATCGCTGCATCAAGCGGCGTTTTACCGATGGCTCGATCTATCGCTGGGAATTCGAGAAGGACGGCCGCGCGCTGATCGTTGCCGTCGAAGGACCTCTGATCGTCGGCGAGGACCGGCTCGCGGTTCTGGCGGCGCTCAATGGCGCCGGCCTTTCCTATTTCTTCGACATACGGGTGGCGCAGGAACTGGCCGAGGGCCGGCTGATCCGCGTGCTGGAGGACTGGTGTCCGCCCTATCCCGGCTTCTGCATCTATTATCCGAGCCGCCGCCAGATGCGGCCCGCGCTCAGGGCCTTCATCGATTTCTTCCGATACAGCGGGCCTTAGCGGCCGGCGCCTGTCCGGCTTCCCGGAGTTGCCTTGGTGCGACTGCTGACGGAAATCGGGTGGCGGCCATGCCATAAGTCGTCTCGACTGATCGGATGGATCGAGGAGGGAAGCGTAAAATGAGAAAGCCGGGATCGATGAAGGGGCTCGAGGAACTCGGGCGCGTCAGATTGTCGAGGAATTTCTTCTTCCGCGATTTCCTGCATTCGGAGATCGCGGATTTTTATCGCATCCCCAATATCCCCGAGAACCCCGACCTGGCGATCGAAAGCGGCCGCCGGCTTTGCGAGGAACTGCTGGAGCCGCTGGAAGCGACATTTGGCCGGCTACATATCCGTTCGGGCTATCGCTCGCCGGAGGTCAACGCCTTCGGCAATAAGAACGGACTGAACTGCTCGACCAATGCCCATACCGCCGCGCATCACATCTGGGACATGCGCGATCTCGACGGCTGCATGGGTGCCGCCGTCTGCATCGTCGTGCCCTGGCTGATCGATCATTGCCGTGAGGAAGGCGACTGGCGGAAACTGGCATGGTGGATTCACGACCACCTGCCCTATGCCTCGCTCTGCTTCTTCCCCAAGCTATGGGCCTTCAATATCCAATGGCACGAGCGGCCGATGCGGGTGATCCAGAGCTATGTCAGCCCGCGCGGCATGCTGACCAAGCCGGGCATGGCGAACTGGGAGGGCAATCATTCCGCTCTCTATCAAGGGCTGCCAAAACTCAGAACTTGATGCGGTAGCGGATAAGACCATCACTCTTGATGTAGCTGTCGTAGAGCTTGCGCGCCGTGGCATTCGTTTCCTCGGTATGCCAGTAGAGCCGCGCCCAGCCGTTCTTCCGGCAAAGCTCGACAAGGTCGTCCAGCAGCGCCCGGCCGATGCCCTGGCCGCGCGTGGTCTCCTCGACGAAGAGGTCTTCGAGATAGCATTCCGGCGTTCTGATCCATGTGCCTTCATGCGTCAGGCAAAGCGCGAAACCCTTGACCTCGCCATCGACTTCGGCGACGCGCATGAAGATGGCGGACGCCGGATCGAAGACCCGGCGCCATGTCATGTCGGTGATATCGGGTGTGAGGTCGGTGCGATAAAAGGTGAGATAGCCGGCCCAGAGCTTGCGCCAGCGGGCTTCGTCTTCAGGTCTGGCGCTGCGGATTGATGCTGTCATGAATGATTCGTCGCTTCCGTTGACTGGGAAGGCTTGCCTTGCCTCCTAAAGAGGCGGTGCTCACATCACATGAATATCGTCCAGCGAGAGAAGAAGCGCGTCTCCCTCCCGCTTCAAGTCGAAAGTTGCCGTCAGATCACTCCAGTAGCCGTCGAGAGGAAGATCGAACCAGACTGAAATATCCTCGGCTCCGTCCAATGAGGCGGAGCGATCAACGATATGTCGCGGCCAAGGATTGTTGACCGGTTCGTCGCCAGGGCGATAGCGGGCAGTGGCGAGCGACGTAACTTTGTTCGTCTTCTCGGATGTCTGTGGCGCTTCGTAGGCCGTCACGACCTCCCGCAGCAGGCCCGCAGTCCAATCGGGTGCTTCGACCATGGCCAAAGCGCGGTCATAATCTTCGGCGGCCATGACGTCGCACCATTGTCTCACCGCCGAAAGTATCTCTTCATCCGAAGCATCCACACTAAATCGCACAGGCGTTGTGCTTAGTTGCGCCATTTCTCCGTCCCCCTGAATGCAAGACTATGTGGAGCACGCTCTCTATAGTCTTGCAGTTTTGTTTTATTCTCCGGCCTTGTCGAGCAGGGCCATGGCTTCGTCGGAAAGCAAAAGCTTCGCCGAATTGATCAGTGCGTCAAGTTGGCCAAGACTGGTGGCGCTGGCGATCGGGGCGGTGACGCCGCGCTTGCGCAGGAGCCAGGCAAGCGCGATCTCCGCCGGCTTCGCACCGGTTTCGGCCGAAACCTTGTCGAGCGCGGCGAGGATGCGCAGACCCTTGTCGTCGAGATAGGCCGCCACGCGGTTTTCGCGCGCCCGGCCCTCGGTATCCGCCTTGCTGCGATACTTGCCGGTGAGGAAGCCGGCGGCGAGGCTGAAATAGGTGATGACGCCGATCTCCTCCCTGACGCAGAGATCCGCCAGCGGGCCTTCGAAACTGGCGCGCGCGTAGAGATTATATTCCGGCTGCAGCACGTCGTAGCGCGGCAGGCCGGCCTTGGCGGCGGCATCGAGCGAGGCCTGCAATTGCGCCGCGTCGAGATTGGAGCAGCCGACATGGCGGATCTTGCCCTGTTCCTTCAGCTTGGCATAGGCGGCAAGGGACTCCTCATGCGGCGTTTCCGGGTCCGGCCAGTGCGAGAGATAGAGGTCGATATAGTCGGTCTGCAGCCGCTTCAGCGAGGCGTCGACCGCCTGCAGGATGTAATCGGCCTTCAGACCTTTCTTGCCGGGTCCCATCTCCGAGCCGACCTTGGTGATGATGATGGCCTTGTCGCGGGCGACGCGGCCCTGCTTCAGCCATTTGCCGATGATCTCCTCGGAATCGCCGCCCTTGTTGCCGGGCACCCAGCTTGAATAGACGTCGGCGGTGTCGATCGTGTTGAAGCCGGCGTCGAAGAAGGCGTCGAGCAATGCGTAGGAGGTTTTCTCATCGGCCGTCCAGCCGAAGACGTTGCCGCCGAAGACGATCGGGGCGACGAAAAGGTCGGTGCGTCCAAGCTTGCGCGTTTCCATATTGGCTCTCCAAATCAGGTGGGCGAGGGGCCGGCGCGGAAGGCGTCGGCGGGAGGGGACGAACGAAGCTATCGTCCTACCAATGGAAATGCCACTAGAGGCGGATAATTTTAGGTCGGATCGACCTAAAATTTGAATCCGCTCTAGAATCAAAAAACAGAGCATGATGTCGGCGGAAAACCGCTTACACTTTTCGGCATCATGCTCGGGCGTTTTCTTTATTCGGCTGCGGATCGCCGGTAGTGGCTGGGCGGCAATTCGTTGTATTTCGACCAGACCCGCCGCATATGCCGTGGCGAGGCGAAGCCGGATTTTTCCGCCACGCGCTCCATGTCTAGCCGCGAATTGGCGAGCACATCGCGGGCAAGCGTGACGCGCATCAGATTGACATAGGCCGTCACCGACAATTCGGCATGCTCCTGAAACAGCCGGGAAATATGCCGCGCGCTCATCGCGCCGATGCCGGCGAGTTCGGACAGCGACCAGTTGTGAGCCGGGTCGGCCATGATCGCATCCTGCACGCGATGAATGGCGGGATGGACGTGGTTGCGGCCGCTGAGCCAGGGCGAAAGCTGCGGTTCGGCGCCGGTGCGGCGCATGTAGACGACCATGTGGCGGGCAATCGTCAGCGCCGTCATCGGCGAAGTCAGCCTGGAGGCGATATGCAGCATCAGGTCGGTGCCGGTGGTGATGCCGGCGCTGGAATAGCGCTCGCGATCCTCGACATAGAGCCGGTTGTCGAGCACCCGCGCGGTCGGGGCATAGTGCCGGACCTCTTCGAGGCAGGCAGCATGCGTCGTGCAGGCGTGGCCGTCGAGCAGACCGGCGCGGGCGGCAAGCACGGCGCCGGAGCAGATGGTGATCAGCGTGATGCCGGGCCGGATGGCCGCCTTCAGCCAGGCCGTCAGGACATCCAGCTCCGGCTCGACATCCTCGGCGTCGGCCGGCGGCGTCACGCTGCCGGAGACGACGACGTGGGCGCCATCGGGAATATGATCCGGCAAGGGGGAGAGGTCCGCAAGCGTCAGCCCGACCGACGTCGTCTGCGACGGCCGGGCGGCGATGAAGCGATAGTCGAACAGGATGTCCTCCTGTTCGAGATTGGCGCGGCGCAGCACCTCCACCGGCCCGGCGACATCCATCAGCAGCGTGTAGGGCGGCAGGACGACATAGACCGGGATGATGCGGCGATGGAGGTGTCTGCCGCTCTCGCTCATGCGGCGCTCCGGATGGTCGCGGCGGCAAGGGCTTCCTCGACCGTTGCGATACGGGCGAAGCGGCCCGACAGCACCAGTTCGCTGCGCTTCTTGATAGCGTCGGTGCTGAAGACCGTGCCCGAGGCATGCGTCATCGGGAAGGTCAGCGTCGCCTCGGTGACGTAGTCGACCTCGTAGCCGAGATCGGAGGCGTGGCGCGTCGTCGTCTCGCAGCATTGCTCGGTGCGAATGCCGGAAACGATCAGCTTGCGGATGCCGTGTTCCACCAGCCAGACGTCGAGGCCGGAGCCGACGAGGGCGGAATGGCGGCGCTTGTGGAAGACCGCGTCGGCCTCCAGTGAGATTTCCTCGAGCTTGCGGACATAGCCGCTCTTCACGCTGAAATGCGGATCGCTCTCTTCGACGTGGAAGATCTGCACGACCGGAATGCCGCGCGCCTTGGCGCCGTCGATCAGCGCCTGCTGGCGGTCGATGAAGGCCGGCAGGTCGTCCGTGCGCCAATAGGGGCGCTGGCGAAAGGATTCCTGGACATCGATGACCAAGAGGGCAGTATCGGCATGGGACATTTCCGTATCTCCTGTGTTTGAAGGATAACCGAGAGTAAGCGCCGATAGAAAGCCGTGAAAGCCAGATCCAGGACAAAAATCGGACAAATCCGGACATCATCTGATGCGGCGAAGGACGCATTTTGAGGATGCCGATCGTCGCAGGCCGTTGCGCCGTCGGCTGGGGCCGAATAAGGTTGCTGCGGTTTCGTCTCGAGCGGGATGGCCTTCGTTTCGCTCCACCCCTCATGTTCAAAACGATCCCGCCGGAAAGCCGTATCGCGATCGCCGTTCTGCGGCCGTCCGCGCCGGGATCAGGCTCCAGGAGAAAAATCATGTTGCGTTTCGGAATTCTGTCGACGGCCAAGATCGGCCGCGAGCTGGTCGTGCCCGCGATCCAGGACGCGGAAAATTGCGTGGTGACGGCGATCGCCAGCCGCGATCTTGCCCGCGCCCGGCAGATGGCGGACCGCTTCTCCGTGCCGCATGCCTTCGGCTCCTATGAGGAGATGCTCGCCTCCGACACGATCGATGCCGTCTATATCCCGCTGCCGACCTCGCAGCATGTCGAATGGACGATCAAGGCGGCGAATGCCGGCAAGCATGTGCTCTGCGAAAAGCCGATTGCGCTGAAGGCCGAGGAGATCGACAGCCTGATCGCCGCCCGCGATCGCAACAAGGTGCTGGTGAGCGAGGCCTATATGGTCACCTACGCGCCGGTCTGGCGCAAGGTGCGCGCGCTGCTCGCCGATGGCGCCATCGGCCGCCTGCGCCATATCCAGGGCGCTTTCACCTATTTCAACCGCGATGCCGGCAACATGCGCAATATCCCGGCGCTCGGCGGCGGCGGCCTGCCCGATATCGGCGTCTATCCGACGATAACGGCCCGCTTCGTCACCGGCCGCGAGCCCCTGCGCATCCAGGCGGTCACCGAGCGTGACCCGGAATTCGGCACCGACATCTATTCCAGCGTCAAGGCCGATTTCGGCGATTTCGATATGAGCTTCTACATCTCGACGCAGCTGGCCAACCGTCAGGTCATGGTCTTCCACGGCACCGAGGGCTTCATCGAGGTGAAGTCGCCCTTCAATGCCGATCGCTACGGCGCCGAGGAGCTGGAGCTGACCAATCGCAGCCATTCCGAATCGCAGATCTTCCGTTTTCCCGACAGCCGCCAGTACCGGCGCGAGGCGGAAGCCTTCGCCTCGGCTGCGCTCGGCCAGGGCGCCGAGATCGTGCCGCTGGAAAGCTCGAAGCTCAACCAGAAGGTCATCGATGCCATCTATCGCGCCAGCGAGAAGGACGGCTGGGAGCCGGTCTGACAGGGTCCCTTATTTTCTTACGCAATTCCGGACGGAAAACCGTGGCACACTTTTCCGGGAATTGCTTCAGGAGTTCTGCCGGTGGCGGAAGACGAAGCGTGAATAGCCGAAGAAGCTGAACGCCGTCGCCGCCGCCGATGCCAGCGTCAAGGCGATGATCGGCCGCAGGCTCGGCACGGTCATCAGCAGCGAGCTGAACAGGGCGTAGTTCAGCAGCGCCGAGGTCAGGCCGACCGAACCATAGCGGAAGCCTTCGGCCGCCAGCGAGCGGCCGGAACGGCCGAAGGTGAAATTGCGGTTGAGGAACCATGTGGCGAGCAGCGCGCTCGGTATGGACACCGCCCGGCCGACGAACGGACCGAAGGGCGTGCACCAAAGCAGCAGATGCAGCACGCCCGCATCGACCACGAAGCCGACACCGCCGGCGATCAGGAAGCGAAGCAGCTTCTTCATGCCGCCTTGGCCCTTTTTCTCCGGCTTGCCGGTTTCTGGTGATCCACCATGTAGAGCGGCCGCTCGTCGCCGATCTGGCGGGATGCCGGTTTGGCCAGGCTCATATAGTGGATGCGAAGCTGTTCGGCGCGGGCGCGGGCGACGGAATCAAGGATCAGCCCGGCGCTAAACAGCATGAAGGCGATCATCAGCAGCGCCATGGAGAGCACCCAGGTCGGCATGCGCGAGACGAAGCCGGTTTCGAAGAATTCGAAGAAGACCGGGATCATGAAGCCGATGCTCATCTCCAAGGCGATGGCGCTCAGAATGCCGAAGAAGGCAAAGGGCCGGGTTTCCTTCATCAGCATGGCGAACATCCAGAGGATCTTGCCGCCGTCGCGGAAGGTCGAGAGCTTGGAATGCGATCCTTCCGGCCGGCGGCCATAGTCGAGCTCCAGCTCGCTGACCGGCAGTTTCAGCCGCGAGGCATGCACCGACATTTCCGTCTCGATCTCGAAGCCGCCGGAAACCGCCGGGAAGCTCTTGACGAAGCGGCGCGAGAAGGCTCGGTAGCCGGAGAAGATGTCGGTGAAATCCGGGCCGAAGATCGTGCGGTAGAGCCAGTTGAAGATGCGGTTGCCGAAGGCATGGCCCTGGCGGCCGGCGTCGTTGTGAACGTTGCGGCGCGTGCCGACGACCATGTCGGAGCCTTCCGTCAGCAGCGTGCGGATCAGCTCTTCCGCATCGTCGGGCGCATAGGTGCCGTCGCCATCGGCCATCAGATAGATGTCGGCATCGATATCGGCGAACATGCGGCGCACCACATGGCCTTTGCCCTGCCGGCGCTCGCGCACGACGGTCGCGCCCGCCAGCATGGCATGCAGGGCGGTGCCGTCGGTGGAATTGTTGTCGTAGACGTAGATCGCGGCCTGCGGCAGCGCCGTGCGAAAGCCGCGCACGACGTCGCCGATCGTGGCGGCCTCGTTGTAGCAGGGCAGGAGAACGGCGATGTTCAGCTTCTCATTCCACATGGTCTCTGGCCGCTTCTTACGCGTGACTTGACTCGGTTCCAATGGACGGGAACTTACCCTGCTGGGCGTTAATAAGACGCTATGGCTGCGGGCGAAAAATGGCGGGTTGCGGGATCGGCGGGAACATTCTCGTGATATCGGCGGCCGTAGTGCCCCGTTTTACGCTTTCTTGATCGCCAGCGGTTAGCGTGACGCCCCGGATGTCCTTCGAACACGAGGTTTTATCGAGATGGCGCAGACGCTGGCAGTATCGCGCGGAGCGGCCGTTGCAGGGCAAACGGAAGCACCGTCGCTCTGGTCGCGGCCGGTGCTCGTCACGCTGATCTACGCCCTCGTCACCATTGCCGTGCTGCTGGTCTTCAATCGCCACGCCACCGACTATGTCGGTCCCGACAACGACGACATCATGCGCCTGGTCGAAGTGCGCGATCTCCTGGGCGGTCAGGGCTGGTTCGACATGATGCAATACCGCCTCGGCCTGGATGGCGGTACGCTGATGCACTGGTCGCGTTTCATCGACCTGCCGATCGCCGGCCTGATTGCCGTCTTCCGCCTGTTCCTCGCGCCGGAAAACGCGGAGGCGGCGGCCCTGACCGTCTGGCCGCTGATGCTCGTGCTGCCGCTGATGTTTTTCATGGGTCTTGCCGGCCGGCGGATCGCCGGCGTCGAAGGCATGCATTTCTCGCTGATCCTGACGACGCTCTTCATCCTGACCTCGCGCCGCTTCCTGCCCGGCTCGATCGATCATGACAATGTGCAGCTCGGTCTTGTTGCTCTCTCCGTCGCGATGCTCTGCGACGAGCAGTATCGGCCGCGCAATTTCGCCATTGCCGCCATCGCCCTTGCCATCGCGCTCGGCATCGGCGCGGAGACAACCCCTTTCGTCGCCGTCGCCTGCATGGCGGTCGCCGGGCTCTGGGCCTGGGATGGCGAGGTCTTCGCACCCGCCGCCCGCGCCTTCGCCCTGACGCTGACGATTGCCGTCAGCACCGCCTTCCTCGCGCTGGTGCCACCGTATCTCTATGCCAGCGTCACCTGCGACAATCTCTCGCTCGGCTTCTACAGCATCATCAGCGTCGGCGGCGTCTGTCTGCTCCTGTCCGCGCTGTTTGCCAGCCGCCTGTCCATGCCCTGGCGTCTGGCCGTGCTGGCGGTCAATGGTGCCGTCGTTTTCGCGACGGCCGCGGTGATCGCACCGCAGTGCCTGCGCAATCCGCTTGCCGATCTCGATCCGATGCTGGTGCAGCTCTGGCTGAGCAAGGTCACGGAGGCGCAGTCGATTGTCTCGCTGGCGCACCGCCAGCCGGAAACGCTCGGCGCCTTCTACGCCACGGGCCTGCTGGCGATCATTCTTTGCATCGTCCGCATGCTGCGCGGTGAGCGTGCCCGGCTGCATGCCGTGCTGATGGCGCTGGTCGCTGTCAACTGGATCATCGCGCTGGCGCAGGTGCGCGGCGCCGAGTTCTCCAATCTGCTCGCCATTCCGCCGCTTGCCATTCTGCTGGCCGAGCTTCGCCGCTTCTCCGCCGCCGATACCAGGAATGTCCGCGCGGCATTGGCCTATATCGTCGCGACGCTGCTGGCCGCACCCGCCGTCTGGGCCGTCGGCGGTGCGCTCGCCAGGAACGGGATCGTCAACAGCTTCACCGCCGCTCCCGCCGCCGATGCGGACGAGGCTGGCGATTGCTATTCGAAACAGGCACTCGCGCCCATCGCCGGCCTCGATCCCGGCGTCGTCGCCGCGCCGTCCAATATGGGCTCGCCGCTTTTGCGTTTCACGCCGCATCGCGCGCTGTCGGGGCCCTATCACCGCAATCAGGCTGGCATGCTGACCGAGCTGCATATCGGCCTTGCCGAGCCAAAGGAGGCGGAGGCCTTCCTGCGCGGCGCGCATGTGACGCTGCTTGCCTTTTGCAAGAGCGACCCGCAGGTGAGCCAGCTTTCGGAACTGAATCCGGACGGGCTTTACGCCCAGCTCGGCCAGGGGCATGTGCCCGCCTATCTTCAACCGATCCCGGCGCCGGCGAAATCGGACGTGCAGTTCTTCCGGTTCATATCGGCGGATTGATCGCTGGAGCAATTCCAGGAAAAGTGCGCAGCGGTTTTCCGTCCAGAATTGCGTAAAAACAAAGGGATAGAGCGTTTTCGCTACTCGAAGAAAAGCGGAAATGCTCTAGGCTCAGGCCCGGCGGTGTTCCAGCACGTCGAGGGTGATGAGATAGCCGATAAAGCCGAGATTGTAGCCGCCAAGCGCGATGAGCAATGTCGTCAGCGGTGGGGGAGCCATGGAAAGGGCAACGGCGGCCATGAAGGCGAGGCTGATCAGGGCCGCGCCCAGAACCGAGCCGATCGCCGAGCGCTGCAGGCCGGCGGCAATTCCGATGATCGTGGCGGTCGCGAATATCATCGCCCCACCTCCTCTTTACCAAAAACCAGTTTGCACAGAATTGCACGGGGATGGCTAAGAAAGGCTTTGGAGATAGGGTTAACGCTTGGTGAAGCCTGTTGTGCCGTGGGTCTTGGCGGCCGGGCGAGGGAACGGCGGCACTTTCAATCTCTGCATTCGCCGCGACTTCGGATAAAAGAACCGCATGAGCAGCTTCTTTGAGAATGATTCGCCCTCGAATCTTGCGGAATATTCGGTCTCGGAATTGTCGGGGTCGATCAAGCGCACCGTCGAGAACGCTTTCGATCAGGTGCGTGTGCGCGGCGAAATCTCCGGCTATCGCGGCCCGCATTCCTCCGGTCACGCCTATTTCTCGCTGAAGGACGACCGTGCCCGCATCGACGCGGTGATCTGGAAAGGCACATTTTCCAAGCTCAGATTCCGTCCTGAGGAGGGGATGGAGGTCATCGCCACCGGCAAGGTGACCACCTTCCCCGGCTCATCGAAATACCAGATCGTCATCGAAACGCTGGAGCCGGCCGGCGCCGGCGCGCTGATGGCGCTGCTCGAAGAGCGCAAGCGCAAGCTCGGCGCCGAAGGCCTGTTCGATGCCGAGCGCAAGCGCCGGCTGCCCTTCCTGCCGAAAGTGATCGGCGTCGTCACCTCGCCGACCGGCGCGGTCATCCGTGACATCCTGCACCGCATCTCCGACCGCTTTCCGGTGCATGTGCTGGTCTGGCCGGTGAAGGTGCAGGGGGAGGGCTCCGGTGACGAGGTGGCCAACGCCATTCGCGGCTTCAACGAATTTGCGCCCGGCGGCCCCATTCCCCGTCCCGACGTGCTGATCGTCGCCCGTGGCGGCGGCAGCCTGGAGGATCTCTGGAGTTTCAACGACGAGGCGGTGGTGCGCGCCGCCGCCGCCAGCGACATTCCGCTGATCTCGGCCGTCGGCCACGAGACGGACTGGACGTTGATCGACCATGCCGCCGATGTGCGTGCGCCGACGCCGACGGGTGCGGCCGAAATGGCCGTGCCGGTCAGGGCTGAGCTGGAAGCGCAGCTCGCAAGCCTGGCCGCCCGCCTGCAGGGTGGTGTCGGCAGGCAGATGGATCAGCGCCGGCAGGCCGTGCGGGCGCTGTTGCGCGCCCTGCCGTCGCTCGACCAGCTTCTGGCCCTGCCGCGCCGCCGTTTCGACGAGGCTGCCGGCGGTCTTGGTCGCGGGCTGGAGCTGAACACGCTGAACAAGCGCCGGGCCTTCGAACGCACCGCCTCGCATCTGCGGCCGGATGTCCTGTCGAACCGCATCGCCGAGCGCAGGCAGATGCTGGGCGAGCGGATGACCCGCGCCGAGCGCACCATCGAGCGGATGATCGACCGTGCCCGCGCCCGCATCGGCCGCGCCGATGCCGTCTTTGCGACGTTCCCCTCGCGGCTGGAGACGCAGACCGGGCGTGCCCGCGATCTGCTCGGCAATCTCTCCCGCCGCACCGACACCGCGATCCGTCATCAGCTCGTACGGGCACGCGGTGAACTCGCCGCACAGGAGCGGGTGCTGCAATCGCTGTCCTACAAGAACGTCTTGAAGCGCGGCTATGCCGTCGTGCGCGACGAGGCCGACCGGCCGGTGTCGCTGGCGTCAGTGCTTGCGACCGGCGCGGCGATCTCGATCGAATTCTCCGACGGCCGCGTCGGCGCGGTCACCGGAGACAACCCGGTCGCGCCGGCTCCGACGGAGCCGCCTGCCGGCGCGCCGCCGCAGAAGAAGCGCGTTGCGAAACCCACCGGCTCCGCCGATCCGCCGAAGCAGGGAAGCCTGTTCTGATGCGCATCCTTCTGGTGCTTGCCCATCCGCTGGAGGATAGTTTTGCCGCGGCGGTGGCGAAAACGGCAAAGGAGACGCTTGCCGCGAAAGGGCATCAGGTTGACCTGCTGGACCTATATCGCGAGGGCTTCGATCCACGCCTGTCCGAGGCTGAGAGGCGCGGTTATTTCGACCAGCCCTATGATGCTTCCGGCGTCGGCGATATCGTCGCACGACTCCAGGCGGCTGAGGGGCTGATACTGGTCTTTCCGCAATGGTGGTTCAATTTTCCGGCCATTCTGAAAGGCTTTTTCGACCGCGCCTTCGCGCCTGGCGTTGCTTTCACGCACGATACCGCCGGTGGCCGTATCGTGCCGAAACTCACCAATATCCGCCTGTTCTGGGCGTTGACGACCACCGGTTCGCCCTGGTGGATCGTCCATCTCTATATGGGCAATCCGGTGCGCCGTCTGCTGAAGCGCGGCATTGCCGCCTTCTGCGCCAAGCGCCTCGATTTCCGCATGCTGACGCTCCATGACATGGACCGCGTCAGCGAAGCCGGACGCCTGGCTCATCTTGCGCGCGTCAGGGCGGCATTGGCCGCCCTTTAGCTCCATCCCTGCCCTACGCCCATTCGCCCTTGCGCATGACCGGCACGCGCGAACCATCCGCGTTGATGCCGTCGATATCCACCTTGTCGGAGCCGATCATCCAGTCGATGTGGATCAGGCTGGAATTGCCGCCTTGTGCCTTGATCTGGTCCTGGCTGAGCGATGCGCCATCGATGAAGCACTTGGAGTAGCACTGGCCGAGTGCGATGTGGCAGGAGGCGTTTTCGTCGAAGAGCGTGTTGTAGAACAGGATGCCGCTGGCCGAGATCGGCGAGGAATGCGGCACCAGCGCCACTTCGCCGAGCCGGCGTGCGCCTTCGTCGGTGTCGAGCACCTTGTTCAGCACTTCCTCGCCGCGCGTCGCCTTGGCCTCGACAATGCGGCCGCCTTCGAAGCGCACCTGGATGTTGTCGATCAGCGTGCCCTGATGCGACAGCGGCTTGGTGGAGGAGACGTGGCCCTCGACGCGCAGCGCATGCGGCGTGGTGAAAACCTCTTCCGTCGGGATGTTCGGGTTGCAGGTGATGCCGTTCTTGGCCGTGGAAGCACCGCCATGCCATTCATGGCCATCGGCGAGGCCGACCGTCAGGTCGGTGCCCGGTCCCTGGAAATGCAGGGCGGCGAAGCGCTGGCCGTTCATCCAGGCCGAGCGCTTGTGCAGATTGGCATTGTGCTCGGCCCAGGCCGCGACCGGATCTTCGACATCGACGCGCGAGGCCGAGAAGATCGCCTTGGCGAGTTTGGCCACCGCGATCGCTTCCGGATCGTCGGGGAAGACCAGCTTGGCCCAGGACGGATTCGGATAGGAAACGATGTTCCAGTTGATGTCGAAATTGGAGATTTTCTCCAGCGCCGGCTTGTAGGCGGCCGAATTGGCGCGGTTGGCGCGGGCCACCTTGGCGGGGTCCTGGCCGGAAAGCAGCATCGGATTGTCGCCGGAAATGGCAAGCCGCGCAGTATTGTTGGCAAAGGCCTTGCCCATGCCTTCATAGAGCCAGCCTGCCGCACGGTCGAAGCTCGCATCCTGGCCGTATTCGTAGCGGGCGAGCGTCGTCTCCTCGTCGGAATAGAAGGTGGAGACGAGCCCCGCGCCGGCCTTGTAGGCCTCGCGCGTGATCAGCCGCACCAGCGGCATCGCCGCGACCGGCGCCGTCATCAACAGATCCTGGCCGGCCTGCAGCTGCAACCCGACCTTCACGGCCACTTCCGCCAGCTTTTCCAGCTTGGCGTGATCGACGGGATGATGGTTGGGGGAGGCTGATGTCATGGGGAAACCTGCTTGCTATCGAAAGATGGTCAGAAGACTTAGACCGGTTTGCGGCGAAATTGAAGGCGGTTTGTCCAATCGCCGCGCTGCTCAGGCAATCAGCGGTGCCGCCTTGGCCTTGAGCGCGGTCAGGGCATCCTGCGGGTTCAATCGCACCTGCAGGCCGCGCTGGCCGCCATTGATATAGACGTAAGCCTCGGTCATCGCCTGCGCCTCGATTGCCGTCGGCACGATCTTCTTCTGACCGAAGGGGCTGATGCCGCCGACATGATAGCCCGTCAGCCGCTCGGCATCGGCGGGCTTCATCATGGCAGCCGATTTGCCGCCGAAGGCTGCGGCGAGTTTCTTCATGCTCACCTCGTGGTCGGAGGGGACGACGGCGCAGACCGGCTTGCCATCCACCTCCGCCATCAGCGTCTTCAACACCCGATGCGGCGCCTCGCCCAACGCTTCCGCCGCCTGCAGGCCGACGCGCTCCGCCCCCGGATCATAGTCATAGGTGTGAACCGTGAAGGCGACCTTCGCCTGTGTCAGCACTTGCGTTGCGCGGGTGGTTTTGGACATGCGAATACCGGTATGTTTGGTGGATGCGACCTCATCCGCGCTTGGAATGAATGCGATCGAGCTTTTCAAGAACTTCCAATCCGCGTGTTCTGTCACCGTTTGCTGCTCTCAGGCGGAAACGTGTTTCAGCGTCACTCAGTCAGGGCTTTCGTCGAAAGCTCTTCAAAAAGCTTGTTAAGGCTCGTGCCACGGGCAGCGGCAAGAGCTTTCAGCCGCTCATGCTGGTCGCTTGGAAGGCGGATTGTCAGTGTACTCATGTCAAAGCCCCCTTTGGGCAAGAAATTCTTTAGGAGTGAGCTTGAGTCAACGCCCGAAAAAGCTTGCATAAATCTCCGGCTTGAACCCAACAAGCAGCTTGCCGTCCGCTTCCAGCACCGGGCGCTTGATCATCGAAGGCTGCGCCAGCATCAGTGCAATCGCCTTGTCTTTCGTAAGATCGGCGCGGTCCGCTTCCGGCAGTGCCCTGAACGTGGTGCCGGCGCGGTTGAGCACGATGTCCCAGCCGGCTTCGCTCGTCCAGCGCTCCAGATGGTCCCTGTCGATGCCCGCGGCCTTGTAGTCGTGGAAATCGTAGGCGATGCCGTGGCTTTCCAGCCAGGTCCGCGCCTTCTTCATCGTGTCGCAATTCTTGATGCCGTAGATGGTGATCGTCATGTCGAATCCGTCTGTTTCTGTCCGATAGCGCATAGCATGCCATCAAAGCTGCGTGAAAGCCGTCAGGATGGCAAAGCGGTTCTCTCGTCCATTGCGATTGCTGGTACCAATCCTGTAAATATGCAGCATGCATATTGATCGCGCGGGCGGAAGATGATGGTGGACAAGGAAATATCGCGGCTGGAGAACCTCTTCGGCGCCATGGGCCTCGCTCTGGTGGATAAGATGGAAAAGGCTTTCGCGGATGAAACCGGCCTTGGGCCCAGCGCTGTCGCCGCCATCGTCCAAATAGGCACCGAGCCCGGACTGACGATCGAAACCTTGCGCCGGATGATCGCGCTTTCGCATTCGGCCACGGTACGCCTTGTCGATCAGTTGGTGACCTCCGATCTCGTCACGCGTGCCGGCGGTGTCGAGGGTGACAAGCGGGCGCGCTCGCTGCAATTGACGGAGAACGGGCGGCTGCTGTTCGACCGGAGCCTAGCCGCCCGCCAGGCGGTCATTCACCGGGCTTTCAAGCTGTTGGGGCAGGAGGAAGCGGAACAGCTCGGTCGTCTCGTGGAGAAGCTGCTGCCGGCATTTGTCGACCTAGGGGACGATCAGGATGTGGTCTGTCGGGTTTGCGATCAGGGCGTTTGTGATCAGGATCGCTGCCCCGTTGCCTTCATGACATAGTCTCAGGGACAAGGGTCTTGACAATTTTTCCATATATATGCACTATGCATACATATATTGAAGGCGCTTGGCCGCGCTCTTCCATACTCTGAACATCACCCGCATCGGCTCGATCGGAGGCAAGATTGCGATGGGAAATTGTTCAATTATTATCCGGCTAACGGACTTTGCGCGTGCAGCCCTTATAGGCGGGCGGTGTCATATTCGCCACTTGGGTGCGCTCCTGCGGGAAGCGGCCGCAATCGCCTTCGCCATACGCTGCAAAATAATCGACAGCCGCTAGAAGCAATTCCAGGCAGGTGCGTAAGCGGCCTTCCGTCCGGAATCGCATAAGAACGAAAGGTAGAGCGCTTCAGCGATTCCCTGAAGCGCTCTGAGACGCTTCAATCTTCCAGCGTGCCCGGCTTGCGGGTGGCCGCACTCGGGCTGTCGCAGCCGATCTTCATCAGGTCGCCGCGACGACGCACCAGCCGGTCGGAGACGCGGGTGACGATGAGGCCGGCTTGCGGGGCATGAACGTCGAGCGTCCCGTCCGGCATGCCCGGCTTGGTGATGATGGTCGCCAGCAGATCGCCTTCGTTCACGCGCTCGCCGATATTGCGATGGAAGAGCACGGTGCCGGCCTGCGGCGCGCGGATCATCTCGACATTGTCGAGCGGCACGGCCGGTCCCTCGAAGGCGGAGAGGGGCGCACTGTCGTCACTGACCGCCCCGCGGGCGGCCAGGAAGCGCCAGAGCCCTTCCGCATCGTCCCTCGCCATCTCGGGATAGACGTCACGCGTGCCGCGCAGCTCGACGGTCACCGAAAGCTTGCCCGGCAATTTTGCTTTCTTCTCTCCCGGCACTTCATATTTCCAGGCGAAGCTGACGGCCTCCTCGAAGGCGGAGCTTTCGCCATCCGAAAGCAATACGGCATCCATCTTCAGCGCTGCCGCAAGATCGGCGGCCTCGGGCCAGAAGGCATCGTCGATATAGGCATATTGCAGGGATTCGTCGTCGCAATGCAGGTCGATCACCAGATCCGCCCCCAGCGCCATGTGGATGAGCTGGCGTTTCAGCCGGTCGACGGCCGAGTATCGTGGCAGATTTTCGATGAGGAGATCGCGGTCGCGCAGCGAGATCAGCGGGAAGTCGCGATTGAAATTGGCGCGCGAGCCGAGGTCGAAACGGCCCTGCATCTCGCCAAAATGCGATTGCGCAGCACCGATCGGATTGGCATGCGGCACGACGGTGATGTCGCTGAGAAGCGCGCCCCGCGCCTCGGCCTGCCGCAGCCGCTCGCAGAGGAAGTGGACAAGCGCAGTACCCGGCAGCTCGCCGGCATGCAGGGCGGCCTGGATATAGATCTTCGGGGCGTCCGGCTTGCTGCCCTTGAAATGCAGGACCGGCAGTCGCCAGGAAATCCCCGCGCTATCGCCCTCGAGAATGATTTCGCTGACGTTCATGGGCGGGCCTCCTGCTGATCATGGTTGCAGGTCCTTACCAAGCCGCGGTCGCCTCGCGCAACGATTATTGGCACCGGCGCGGAGCTTTGCGCTTCGTCCGGCTGTCATCCCGAGTCATCGTCCTATGCGTTGCCGCCCTTGCGCAGGCTGAAGCTGAGGCCCAGGCTGAGCAGGACGGCGCCGGCGCCGAGCAGGAAGGGGGCGGTATAGCCGAAATGGTCGGCCAGCAGGCCGGCGATCGGGCCGGTGCTGCCGAGCGCGACATCGAGAAACACCGAGTAGAGGCCGAGCGCCACGCCGCGGTTCTGCGGCGGAATGCGCGCCATCGCCTCGTTGCCGAGCGCGGGGAAGACAGGAGCGAAGCCGGCCCCGGCAAGGGCGGCGCCGAGGATCGCGACGGCGGGTGTCGGTGCAAGGGCAAGGGCCGCCAGGCCGATGACTTCCAGCACCAGCGAGATGCGCGCTAGCGGCAGGCCGCCGAAGCGGGCGACGGCCTGCGCCAGGCCAAGGCGAACGCCCATGAAGGCAAGGCCGAAGGCGCTGAGCGCGAAGGAGGCGCCTTGCCAGTCGCGGCTGTGGAAGAACA
>JASGEG010000289.1:0-13379 GCA_047606605.1 Rhizobium sp.
CCGGGTCGCACCATGCGGTCCGGTCTGTCTCTGGCGTCAAGAACCCCGCGTGAAGTGGGAACTTGTAAGTTGGAAAAAGCTTTCCAGCGCATCCGACCGCCTTGGGTGCGGTCTCATTATCTAAGCGCTTTTGTCCTTCTCTTGCGTACGTCTAGTCCCGCAGGGCACGCTCACGCGGCGGCCGGAAGGTGAAAGCTGAGGCGCATTTGGTCTTATTTGCCGCCAAAGTCAAGGGGTAGGGTACAAAGCTTACGCGCCGGCGCAATAAAAATGCCGCCGGTGTGGCCGGCGGCATCGTCGGTGGAAGCATGGCACTTTACCGGAATTGCCTTAGCGGCAGAGCTCGACGCGATAGGGCTCGCCCCAGCGGTCATGCCGCCAGGCCCAGTAGCAGCCGTGATACGGACGCACATAGACCCGCTCATAAACCGGACCGTCATAATAGGCCGGATAGGTGCGGTAATAGGTCGGATAGGCGGGGTAGACCGGATAGGCCGGTCGGGCGGCCCCGGCGACGAGAGCGCCGCCAACGACACCGGCAGCCAGGCCGCCGAAAAACGCGCCGCGCTCGGAAGCGGCGGCACTGGTGGTGGTCACGGAGGCGGCGCTGCCCAGCGTTAGCGCTATGAGGCCCGCCGTCGTTGCGGTGCGAAGCACGGACATTGAAGTTCCTTTCTCGAACAAGGCCCCCAGCCGAAGCCGACATCGAAATTGGGCGGGAAACGGGGCGAAGTCGCGGCCAAACCGGCTCGTGTCACATTAAATTTTGTTCATGCGGTGCGGGATGGAACAGTCTGTTTTCGCTCCGCAAATCCGGGGCGTTCATCACGGCGGGAATATGGTTAACGCCTTGTTAAAGCGCTTTGTGATAGGCCTTGATTCCGTAAACCTTCATGCGCGGCGAGAAGAGGACCTCTGTTGAACTCGGACGGTGAACTGCTGGAGCTGGCCTGCCGCCGGATCGCCGATCTGGATCAGCCCGCTTATGTCAAGAACAGCGATCTGCGTTACGTCGCCGTCAACCGAGCCTATGCGCGCTTTTTCCAGCGCGATATTTCCGATTTCATCGGCAATCGCAGCCGCGATCTCTTCGACGGCGGCGAGGCGGTCGATCGGGAGGACAAGGAGCGCCGCGCGCTGGTCTTCGGCTCCGAGGAGACGGCACTGTGTTTCGATCCCGCCGGTCATCATCGGTCTCGCGTGCAGATCGAGAGCTTCTCGCCGTCCGAGGATCGGCATTATGTCTTCGGCATTTTTCTCGACGCACCGGCCGTGCCCTCGGCATCGCCCGCCGAGCGGGGAGCAGATGAGGATGCCGGCGTAAGCGTCGATGAGATCGGGCTTTATCGCACTATCCTCGAGGATCTGCCGGTCGCCGCCTTCGTGCGCGACGCCGGGCATCGGCTGGTCTATTCCAACGAGGCCTATGCCGCGATCACTGGGCTCAGCCGCGCCGAGGTGCTCGGCAAGACCGAAAATGAGATGTTCGAAACCGGCGGCGACGATTATTTCATCGAAAACGAACGGGTGCTGAACGAAGGGCGCGGACTGGCATTCGAAGGCCAGGTGGTCGACAGCGAACAGGTGACGCATCCGATCATGACGCGCCTCAACCGCGTCGTCGCCTCGGACGGCAAGCGGTACGTCGTCGGCTCCATGACCGATATCTCCGTGCTGAAACTGCGCGAGACGGAGTTGATCGAAGCGCAGGCGCGCGCCGAAGCCCTGCATCAGGATCTGGAGAACATCCTCCGCTCCATGCCGATCGGCGTGATGATCCATGACGGCAATTACGATATCGAATACACCAACGATGCCTTCTATGACATCTGGGGCTTTCCGCCGGGAGAGCGTTTCGAAGGCCGGCCTTACCGTGACCTGATCGTCAAGCATTTCGAGCTTGGCCGCTACAGCGTCGACGCCGGCACCGTCGATGATGTCTACCAGGCGCGGCTCGACTTTTTCCGCAATGCCGAAGCGCATCTTCAGACGGAGATCAGTTTTGCCGACGGCAAGACCGTCATCATGGACGCGCGCCGCATTTCTAACGGGCGAACCCTGGTCGCCTACGCCGATATTTCCTCCGTGCGCCGGCAGGCGCAGGAGATCACCGAGGCGCGGCTCGCGCTGGAGCATCTCGGCGATCTGATGACGGATGCGACGCATGCCATGTCGCAGGGGCTGATGATCGTGCAGGACGGCATCATCATGCTGGCGAACGATGCGCTGAAGGAGATGCTGCGCGTTCCCGCCGACAGTCTGGAAATCGGCAAGCATTGGTCCGCCGCCTTCGAACATTGCGCGGCGCGTGGCGATTTCGGTCCCGATCCGGAGGCCCTGCGGCTCGCCTGGGAAGAGGGTGTTGCGGAGAACAAACCGATCTCGGCGGTATTTCGCGTGGCCGGCGAGCGCTGGATGCAGCTTGAAGCAGCGATGAGCGAGAGCCGCCGCTGGACCGTGGTGCTGACCGACGTCACCGAAATGAAGGAGCGCGAGGCGGAATTGCAGCTTCTGCTGGCCCGCAGCGAGGCCGCCGACCGGGCCAAATCCGAATTCCTCGCCAATATGAGCCATGAGATCCGCACGCCGATGAACGGCGTGCTGGGCATGGCGGAACTGCTGGCCAAGACCGATCTCGACGCCCGGCAGAAGACCTTCATCGACGTCATCGTCAAATCCGGCAACGCACTGCTGACGATCATCAACGACATTCTGGATTTCTCCAAGATCGATGCCGGGCAGATGCGTCTGCGCAAGGCCGCCTTCGATCCGGCGGAGGCGGTGGAGGATGTGGCGACGCTGCTGTCGTCGCCGGCGTCGGAGAAGGATATCGAGCTTCTGGTGCGCACCGCGCCCGGCGTGCCGGCGATGGTGCTGGGGGATGCAGGGCGTTTCCGCCAGATCATCACCAATCTCGTCGGCAACGCGATCAAGTTCACCGAGCGGGGCCATGTGCTGGTCGAGGTGGACAGCCAGCCGATCTCGGCTGGCGAGGTCATGCTGTCGCTCCGGATCGAGGATACCGGCATCGGTATTCTCAGGGAAAAGCTCGATTCGATTTTCGAGAAGTTCTCGCAGGTCGATGCGTCCACGACGCGCCGCCATGAGGGCACCGGACTTGGGCTTGCCATCACGGCCGGCCTCGTCGATCTGTTCGGCGGCTATCTCGAAGTCGACAGCGAATGGGGCAGGGGATCGGTGTTCACCGTGCATCTGCCGATGCCGCCCATGGCCGCGCGCAGCGAGCCGCGCACGGTGCCGGTCAACGTCAAGGGCGCCCGCATCCTGGTCATCGACGACAACGACATCAACCGGCGGATATTGAGCGAGCAGCTGCTGCAATGGGGTTTTGACGGCTACGCCGCCGAAAGCGGCCGGGAGGGACTGGATATCCTGCGGAAGGCGTTCGACATGGGCGTGCCGGTCGACGCGGTGATCCTCGACTATCACATGCCGGACATGAATGGCGACGAGGTGGCGCACCTCATCCGCGCCGATGCCCGTTTCGACGCCGTGTCGCTGATCTTCCTGACATCGATGGATTCGGTCGGTGGCGACAGGGAATTCGCCACGCCGAACGGCCAGGCGCATCTGATGAAGCCCGTCCGCGCCAATGTGCTGCGCAACACCATCATCGATGTCGTGCGCATGGCGCGCCGCCAGCAGACGAACACCCATGCCGCGCTTGCCGCTCAGCTGCCGATCGCGGATGAGGCCGAGGCCGCCATCCATGCGGCAGAAAAGGATATCGTAACCAAGCCCATCAATGCCATCGATGTTCTCGTCGCGGAGGACAACGAGGTCAATCAGATCGTCTTCACGCAGATTCTGCAGGTCACGGGCCTGCGCTTCCTCGTGGTCCAGAACGGCGAGGAAGCCGTGGAAGCCTGGCGGCAGCTACGGCCCTCGCTGATCATGATGGATGTCTCCATGCCTGTGATGAACGGCCATCAGGCCACCGGCATGATCCGGCTGCTGGAGCGAGAGGCGGGGCTGGGATGCCACGTGCCGATCGTCGGCGTCAGTGCGCATGCGCTCGATGTCGATCGCGACATGTGCCTGGAGGCCGGCATGGACGATTACATGTCGAAGCCGATCAGTCCCGAACTTCTCGAGGCCAAGATTCGCCGGTGGCTCGGCGAGGACGCGCTGCGGACGGAGCGTTCCGGCAATTAGGCCTGCCTGACCCCGCAGAGCATTTCCCGCTTGCCGGCGAAACCCTTGCGCCGTTCGACGGCAAAGCCGGCTGCCTGCAGATTGCGGCGCACGAAGCCGGCGGCGGCATAGGTGGCGAAGGTGCCGCCGGGCGCGGTCTTGTCGTGGAGAAGCTGCATCAATTCGGGCGACCACATGTCGGCGTTTCTGGATGGTGCAAAGCCGTCGAGATACCAGGCGTCGAAACCGCCTGCTGCCTGGCCCACGCCATCGATCGCGGGGCCGCAGACGACGGTGAGCCGCGTGCGGTCATCAAGGCTGAGGGACACGATGCCGTGCGGATCTTGCGGCCAGGCGGCAACGAGTGCCAGTCGCTCGGCATCGATCTCAGGCCAGCGCGACAGGGCCCGGTCGATCTCCTCGGCCTTCATCGGGTAGAGCTCGAAGGACATGAAATGCAGCTGCGAGCCCGCCTCGCCATGCTGGCGCCATTGCCGCCAGGTCTCGCAGAAATTCAGCCCGGTGCCGAAACCGAGTTCGCCGATCAGGAAATTCCGTTGCCGCTCCCAGCGGCCGGGCAGGCCGTTGCCGGCGAGGAAGACGTGACCGCATTCCAGCCGGCCATCCGTCTGGCAATAAAAATGGTCGCCAAAGGCGGTCGAATAGGGCATATCGCCGTCGCGCCATTCGAGCTCAGGGCTTGCCGCATTGGTGTCGGACGCTTGCGTCCGATCGGAAACTGGATCTGTCATGGGAAAAGCCGATAATCCTCCAGCGCCTGCCGGTCAATCATCCGCCGATCTGCTGATCGTCGGCGGCGGCATCATGGGCCTGTGGGCGGCGGTGCATGCCGAACGGCTGGGGATCACGACGCTGCTCGTCGATGCCGCCCGATTGGGGCATGGGGCGAGCGGCGGCCTGCTCGGCGCGCTGATGCCGCATATGCCGGACAAATGGTCGGAAAAGAAGCAATTTCAATTTGATGCGCTCGTGTCTCTGGAAGGTGACATTGCCGCTCTGGAGGCGCAAACCGGGCTTTCCGCCGGATATCGCCGTTCCGGCCGGCTCATTCCATTGCCGAAGCCGCATCTGCATAAGATCGCCCTAGGCCACGCGCGCGACGCCGAGACGCATTGGCGCCATGGCGAGCGGCAATTTCATTGGCATGTATCCGACACCGCGCCGGTCGACGGCTGGATCGATCCTGCCGCCGGCGCCAGCGGCTTCGTCTTCGACACGCTTGCCGCCCGCGTCGCACCGCGTTCCTTGCTGCAGACGCTGGTCGCGTTTCTGGGTAAGGCGAAGCATGTCCGGCTTGTCGAGGGATTGCCGGTGGAGGGCATCGATCCGGACAAGGGTGTTGCGTCGACCCGCGACGGCGCCATTCGCTTCGGCCGTTGCATTCTCTCGGCCGGACACAGTTCTTTCCCGATCCTCGACGGGTTGACCTCCGGCCGTCATTCTCCGCTTGGTCAGTCGGTCAAGGGACAGGCGGCGCTATTGAAAGCGGATGTCGATGCCGGTCTGCCGGTGATCTTCCGCGACGGCCTCTATATCGTTCCGCATGAGGGCGGGTTGGTGGCGGTCGGCAGCACCAGCGAAAACCGTTTCGACGATCCGCTATCGACGGACGGCCAGCTCGACGGCCTGCTTGCCGCGGCCCGAACGATGGCGCCTGTTCTTGGCCGTGCCGAGGTGGTCGAGCGCTGGGCCGGGCTCAGGCCGAAGGCCATCGATCGCGACCCCATGGTGGGCGCGCATCCGGATCATCCGCGCCTGATCGCGCTGACCGGGGGCTTCAAGGTCAGCTTCGGTCTTGCCCATCGCCTCGCCGAGGCGGCGGTCCGGGAGGTGGCGGGAGCTGCCTGTCCGTTTGAATTGCCAGAGACATTCGCGCTTTCCAGTCATATTGCTGTAGCATCACATAAAATGTGAATATATGCGGAGTTTCCGGGGTTCCCAGGTCGTCAATCTGTCACGCAAATCACCTATCTCCTTGCTCGTCGGCGAGCGTTCGGTTCGCCGTCTTCGGAGGAGATTTCATGCGCTACGCCATTTGCTTCACGCCGTCCGCGAGCGATCCGCTGACGCTCGTGGCGGCGAATTGGCTCGGCCGCAACGTCTATTCCGGCGAGATGGTCGATCCGCCCGCCATTCGCGGCCTCGGCATCCATGAGATCGCCTTTCATACCGCCGTGCCGCGCCGTTATGGCTTTAACGGCACCTTGAAGGCGCCGTTCCGGCTGGCCGAGGGCATGTCCGAGGCCGGCCTGCTGCGCGATCTCATGCGCTTTTCCGGTACGCTGACGCCGTTCGAGATTTCCCGACTGGAGGTGGCGCGTCTCGGCGGAGCCTTCGGCCTGGTGCCGTCGGAACCGTGCCAGCCGATGCATTTCCTTGCCGCTTCAGTGATTCAGGCCTTCGATCATTACCGCGCGCCGCTCACCGAAGCGGAAATCGAACGCAGCGACCCGGACGGCCTTTCGGCGGCGCAATTCGTCAATCTGCATCGCTGGGGCCATCCGCATGTGATGGACGAATTCCGGTTTCACATGATGCTGACCGGCACGGTCAACGCGGCCGATCTTTCACGCATGGAGCAGGTGCTGCGCGACTTCTTCGAGCCGGTCCTTGCCGATCCGGTGCCGGTGGCGAATATCGCGCTGATGATGGAGGAGGGAACCGGCGGTCCTTTCCGGGTGCATTCGCTGCATCCGATGGGCAAGGTCAGTGCCCGGAGGATTGCCTAAGCGCTTATTCCTCAAAGGAAAGTGAGTTTCTCACTTTCCCGTCTCGACTTTCCTGCCATGGATGCTACCGTCCCTCGATATTCGAGAAGGTGCCTTCATGTCCGATATTTATCCGCGCAACCTCGTCGGCTACGGCCGCAACCCGCCTGATCCGAAATGGCCTGACGATGCCCGCGTCGCGGTGCAGTTCGTGATCAACTATGAAGAGGGCGGGGAAAGCTGCATTCTCGACGGCGATCCCGCCTCGGAGAACCTGCTGTCGGAAATCGTCGGTGCCGCGCCCTGGCCGAACCAGCGCAATCTCAACATGGAATCGATCTACGAATATGGCTCGCGTGCCGGTTTCTGGCGGCTGTGGCGCATGTTCACCGAGCTCAAGGTGCAGGCGACCGTCTATGGCGTGACGCTGGCCATGGCGCGCAATCCCGAAGCGGTCGCCGCCATGAAGGAAGCCGGTTGGGAAATTGCCAGCCACGGCTATCGCTGGCTGGAATACAAGGATTTTTCCGAGGATCTCGAGCGCAAGCATATTCTCGAAGCCGTGCGCCTTCATACCGAGCTGACCGGCGAGCGGCCCTATGGCATGTACCAGGGCAAGCCGTCCGACAACACGCTGAGGCTGGTGATGGAGGAGGGCGGTTTCCTCTATTCGTCGGATTCCTATGCCGACGACCTGCCCTATTGGGTCGATGGGGTGAACGGCAAGCCGTTCCTGATTATTCCCTATACGCTCGAAACCAACGACATGCGCTTCGCCACGCCGCAGGGTTTCAATTCCGGCGACCAGTTCTTCACCTATCTCAAGGATGCCTTCGACACGCTCTATGAGGAGGGCAAGCAGGGTAGCCCGAAAATGATGTCCGTCGGCCTGCATTGCCGTCTGGTCGGCCGGCCGGGCCGGGCCGCCGCACTCAGGCGCTTTATCGAATATGTGCTGAAGCACGACAAGGTCTGGATACCCCGGCGCGTCGAGATCGCCCATCATTGGCATCAGCATCATCTTCCCGCCGGTGCGGTCTGAGATGGTCACGCGCAGCGATTTCGTGACCCGTTTCGGCGGCGTTTTCGAGCATTCTCCCTTCATCGCCGAGCGTGCCTATGATGCCGGCGCGATCGTCGAGCCGCTGACGTCGGGCGACGTGCATGCGGCCCTGGCCGCCGTCTTCCGCGCCGCCAGCACGGAGGAGCGCCTTGGCGTCCTGCGGGCGCATCCGGATCTCGCCGGTCGCCTGGCGATTGCCGGCGAGCTCACCGAGGACAGCCGCAAGGAGCAGGCGGGCGCCGGGCTCGACCGGCTGAGCGCTACGGAGCATGCCCGCTTCACCGAGCTCAATACGGCTTACGTGACGAAATTTGGCTTTCCCTTTATCATTGCGGTCAAGGGACTGGGCAAGGACGACATTCTTGCAGCCTTTGAAACGCGGATCGGCAATGGCCGGGACGCGGAATTTGCGACCGCAACGGCGCAGGTGGAGAAGATTGCCCTGCTGCGCCTGCAATCCATGCTTCCGGAGACTTGAATGACCGACACTGCCGATACCAGCCTGCCGTCTTTCGCGGTCGGCGCCATCAACCTCGCCTCCGCACGTCTCGGCGCCAAGGGGCTCTATGCCACCGACGACTTCTTCGCACCGTTGGAGCGCATGCTGCAGGACGTGCCGGCGAGCTTCGATCCGGAGCTCTACGACGACAACGGCAAGTACATGGACGGCTGGGAAAGCCGGCGCAAGCGCGTGCCCGGCCACGACTGGTCGATCGTCCGTCTCGCCATGCCGGGCCGCATTTTCGGTTTCGATGTCGATACCAGCTATTTCACCGGCAATTATCCGCCACATTGCTCGATCGAGGCGGCTTTCGTCGAAGATGGCGATCCGACGGATGCGACCGTCTGGAGCGAAATCCTGGTGAAGTCGCCGCTCGGTCCGAGCGCCCATCATTATTTCGAAGTGGCCGACAGGCAAAAGGTCTGGACGCATCTGCGCCTGCATATCTATCCCGATGGCGGTGTGGCGCGCTTGCGCGTCTACGGTTCGGCCTATTTCGACTGGTCGAAGGTCGGGGCCACGGAAGAGGTCGATCTCGCCTATATCTTCAACGGCGCCAAGGCACTCGCCTGGTCGGACGCCCATTACGGACATCCCGACAAGATGCTGGGGCCGGGCCGCGGCATCAATATGGGCGATGGCTGGGAAACCAAGCGCCGGCGCGGGCCGGGGCATGACTGGGCTATCCTCCGTCTCGGCCATCCCGGCACGATCAACCGCGTCATTGTCGACACGGCCTTCTTCAAGGGCAATTTCCCGGACACCTGCGAGCTGCTCGGCGCCTATCTGCCCGGCCATGGCGACACTTTCACCGACGCGGAAATCGCTGCCTCCGAAAACTGGAAGCCGATCCTGTCGCGCCAGAAGCTGCAGATGGACCATATTCATGAATATGGCGCCGATGTTCTCGCCTCTATCGGCCCGGTGACGCATGTGCGCTTCGCCATGCATCCCGATGGCGGCGTGATGCGGCTCAGGCTCTTCGGCAATAAGGGCTGAGTATGAGCGGGAAAGGCCTCATCTATTATCTGGATCGCATGCAGATGGCAGCTGCCGAGGCGCGTCTTTTTGCGAAGGGTATGGATGAGGCAGCCTTTGCCGGCAACAGAATGGCGCAATCGGCCGTTGCCCACAGCCTTTGCGTCATCGGCGCGGCCGCAACGCAATTGTTGAAAAATTATCCGGAATTCGAACCAGCTCATCCGGAGCTGCGTTGGGATGAGCTGCGGGAAATCGGCGAAAAGCTGCTGTCCGACCATGCCGGCTTCAATGCCGAGGATCTCTGGGCGGCGGTCGGGTATCTTATTCCAGAGCTGCTCACGCAACTTGAATCCATCCGCCGCTGGCGGGCGGAAGGGGAATGACCTTATGACCCAAAACCTTGAAATTCATCCTCTGACAAAGGCCGCCTTCGCGCCCTTCGGCGACGTGATCGAGGCCGATCCGGCGACGATGCGGTTCATCAACGGCGGCACGACCGAGCGCTTCCATGCGCTGTCCAGCACTGAGGCCATCGGCGATGGTGCGCGGGTGATCCTCAATATCTTTCGCGGCCAGCCCCGCGCCTTTCCCTATACGATCGAGATGATGGAGCGCCATCCTTTCGGCAGCCAGAGCTTCGTGCCGCTCAACGGCCGTCCGTTTCTCGTTGTCGTCGCCGAGGACGAGGGCGGCAGGCCGGGAAAGCCGCGGGTCTTCCTGGCGCGCGGCGACCAGGGCGTGAACTATCGCGCCGATGTCTGGCACTATCCGCTGATGGCTCTCGGTCAGCCGAGCGATTTCCTCGTCGTCGATCGCGACGGCCCCGGAAACAATCTGGCGGAATTCTTTTTCGACACACCCTTCATCATCGGAGCGCCGACCCTATGACCGGACTGACGACCCATGTGCTCGACACCGCCCTCGGCAAGCCGGCCGAGGGGTTGGTGATCGATCTTTTCAGGATCGAGGGGGAGGTGCGAACGCATCTGAAGACGCTGACGACCAATGCCGACGGACGCGTCGACGGCGGCCCGATCCTGATCGGCGACAGCTTCGTTGCCGGCACCTATGAGCTGCTGTTCCGGGCGGGCGACTATCTGCGCGGGACCGGCGCCAGCCTGCCCGATCCCGCCTTCCTCGATCTCGTGCCGATCCGCTTCGGCATCGCCGACACCACGGCACATTATCATGTGCCGCTGCTGATCTCGCCCTACGGCTATTCCACCTATCGCGGGAGCTGACGCTTGCGCTTTGCTGTCATCGCGGATGTGCACGGCAATCATCTGGCGCTGGAGGCCGTGCTTGCGGATATCTCCCGACAGAGTATCGCCGATATCGTCAATCTCGGCGATTGCTTCAGCGGGCCTCTGACGGCGGGAAAGACGGCCGACATCCTGCTTGCGATCGATGCGGTGACGGTGCGCGGCAATCACGATCGCTATCTGATCGAACAGGTGCCGGAGGCGATGCATGCCTCCGACAGGGCCGCCCATGGAGAATTGTCCGACCGCCATCTCGAATGGCTGCGCAGCCTGCCCTTCAGCGTGGTCTACAAGGATGAGGCCTATCTCTGCCATGCGACGCCGAGAGACGACAATGTTTACTGGCTCGAAACCGTCTCGCCGGACGGCCATATCCATCTGAAACCTATCGAAGAGATCGAGCGGCTGGCCGAAGGCATCGATTTTCCGCTGATCCTGTGCGGTCACAGCCATATTCCACGGGTTGTTCGCCTTTCCGATGGCCGCCTGATCGTCAATCCCGGCAGCGTCGGCTGCCCGGCCTATGACGACGATCTGCCCCATTATCACAAGGTCGAAGCCGGCAATCCATTCGCCTGTTATGTCGTCATGGACAAGGTGGATGGTCTCTGGATGCCGACCGTCCGACATGTGGCTTACGACCACCGCGCAATGGCGGATCTGGCGGCGGAAAGAGGACGCAAGGAGTGGGCAAGCGGGTTGGCGACAGGCTGGCTGCGTTAGACGTCAGCGAGAATATCGCGTCCTACTGCCTTGATATCCCGCTTGCCGCAGAGCGCCATGGACATATCGAGTTCCTTGCGGATGATTTCCAGCGCCAGTGTGACGCCATCCTTGCCCATGGCGCCGAGGCCATAGAGGAAGGGGCGGCCGATGTAGGTGCCCTTGGCGCCGAGCGCCACGGCCTTCAACACGTCCTGGCCCGAGCGGATGCCGCCATCCACATGCACCTCGATCTTGTCGCCGACGGCGTCGACGATCCGCGGCAGCATGCTGATGGAGGAGGGGGCGCCGTCGAGCTGGCGGCCGCCATGGTTGGAAACGATGATGGCATCGGCTCCGGTATCGATGGCAGCCCTGGCATCCTCCACATCGAGGATGCCCTTGATGATCAGCGGCCCGCCCCATTGTTCCTTGATCCAGGCGACGTCGCTCCATGACAGCCGGGGATCGAATTGTTCATGTGTCCAGGTCGACAGGGATTTGAGGCTGGTAACGTTCTTGGCGTGGCCGATGATATTGCCGAAGCTGCGGCGCCTGGTCTGCAGCATGCTCATGCACCAGGCCGGCCGTGTCGCCACCTGCCAGATGTGCTTGGGCGTGAATTTCGGCGGAGCGGAGAGGCCGTTGCGGATATCCTTGTGGCGCTGGCCGAGGATCTGCAGGTCGGCGGTCAGCACCAAGGCGGAGCATTTTGCCGCCTTGGCGCGGCTGATGAGGTTCGTCACGAAGTCGCGATCCTTCATGACATAGAGCTGGAACCAGAAGGGCTTAGTCGTCACCGAGGCGATGTCCTCGATGGAGCAGATGCTCATGGTCGACAGCGTGAAGGGAACGCCGAATTCCTCCGCCGCGCGCGCCGCGAGCATTTCGCCGTCGGCATGCTGCATGCCGGTCATGCCCGTCGGCGCCAGCGCCACCGGCATCGAGACCTTCTGGCTGATCATGCTGCTTTCCAGCGAGCGGTTGGTCATGTCGACAAGAACGCGCTGGCGCAGCTTGATCCTGGCGAAGTCGGCCTCGTTGGCGGCATAGGTTGACTCGGTCCAGGACCCCGAATCCGCATAATCGAAGAACATTTTCGGCACGCGCCGTTTGGCGAGCTGTTTCAGTTCGGCGATGGTAAGCGGCGCGGTCATGGGGATATATCTTTATAGATTTACGCTCGGATCGAGCCTGCGAATTGAAAGGAAAAGCGATGGAACTTGGAAACGAATTCAGGCTGCTTGGTCAGACACTTTCGAACCTGACATACCAGCTTTCAGCGACTCGATTGCCTTCAATGCAGCAGCTTTAGAATTGAAGCTCTCCGACTTTAGAAGTATCTCCCCATTCGGAGATACAAAGAGATAAAAGAAACCGCCATCGTTGTTCCTGATCACTCGGAAAACATGTTTGCCGTTTGACGGCGCAGAACCAGACTCTTCGGCGTTTCTTTGCTCCGCGCGGAATGCGGCCAAGGCCTCCGGGCTGGGCTCATCCATCGGAAAATGTTCGGCCTCGTAGGCGTCCAGCAAGGTTGCAAGAATATCAAGCTTATCTCCCTCCGGAGTGCCACTTTTGGCGCCCCAAAGTCTCGAAAGCAGCTCCAGGGCATCTTCGTAATCGTCACTGGAGCGGATGGGTTTCAACTCAGTCATATTCCACCTTCGAGACATCAATGCGGTCGTAGTCTCTGTGCGAACCGATCCATTTTATCCAAATAATGGACTTTTCATAGTCAATTGCAACGACAAGCCGGTAGTCGTTTCCCTTGACGTTGAAGACAATACGTTCCGCATTGATGATGCTGGCTGTAGCAAACAGCTTCTTCACATCCGAAGCGCTATTCCAAGTCGCTTTGCTCACTTCAGCAAACCAGCTATCAATAGATGGGGTAACGGGCTGAACCTCACCGGCGAGATTTGAAAGCTGGTGGTCATCCCTCACAATGATGGTGTTGCGGAGTCAGGAAGGCCTGCTCCAAG
>JASGEG010000290.1:0-12342 GCA_047606605.1 Rhizobium sp.
ATGTCCGCGCCGACCTCCTCCTCGCCGCCGAGCGCGTGGGAAAACTGACACCGGATATCGAGGCGGAAACGGCAGCCGTGCTGCGGCAACTTGCCGAAGGTGCCGATGCCGTGGTGCTGAATTGCTCGACCCTGGGGCCAGCGGTCTTGCTCGTTGCCGAAAGCACCGCCGTTCCCGTCATCAGGGCCGACGGCGTGCTGGCGCAGAGAGCCGTGGCGAGCGGCGGCAGGGTCATCGTCCTCTGCACGGTCGAAACCACCCTTGGCCCGACGACGCGATTGTTCGAAACGGCGGCGAAGGAGACGGGTGCAGAGATCGACGTGCGGCTGATCCCGGGCGCATGGGCCTTGTTCCGTGGCGGAGATCAGCAGGCCTATCTGGCGCGCATCGCCGAAGCGGCGGAAGAGGCCCGTCGCGAAGGCGCGCGGACGGTCGTCTTCGCGCAGGCATCGATGACCGGGGCACTGCAGCTCTTGGCGCGAGGCGACGCCCAGCCGATGACCGGACCGGCGGCGGCGCTGCAGGCGGCCGTGACCGCGGCTAGCGCCATGCAACGGGAGAACCGATAAGGCCGTTGGCAGGCTTGGCATTGCCGGGTCCCTGGTCCAGACTGGCATGATCATCAGCCGGCCCCGCACCGGCACCGAGACATGCAAAGGCCTGGACATGACCGAGACGAGATGGGAGGCAGCCGCGCCGGCTGAACCGGAAACCGCCTATTGGATGCGCAACCTCATCATCTGCCTCCTCGGCTCCTTCACCACCATCGTCGCGATGACCCTGCTGCTGCCCTTCCTGCCGCTCTATGTCGAGGAGCTCGGCGTCAGCGACAAGGCGGCGATCGTGCAATGGTCCGGCATCGCCTATGGCGCCACCTTCTTTGCCGCCGCCTTCGTCGCGCCGCTTTGGGGCCGGCTCGGGGATATCTACGGCCGCAAGCTGATGCTGGTGCGCGCCAGCCTGGGCATGACGGTGGCGATCTCGCTGATGGGCATGGCGGGCAATGTCTGGCAGCTGGTGGCGCTGCGCCTGTTCACCGGCCTTGCCGGCGGCTATGCCTCCGGCTCGATGGTGCTGGTGGCGACGCAGACGCCGAAACACCGCTCGGCATGGGCGCTCGGCGTCCTGTCCTCGGGGATCATGGCCGGCAATCTGGTCGGGCCTCTGATCGGCGGCGGCTTGCCGCCCGTCATCGGCATTCGCGGCACCTTTCTGCTGGCCGGCGGCGTGATCTTCTTCACCTTCCTGGCGACGGCCTTCCTGATCAAGGAAGAGAAATCGCCGGCGCGGAAGAAGGCTGCCAAGGCGAGCGGCGGCTGGGCCTCCATTCCCGACAAGCGGCCCGCTGCCGCCATGTTGTCGATCGGCCTGCTGCTGATGCTCGCCAATATGTCGATCGAGCCGATCATCACCGTCTATGTCGCGCAATTCGTCGAGGGTGCCCACGTCACGATGGTTTCGGGTGTGGTCATGGCCGCGGCGGCGCTTGGCAGCATCGTGTCGGCCTCATGGCTCGGCAAGCTTGCCGACCGTATCGGCCACTGGACCGTCATCACGGTGGCGCTTGCGGTCGCGGCGCTGCTGCTGATCCCGCAGGCTTTCGTCACCTCGGCCTGGCAATTGATCGCGCTGCGGTTCCTGATGGGCATCGCACTCGGCGGACTGCTGCCCTGCATCACCGCCGTCATCCGCCACAATGTGCCGGATGCGGCCGCCGGCAGCATTCTCGGCCTTTCAATTTCCGCGCAATATGTCGGCCAGGTGGCCGGCCCCGTCATGGGCGGCTTCGTCGGCGGCCATATCGGCATGCCCGCCGTCTTCCTCGGTACCTGCGTGCTGCTGGCGATGGGGGCGGCCTATTGCTGGTGGGTCAGCCCGCGAAAAGAGGCGGCGTAGTCCATCTTCCATGCCGTCGTGGAAGCCGCCTCTCGGCCAACCCTTTGCATCCTATCGGATCACAAGGGCGGCGTTCGAAGCCAATTCCATGGCCTCATGATCCGGAAGCTTGCCGGTATGGCTCACTCCTCGCTGGCACTGCGGCCATAGGCCCAGTCCATGTACAATTCCAGTGCCTTGCGGGTGACGGGCCCCTGCTGGAATTGGCGACCCTCCAAGCGGGTGACGCCGACGACCTTGGAGAAATTGCCTGACGTGAAGATTTCGTCGGCGGCCATGAACTGTTCGACGGACAGCGTCTCCTCGCGCACATCGAAGCCTTCCTGGCGCAAGAGGCCGATGACGCGAGCGCGGGTGATGCCGGCAAGGAAGGTGCGGTTGGCGATCGGCGTGTAGACGACGCCGTCCTTGACCATGAAGATATTGGACGAGGCGGTTTCGGCGACATTGCCGTTCATGTCGCGCGCCAGCGCATTGTCGAAGCCGCGTTTCTTGGCCTCCAGGATCATGCGGCCGCTGTTCGGATAGAGCGAGCCCGCCTTGGCGTCGGTCATCGCCGTTTCCGGCGAAGGGCGGCGGAAGGGCGATACGGTGAGCGAGATCCCGCCCTGACCGCCCAGCGGCGCCTCGAAGATGCAGAGCGCGAAACGGGTCGATTCCGCATCGACCGCCACGACGCTGCCCGGCGATCCATGCTCGCCCCAATACATCGGCTTGATATAGAGCGGCGTCTTGCCGTCGAACTTCTTGATGCCCTCCCAGGCGAGCGCCTCGATCTCCTCGGCCGTCTTGAGCGGCTTCAGACCCATGGCGACGGCCGAGCGGTTGATGCGCTGGCAGTGCAGGTCGAGATCGGGCGCGATGCCGTCGAACCAGCGGGCGCCGTCGAAGACGGTCGAACCCAGCCACATGGCATGCGAGGTCGGGCCGATCAGCGGCGGATTGCCGGTGAGCCATTCTCCCTCGACATAGGTCCAGGTGGTGAAACGGGGCGATGTATCGACGGCCATGATGATGTCCTCCTGAAGGCGGCAAGAAGGAAATCCCCGCGCAACCTGGGGGTCAAGCGGAAATCGCCGCCCGGAATCCATTCGCAACAAAGCGCCGGAAGCCGCCCTCCCCGCGCAATTTTCATGCGTCGAAACAACAGCTTGACGAATGGGTCCATCAGGAAAAATGATAAGCCAAATCAACCGTGGCAGACTATACGGGATACCCATGAAAGCTATGTATTATGAGGCCTTCGGGGCCAAGCCCGAAATCCGCACCCTGCCCGATCCGACACCCGGCGAGGACAGCGTCGTCATCGCCGTCGGCGCGACCGGGCTCTGCCGCAGCGACTGGCATGGCTGGATGGGCCACGACCCGGATATCAAGCTGCCGCATGTGCCCGGCCACGAGCTTGCCGGCAAGGTGGTGGCGGCGGGGCGCGGCGTCATGCGCTTCAAGGTCGGCGACCGGGTGACGGTTCCCTTCGTCTCCGGCTGCGGCCATTGCGCCGAATGCCATTCCGGCAACCAGCAGGTCTGCCCGAGCCAGTTCCAGCCGGGCTTCACCCATTGGGGCTCATTCGCCAAATATGTGGCCATCGACTATGCCGACACCAATCTCGTGCATCTGCCCGAGGCGGTCGACGATGCGACGGCGGCGAGCCTCGGCTGCCGCTTCGCCACCTCTTTCCGCGCCGTCGCCGACCAGGCGAAGACGCGGCCGGGCGAATGGATCGCCGTGCATGGTTGCGGCGGTGTCGGCCTGTCCGCCATCATGATCGCCAGCGCACTCGGCGCGAACGCCATCGCCGTCGATATTTCCGACGAAAAGCTGGCCTTTGCGCGGGAATGCGGCGCGGTGGCGACGATCAACGCGAGCGAGGTTGCCGATGTCGCGGAGGCCGTGCGCGAGATCACCAAGGGCGGCGCGCATGTCTCGATCGACGCGCTCGGCCATCCCGCCACCTGCTTCAACTCGATCAAGAACCTCCGCCGCCGCGGCCGGCATGTGCAGGTGGGTTTGATGCTCGGCGACGATGCCACGCCGCAGATCCCGATGGCGCAGGTGATCGCCCACGAGCTGGAAATCTACGGCAGCCACGGCATGCAGGCCTGGCGCTACGACGCCATGCTGGACATGATCGCCGCCGGCAAGATCGCGCCGCAAAAGCTGATCGGCCGCCGCATCGGCCTCGCAGAGGCCGTGCCGGCGCTGATGACGATGGACAAGGCGGAAGGCACCGGGATCAGCGTGATTACACGGTTCTGATATATGCCGGTGCTATGTCCGGCGATAGCGGTCTGAGAAGAGGATGGCGTCATGGCATGGTCGGCCGGCCGGCCGACATGTAATTCATAAGCTCTGCCCTCAACTTGAATGCTCTTCAGCACCGACTATACTAAAAGGCATCCGCATCGAGGATTGGAAATGCCCAAGCAAGCCGTACTGGAAATCAGCCTCGACCCCGAACTGCATGCCAAATTTCTGGCAGCGGCAGATTCCGCCCATCGCCCGGCGGCAGAAATCATCAGCGAACTGCTGCGTGATTATATTGGCCGGCAGCATGAAAAAACCGATTATGAGGACTTCCTGCGACAGAAAGTGGAACTCGCCAGGGCAGCCATGCAGGCTGGCAAGGGCCGCTCGAATGAGGAAGTGGAGGCGAGCTTCTCCGCTCTTCGCAACCGTCTCAAGAGCGGGTCCTAGTCCATATGCGGGTCGTTTGGACTCCGCAGGCTGAACTCGATCGCCTCAGCATTTTTCAATATATCGCAATCGACAATGAAGCGGCGGCATTCCGGATGGACGAGCGGTTCAGCCAGGTAGCGGAACGATTGGGACAAGTGCCGCTGATGGGCCGGACAGGCATCGTCGACGGAACCCGAGACTATATCGTTCATCGGAGCTATCGGCTCGTCTATCAAATTTCAGGCGATGATATCTGGATTCTCGCCCTAGTGCACACGGCGCGCCAATGGCCACCACGCCCCGATTCCTGATCCCATCGACAACCGGCGCCGGCCCGCGCTAGAACATCCGTAACCAAGGCAAAAACCGCAACAGGTCCGAGGAGATACCCGATGTCGTCCAGAAACCCGATGTTCATCCGCTTGGCTGAGGTGCGCTCGTGAGCGGCCCGGATGTCGCACCGGCGCCGCCGCTGACTTTCGTGATCTTCGGCGCCACCGGCGACCTGACGCGGCGGCTGCTGATTCCGACCCTGATCAACATGACCCGCAGCGGGCTCGTCGGCGAAGATCTGCACATCCTCGGCATCGGCATCGAGACCGGCGGCGTCGACATGCTGCTGGAGCGGCTGGAATCCTTCCTTGAGACATCCGGCGACATGCAGGAGCCGGACCGGCAGGCGGCCTGGGCGAGCCTGCGCAAGCGCATCAGCTACATCTCCGGCGATTTCACCCAGAACGCCGTCTATGAGGAGATCGGCCAATATCTGAAGCAGGCGCCAAGCGCCAACGCGGCCTTCTATTTCGCCGTGCCGCCACGTTTCTTCGGCGATATCGCCGAAAAGCTTGCCGCGAACGGACTGCTCAACGAAACGGCCGGCGCCTTCCGCCGCATCGCGATCGAAAAGCCCTTCGGCCACGATCTGGCCTCGGCCCGCGAGCTGAATGCCCGGCTGCTCAGCCACGCCAATGAAGGCCAGATCTACCGCATCGATCATTTCCTCGGCAAGGAAACCGTCCAGAACATCCTGGCGACGCGCTTCGCCAACATGATGATCGAGGCGCTGTGGAACAACAATTACATCGATCACGTCCAGATCACCGCAGCCGAGCTGGTGGATGTCGGCACGCGCGGCAAATTCTACGATTCGACCGGCGCGCTACGCGACATGGTGCCGAACCACCTGTTCCAGCTTCTCGCCATGGTGGCGATGGAGCCGCCGAACAGCTTCGACGCCGAATCCATCCGCAACGAAAAGGGCAAGCTGCTGAAGGCCCTGCGCATCTATTCGCGCGAGGAGGCGGCCCAGAACGGCGTGCGCGGCGCCTACACGGCCGGCCCGCTCGCCGGCAAGGACCTGCCCGCCTATACGGAGACGACCGACGTCGCCCCCGACAGCAACACCGAGACCTTCGTGGCGCTGAAACTCTTCCTCGATACCTGGCGCTGGGCCGGCGTGCCCTTCTATCTGCGCACCGGCAAGGCGATGAAGGCGCGCGATACCGAGGTGGTCATCACCTTCCGGCAGGTGCCCTTCGCGCAATTCCCGCGTCAAGCCTCGAGCCCGGACCTGCCGCCGAACCGGCTGATCATCCAGGTCCAGCCCGACGAGGGGCTGGACATGGAAATCTCGATCAAATCGCCGGGACTGGTGCTGAAGACCGTGCCGATCTCGCTCGACTTCCGCTATGCCGACCGTTTCGACATCGGCAAGCAGACGGGTTACGAAAGCCTCTTCTACGAACTCTTCGTCGGCGACCAGACCCTGTTCCAGCGCGCCGACGGCATCGAGGCCGGCTGGGCCGCCGTGCAGCCCTTCCTCGACCTCTGGGCCGAAGGCGGCAAACCCGACCCTTATGCCCCCGGCAGCATGGGCCCGGCCTGCGCCGACGACCTCATCGGCCGCGACGGCCGCGCCTGGCACCAGCCGGACGAGAAGCCGGACGGCAAGAAGGGGTGAATGTGCGGGGGGACCGGATATTACGGCCCCCTCTCAATCATCCAATCGCTAGAGAATGTCTTCGTATTGACCTCGGCTGGCGGCTTGGCAGTCGCCGGCGGAGTTCGCCAAAAGTGAGTCTCGTGGGATCAGCTTTCATATCGGGCCGCAACCTGCAACTCGCGGCCCAGGAAAGGACGATCCGTCGTGCCGCCTTGCCCATGACCGACGCTCCATTGTCCTGGCCAGGCCATGCCCTCGAGGCCGGTGGCGGAGGCGGCCTCGAACGAGGTCCATCTATGATCACCATGCATCCGGTAGAGCACGCCACCCGGTCCCATGCCGGCATGCAGGACAATGTCGATATCGAAGAACTGACCGGCGGGGAAATCCGGCCCAAGCCAGTAGTGGGGGCTGCGTCCCGGTTCGCGTCCGAGGATCAGGGTCAAGATTTGCCGCGGGCCGCGCAGACCGAGCCAGAGCGGCGCGATGCTGCCCGCGTCGAAAGCGGAGAACAGTGTTTGCGCCGGGGCGTTCGCCCTCTCCGGCGTCCGCCCCTGTATCCGCAGCTCGACAATGCGACCGCTGTTCGCCGGACCGGCAAAGCCGGCCGTATGCGATCCGGGCGATAGATCTCGCCAGGTTTTTGGATCGACGGACTTTAAAGGCCACTGCAGCCGCTCGCGAACGTCGCCGGCTGTGTCCAGCACCTGATAGCGCAAGCCATCCGCATCCAGCGCCGCCTGGACGCAGTGGAGATACTCCACGCCTTCCGGCATTCGATGCGCCGTGCCGGCGCCGGCGGTGCAGAGTTGCAATACGCCCCGATGAACCTGAACGTCGAAGGCGAGGATATGGCTGCACACATAGGCGAGGACATCCGCCTCCACGAGGATATCCCAGAAGCGCTTCGTATATTCGGGACCGATCTCGCGCTGATAGGCGCCGGAAAAGCCATTGACGGGGAAAACAGGATGATGACCGAGGACGATCTTATGGCGAGCATCGCCATGCTCCTTCAGCGTCGCCTCCAGCCATTCGGTCTCGACATGCCCCTCGCCGCCGAGGCCGGTCCATAGCGTGTGGACGAAGACCAGCAGCAGATCGTCACGACGGACCCAGTAGGAAAGACCCTCCTGCCCCGGCGGACCGTTTTCCGGAAGCCGCAGGACTTCCCGGAAAACCTGTTCACTCATCTCGTCATAGGCGGTGTGATTGCCGGTCGTATGCCATAGCGGCGTCTTTTGACGATTGAGCCAGCCCATCTCGTGGTCGAGCCAATGTTGCCACTGCGCTCTGAGAATCTCAGGCTTCGCCGTCAGGCCGATAATCTCGTCGCCCGGAAACAGGATGAATTCCGGCGGAGGATCGAGCCGGCGCAAAACGGCATTGACCGCTGCAAAGGTCTCTTCGTGCAGCGCACCGGGGACCCCGGAACAGGAATCTCCATAAAGAACGAAGCGATGACCAATGCCGTTCGGCAGTAGTGCCGGGATAGGATCGGCGGACATGAAACAACCCGCAACTGGTGGGAAATGAAACAAAAAAGCCCCGCGGTCTACTCACGGGGCCTTCGTCATCGATGACAGCAGATTACAGGAACTGGTTCAAGCCCGGCACCGAGCCGACGACCTGGTCGACCACGTCGTTTCCGGCGTGCTGGCGGGCCGCTGCAATGGTTTCCTTGGCGAGCGAGGTGATCTGCCCCATGTCGAGGCCGCTGCTCATGAGCTGCTGGCCGAGCGCCATCAGGCCGCCACCACCGCCGACGGCGCTGAGGAGACCGCCGAGCAGGCCGCCGCCGCCAGCTTCCTCGCCGCCATATTGCGCGACCAGATCGGAGGCGCCGGGGATCGCGGCGATCATCTTGGTGACCGCGCCATCCGGTGCTTCGCGCTGCAGGAAGCCAAGGATCGTGCCGACGGCTTTCTCCGCGACATCGGGAGCAATGCCGGCTTTTGCTGCGATTTGGTCGATAACTTCGTTCACTGTGGCCTCCTGCCTGTTAAATTCTAACGCTGACGTCAACGTAACTGAATGACCCGATCGACACAAGCCATGCCGAATATGCCTGTTCTACCAGAAGCATAAGCATGGTGCGAATGGTTGTTCTCATTCCCGTCTGTTCTTATAACAGTATCAGCACAAATCAATGAATGGCCCAGGCAAGCTCTCAAGCATTGCCGTGCCGCCGCCCAAAGGGAGACGACACCCCATGCCGCAGCAGGATGGACAGATTTTCGTCGGCGCCAGCCGCAACCCCGACGACAGCCTCAACAAGAGCGAATATCTGACGCTGAAGTTCGGCAATCGCCATGGCCTCGTCACCGGAGCGACCGGCACGGGCAAGACCGTGACGCTGCAGGTGCTGGCGGAGGGCTTTTCCAAGGCGGGCGTGCCGGTCTTCTGCGCCGATATCAAGGGCGACCTCTCCGGCATCTCCGCCAAGGGCGAGGCGAAGGACTTTCTTCTGAAGCGCGCCGAAGACGTCGGCCTGAAGCCCTACGAATTCGAGCAGTTCCCGGTGATCTTCTGGGATCTCTACGGCGAAAAGGGCCATCGCGTGCGCACCACCATCGCCGAGATGGGGCCGCTGCTGCTCGCCCGGCTGATGGACGCGTCCGAGGCGCAGGAGGGCGTGCTCAACATCGCCTTCAAGATCGCCGACGAAAACGGCCTGGCACTGCTCGATCTCAAGGATTTCCAGGCGCTGCTGAACTATATGGGCGAGAATGCCAGCGAGCTTTCCAGCAAATACGGCCTGATCTCGAAATCCTCGGTCGGCTCCATCCAGCGCGCCATGCTGGTGCTGGAGCAGCAAGGCGCGGAGCACTTCTTCGGCGAACCGGCCCTGAAGATCTCCGACATCATGCGCGTCAGCAACAACGGCTATGGGCAGGTCTCGGTGCTATCAGCCGAGAAGCTGATGATGAACCCGCGCCTCTACGCCACCTTCCTGCTCTGGCTGCTGTCGGAACTCTTCGAGGAGCTGCCGGAAGTGGGCGATCCCGAAAAGCCGAGGCTGGTCTTCTTCTTCGACGAGGCGCATCTGCTCTTCAACGATGCGCCGAAGGTGCTGATCGAGCGTGTCGAGCAGGTGGTGCGCCTGATCCGCTCCAAGGGGGTGGGCGTCTATTTCGTCACGCAGAACCCGCTCGACGTACCGGAGACCGTGCTTGCCCAGCTCGGCAATCGCGTTCAGCACGCGCTGCGCGCCTATTCGCCGCGCGAGCAGAAGGCCGTGCAGACGGCGGCCGAGACCTTCCGCCCCAATCCGGCCTTCAAGACCGCAGAGGTCATCACCACGCTCGGCACCGGCGAGGCGCTGGTCTCGATGCTCGAGGGCAAGGGCGCACCCTCGGTCGTCGAGCGCACGCTGATCCGTCCTCCCTCCGGCCGCATCGGTCCGGTGACCGACGCCGAACGTCAGGCCGTCATCGATGCGAGCCCGGTCGCCGGCCTTTACGACGAGACCGTCGACCGCGAATCCGCTTACGAAATCCTCGCCGCCCGCGCCGGCAAGGCGGCCGACCAGGCCGCCGCCAAGGAAGACGCAGACAGCACCGGCGGCTGGACACTTCCAGGCTTCGGAGGCGACAGCAAACCGGCGGGACGCGGCCGCTCCGGCTATCAGCGCGAGACGGTGATGGAAGCGGCGCTGAAAAGCGTCGCGCGCACGGTGGCGACACAGGTCGGCCGGGCGCTGGTGCGCGGGATATTGGGAAGCTTGAAGCGGTAGAAAGCGACCCTCCCCTTGCGGGGGAGGGTTGGACCGCAGGTCCGGGCGGGGTGATTGCGGGAGCCTCCGCAGCCAAGCAATGGTCACCCCACCCGCCGCTTTGCGGCGACCTCCTCCCTCAAGGGGGAGGTGTTATTTCACCGTTCCGGCGCGACCAGCGAGAAGAAGGCTCCTTGCGGGTCGGTTGCCTGGACAATCCAGCTGCCGCCAGGGACCTGCATCGGGCCGTTGACGATCTTGCCGCCGGCTTCGTTGACGCGCTCCACGGCGGCATCGATGGCCGGCACGTTGAAATAGAAATTCCAGGCCGGCATCGGCATCTCGGCGGGCTTGGTCATGATGCCGCCGAAATCGCGGCCTTCGATCTTGAAGATCTTGTATTGGCCCATCGGCCCCATGTCGAAATCGGAGCTCCACTCCCAGCCGAACATGTCGCAATAGAAATCGAAGGCCTTCGGGCCGTCGCCGGCATAGAGTTCGTGCCAGCCGGCATAGCCGGGCGTGTTGGGCGCCGCCGGCTCCCAATCCTGGCCCGGCAGCGGCGTGAACAGGCAAAAGGCGGCGCCATAGGGGTCGCCGACCACGGCGAAGCGGCCGACGCTCGGAATATCCGCCGGCTCGCGATAGACCTTGCCGCCCTTGGTGACGACCGTCCTTGCCGCTTCATCGACATCGGGCACGCTGATATAGCCGGTCCAGCAGGGCGGCGTGCCCATGGCCTTGGCCTCGTCCGGCAGCAGCATCAACCCGGCGATCGGACCGGCGCCGGCGCTGAACAGGGTGTAGGCCATCTCGATTTCCGGCATGCCGGCGTCCGCGGCCGTCCAGCCGACGACCTTGCGGTAAAAGGCTTCCGCCGCCGCCATGTCGGTGGTCATGAGCTCGTACCAGACGAAATATCCCTTCGCAGCCATTGTCTCGCTCCCTATTGTTTTGACGATGTAACCGATCCCGGCTCGCCGGCGGCCTCATCCGGTCGGCATGGCCGGGCTTCACTGCATCCTAAACATGACGTTTCGCATCTTTGTTCCCGGCGATACGCCGCCGGGACCTTACACAGCCGGCCTCACAGCTCAGTGACAGCAGGACTGCGCCTTGGGGATTTCGTCGTATTCGTCGTGGCGACGCACGAAATCCATGGTGCTCTTTTCATTCCGCCCCTTGGGCGCGCGATCGAGGATCATCAGCGTGCCGATGAACTCTTCCAACCCGCGGGTATAGCTGGAATAGGTATGGAAGATATTGCCCGCCTGGTCCTTCTGGAACGCGCTGAGGCCCGGCAGCTCGTCATGCCCCTCGGAAGGGTCCATAGCATTGAAATTGTAGAATATCGTCTCGCCGGCAAGCTGATCCTTCGAGAAGGAGACGTGATAGTCGAAATTGAAGTCGCTGCCGAAGGACGACACCCAGGGGAAGCTCCAGCCCATGCGCTTCCTGTAGGCCTCCACCTTGTCGATCGGGGCGCGGGACACGGCAACCAGCGTCACATCGTGATGATTGAGATGCGGCAAGGTCGCGTCGAAATGATCGGCCAGGAAGGAACAGCCGGGGCATCCGGCCTCCCAATCGGGGCCGAGCATGAAATGATAGACGAGCAACTGGCTGCGCCCCTCGAAGAGATCGGCAAGCGACCTTTTGCCCGTCGGCGTCTCGAACATGTAGGGTTTGTCGACCTTGACCCAGGGCAAGGCCAGACGCTCGGCATTGACGCTGTCGCGCAGATGCGTCGCCTCCTTTTCCCTGGCAAGCAACTTGCGGCGGGCTTCCAGCCACGCCTCACGGGAAACGACCTGGTTCATTGTCCACCCTCCTCCGGTGTCCGCCTGTTCCAAATCTTGACAAATATATTGATATCAATATTAATGAATCATGTCAAACATGCTGGAAGTCCCTTTTGAAACAACGCTTCTGGTGCGCGATACCTGCCTTTGCCTGCATGTACAGCGCGCCGCCCGCGCCTTGGCGCGGCGCTTCGATCAGGCGCTGAGGCCGCTCGGGCTTACCAACAGCCAATTTTCGCTGATGATGTCTTTGAACAGGCCGCAGCCTGCTCCCATGGGGCCGGTCGCCAATCTGCTGGCAATAGACC
>JASGEG010000291.1:0-5424 GCA_047606605.1 Rhizobium sp.
CGCGCGCGCGATGCCGACGTGATCTATATCTGCGGCCCGGGCCATGGCGGGCCGGGCATGGTGGCCAGCACTTATCTCGAAGGCACCTACAGCGAGATCTATCCGGAGATTTCTGAAGACGCAGGCGGCATGCAGCGGCTTTTCAAGCAGTTCTCCTTCCCCGGCGGCATCCCGAGCCATGCGGCACCGGAAACGCCCGGCTCCATCCACGAGGGCGGCGAACTCGGCTACGCGCTGGTGCATGCCTATGGCGCCGCCTTCGACAATCCGAACCTGGTGGTTGCCTGCGTCGTCGGCGATGGCGAGGCGGAGACCGGACCACTGGCGGCCAGCTGGCAGTCGAACAAGTTCATCAATCCGGCCCGCGACGGCGCCGTGCTGCCGATCCTTCACCTGAACGGCTACAAGATCGCCAATCCGACGGTTCTCTCCCGTGTCAGTGGCGAGGATCTCGAGCATCTATTCCGTGGCTATGGCTACGAACCCTTCTTCGTCGAAGGCCGCGAACCGGATAACATGCACCAGCAGATGGCGGCGGTGCTCGACACGGCTTTCGACCGCATCCGTGCCATCCAGCAGGCGGCGCGCCGCGGCGAGCCCCAGGAAGGATGCCCGCGCTGGCCGATGATTGTATTGCGCAGCCCCAAGGGCTGGACCGGGCCCAAGGAAGTGGATGGCAGACGAGTCGAGGATTTCTGGCGTGCGCATCAGGTGCCGGTTTCCAATTGCCGCGAGGATGCTGGCCACCGCAAGATCCTCGAAGACTGGATGCGCAGCTACGATCCCGAAGATCTTTTCGACCAGAAAGGCCGCCTGAAGGAAGAACTGCGGGCGCTTTCGCCCGGCGGCGAACGACGCATGGGCGCCAATCCACATGCCAATGGAGGACTTCTGCGCAAGGAACTCGTGGTGCCGTCCATCCGCGATCATGCGGTGCCGGTGACCGACCGCGGCACGCTGATGGCGCAGACGACCGAAATCCTCGGCCGCTACCTGCGCGATGTCCTGAAACTCAATGACGCCCATTCCAACTTTCGCATCTTCGGGCCCGACGAGACGGAATCCAACCGCCTCGGCGCGGTGTTCGAAGTCACCGATCGCGTCTGGATGGAGAAGATCGCACCCTACGACGTGCATCTGTCCCACGACGGCCGGGTGATGGAGGTGCTTTCCGAACATCTTTGCCAGGGCTGGCTGGAAGGTTATCTGCTCACCGGCCGCCACGGTCTTTTCTCCTGTTACGAAGCCTTCATCCACATCGTCGATTCAATGTTCAATCAGCACGCCAAGTGGTTGAAGGTCTCGCGCGAACTGCCTTGGCGCAAACCGGTGTCGTCGCTCAACTACCTGTTGACGTCGCATGTCTGGCGCCAGGATCACAATGGCTTCAGTCACCAGGATCCGGGCTTCGTGGATCTGGTCGCCAACAAGACGGCGGATGTCGTGCGCATCTATCTGCCGCCGGATGCCAATACGCTTCTGTGGGTCGGCGATCATTGCCTGAAGACCTGGGATCGCATCAACGTCATCGTTGCCGGCAAGCAGCCCGAGCCGCAATGGCTGACGATGGACGAGGCGATCCGGCATTGCGAAGCCGGCATCGGCATCTGGGAATGGGCCGGAACCGAGGGCGATGCACCGGCGCCGGACGTGGTGATGGCCTGCGCCGGCGATGTGCCGACCATGGAGACGCTCGCCGCGGTGATGCTTTTGCGCGAAGCGCTTCCGTCGCTGCGCATCCGCGTCGTCAACGTCGTAGACCTGATGGCGCTGCAATCGAAGGACCAGCATCCGCACGGGCTGGACGACGATGTCTTCGACCGGCTGTTCACCACCGACCGGCCGGTCATCTTCGCCTATCACGGCTATCCCTATCTCATCCACCGGCTGACCTACAAACGCACGAACCATCGCAACATCCACGTGCGCGGTTTCATCGAAGAGGGGACGACGACAACACCCTTCGACATGACGGTACTGAACGAGCTGGACCGTTTCCACCTTGCCATCGAGGCGATCGAAAGGGTGCCAGGCTTGAAGGAGAAAGCTGGGCCGGTGATCGAGGCGCTGCGGAAGAAGCTTGACGAGCATCACGTTCACGTCCGCGAATACGGCGAGGACATGCCAGAAATCCGCGACTGGAAATGGAACCAGCGGTGAGGGCAGCATGAACGCGATCAACCTCTATCATAACGCTATCCTCGACATGTGCCGGGAGCTTCCTGCCGTCACCACGGCGGTGGTGCATCCGGTCCAGTCCAACGTGCTGCAGGCAACCGAAGAGGCGGCCGATGCCGGTCTGATCAGGCCGCTTCTCGTCGGGCCGAAGGCCAAGATAGAAGCGGCGGCCGAAACGGCCCGGCTCGACATATCCGGCTGGGGGCTGATCGACGCCGAACACAGCCACGAGGCAGCCGAAAAAGCCGTCGAGATGGCGGCTTCCGGCCGGGTCGAGGCGGTGATGAAAGGCTCGCTGCACAGCGACGAGCTCTTGTCCGCCGTCATCCATCCCGTTTCCGGGTTGCGCACCGAACGGCGCATCTCACATGCCTATCTGATGGGGATCGCCAGCTATCCGAAGCCGTTCATCATCACCGACGCGGCCGTGAACATCTTTCCCGATCTGGCGGCCAAGACAGATATCGTCCAGAACTCCATCGGCCTCTGGCAGGTGATCTTTGGCCATACAGTAGCGCCGAAAGTGGCAATCCTCGCGGCCGTCGAGACCATCAACGCCAAGATGACCGCGACACTCGACGCGGCGGCGCTCTGCAAGATGGCGGATCGCGGCCAGATCACCGGCGGGCTTCTGGACGGTCCGCTTGCCTTCGACAACGCGATCAGCGCCGCGGCGGCCGCCGACAAGGGCATCATCTCGCCGGTAGCGGGAGATGCCGACATTCTGCTCGTGCCGGATATCGAGGCCGGCAACATGCTCGCCAAGCAACTGACCTTCCTCGGCGGCGCGGAAGCCGCCGGCATCGTACTCGGCGCCCGGGTGCCGATCATCCTGACAAGCCGTGCCGATAGTCTCAGCACGCGCCTGCTGTCCTGCGCGTTGGCGGTCCTGCTGGCCGCCGCCCGGAGAGAGGGACGCATACGATGACCGAAACCCTGCTTGTCCTGAACGCGGGCTCGTCGAGCATCAAGTTCAAGGTCTTTCGCCTCGACGATCTCGCTGTCCTCATCGACGGCAAGGTGTCGGATATCGGCGGCGAGGCGAAGCTGAGCGCAACACTGCCGGACGACAAAAAAGTCAAGGCCGGCATCGAAGGCAACAATCATGACGCGGCGCTTTCGGAGATCATGACCCTCGTCGACCGGCACGATGACGCATGGCGCACACTTGCTGTGGTGCACAGGATCGTCCACGGCGGAACAAGTTTCAAGAATGCTGTCGTGGTGACGCGCGAGATCATGAAGGAATTGAAGCGGCTCATTCCGCTCGCCCCTCTGCATCAGCCGCACAATCTGGCGGGGCTTGCCGCCGCGCACCGGCTGGCGCCGGATGCAGAAAACATTGCCTGTTTCGATACTGCCTTCCATGCCGACCATTCGGATGTGATCAGCAGTTTCGCCGTCGAGAAGGCGTGGCGCGACAAGGGCGTGCGCCGCTACGGCTTTCACGGCATCTCCTACGAATGGATCGCCCATGTGCTGGCCGAGGAGTATCCGGACCTGCACGAGGGAAAAGTGGTGGTGGCGCATCTCGGCAATGGCGCCAGCCTCTGCGCCCTTCAGGGCGGCCGCAGCATCGACACGACGATGGGCATGACGGCGCTCGACGGGCTGCCGATGGGCACCCGCTGCGGCGCAATCGATGCCGGCGTGGTGATTTTTATGCAGCGGGAACTCGGCTTGTCCTATGCGGAAGTTGAGAAAGAACTCTACGAGCGGTCCGGTCTCAAGGGTCTGTCGGGCTTGACGAACGACGTCGAGGAGCTGCTTGCCTCGAGTAAGCCGGCGGCGGCGCTGGCGCTCGACTACTTCTCGCTGAGAGTGGCGCAATATGTGGCAATGATGGCGGTTTCGATGGGCGGGCTCGACGGTATCGTCTTTACCGGTGGCATAGGCGAACATGCCGAGCCTGTGCGCCGGGCGATCCTCGCGAACCTGAAATTCCTGGGCGACCTAAAGACTCTCGTCATTGCGGCCAACGAAGAAGGGATGATGGCGCTGCATGCCAAGCGGCTGTTGGGCTCCTGATGCTGCACGCTTTTGGGACGACAGCCACTCGAGAATGCAGGAGCGTCTATTTCTCCCCATTTTCGCTGCTGCATGAGCCAGTCGCGCAGACCGGGTATGGCATAGGCGATCGGCCAGTTTCAAACGGGCCCTGCGCCACCGTTGGCTTTCAAGCCTGAGGGCATAACTGTCCCCTGTTGAAAAGCGGTGTAAAAGATGTTGCTGTCCTCCCCTTCCTTCAGCATCGCCTCGACACCACTTCGGAATCCGGCGTCATTCGAACGACCGTTCCAGAGGCCTCGCGTGACTTTACCACCGTTCCCTTCCAGGACCTTGGCGATGGCCTCCACGCCCGGATAGGCCTTGCCGTCGTCCTGAGAGACGACAATCCAGATTTTTGTCTTGAACAGTGGCGCGACTTGCGCGGGATACCATTGCCCCGCGACCAGAAGCGAGGCGGCGAATAGGTCGGGATATTTGATGTTGAGCACAACTGATGTCATGCAGCCGCCGGATTGGGCGGTCGTGTAGAGGCGGCCCGCATCGATTTTGTAGCGATCCTTAAGGTCGTGGATCAGGCGTACGGTAACCTTGGCATAGTCGATGGTCTGCGAGGCGTCGTTTGCAATGGCGACGGGATATTGCGGCGCCAGCACGAAAGCGGGATGCTTCTTCTCATCCGCGGGGCTGGCGAAGGAGATCGCTCCAAGTCCTTGCTGGAGGGTGCGCAGCGGATTTGTCCCGGTCACGACGGCATCGTGCACAAACAGCGCCAGAGGATAGGATTTGCTCTCGTCGTAATCTTTCGGGACGAAGAGATTGTAGGGCGGAAGAAGACCGGTCTCGGGATCCGAAAACCGGATTTGCTGGAAGTCGTCGGCGATCAGGTTCATTTGTCGGGTGTCGATGATCGTGGCAGAGGTCGCCGCGTAGCTCTTGCCTGATACAGTCTTGATCGGCGCGACCTGAGAGATCATCACCATCGCGGGTTCCTCAACATCCGGAGAGTCCACCGCGGCCTTGGCTAGCCTTTTCCGGGTGATCATCGATGTAAGCCCGCGTGATTGTCCGGCCGGCGACCGTCGACGAACCTGGCTTCACCGCGTCATGTCCGATCGGCGTGTCATATTCGATAATGGTGGTGGTGGTACGCTGGCTCCGCCCAAACACCTCAGTGGCTGTCGTCACTGATTTGATGCGATCTCCTTGGAAGTTGGAGGAATTGATCGCCTGAGCGCC
>JASGEG010000292.1:0-9233 GCA_047606605.1 Rhizobium sp.
ACGGATGTCGACCTGCGAACGCGGCAGGAAGGCGATAGCGCCGTCGAGATCGACGGTGAAGCCGCCCTTGACCTGGTTGAAGATGACGCCTTCGACGCGTTCGCCAGCTTCGAACTTGGCTTCGAGCTTGATCCAGCTTTCTTCGCGGCGAGCCTTTTCGCGCGACAGAACAGCTTCGCCAAGCGCGTTTTCGATGCGCTCGACATAGACTTCGACTTCATCGCCAACCTTGAGCGTGCCGTCCTTGGCGCGTGCACCGAATTCCTTCAGCGCGATGCGGCCTTCGACCTTGAGGCCGACGTCGACAACGGCAACGTCCTTCTCGATGGCGGTGATGATGCCCTTGGTGACATAGCCTTCGGCCAGGTCGTTCTTGGCGAAGGACTCTTCGAGAAGAGCTGCGAAATCTTCGCGAGAGGGGGTAGCTACAGACATAAAATCTCCTGGCGTGTCCTTATTTTGCATTTGGACACTGATGCGCCGGTGGTTCGTGTTGAACAGGCCTGCATCCAGTCCGCCTTCCCCTTGGGAAAGCTATCCGGCGCTTGGACGGAATGTCAGGCTTTAAAAATCGGCGGCTTCGTGCGCAAGGCACGCGAAAGCCGCTCGCATATCAGGCATTTCGGTTCAGATAGGCATCGATGATCGATTTTGCCGCCTGAAACGCCGCTTCTATACTCATTTCCGAGGTATCAAGCAAGTGCGCGTCTTCCGCCGGCCGCAAAGGGCTGTCGGCCCGGCCCATGTCGCGTTCGTCGCGCCGCTTCACGTCCTCGAAAATCGCGCCGTAGTCGGCGCTGCCGCCGGCCTCCACGATCTCGTCATAGCGCCGTCTGGCGCGCACTTCGGCCGATGCCGTGACATAGAGCTTCACCGGCGCGTCCGGGCAGACGACGGTGCCGATGTCGCGCCCGTCCAGAACCGTGCCCGGCTCCCGCAGCGAAAAGGCCCGCTGCGCCTCGACCAGCGCCCGGCGCACCGCCGGCATGACGGCGATCTTCGACGCCGCCTCGCCGATCTCATGCGTCGCCAGCACCGCGCGGTCGAGCCCGGCCAGGTCGACCCTGTGCGCCATCGCCTCCGCCACGGCCTCGTCGTCGAGCGGCAGGCCGGCGTCGAGCAGCGCCTTGGCGGTCGCCCGGTAGGTGAGGCCGGTGTCGAGATGATGAAACCCATATTCCTCGGCGATCCGGCGCGACAAGGTTCCCTTGCCTGCCGCGGCCGGTCCATCGATTGCGATCGTAAACGGTGTCGTCACTGCGTTCTGCGTCCTTCCACTTCCATATCGGCGCCAAGGTCTGCCATCAGGTCGAAAAATTCGGGAAAGCTGGTGGCGATCATCGCGCAATCGTCTACCGCGACCGGATGTTCCGAGGCGAGCCCCATCACGAGGAAACTCATGGCGATGCGGTGATCGAGATGGGTCTTGACCGCGCCGCCATCGGCATTGCCGAGGCCCTTCCCGCCGGGCCTGCCGCGCACACTAAGCGAATCCCTGGCTTCCGTGCAATCGACGCCGTTCAGCGTCAGCCCCTCGGCGACCGCCGATAGCCGGTCGGATTCCTTGACGCGTAACTCCTCGAGGCCGAGCATGATCGTCGTGCCCTCGGCGAAGGCGGCGGCAACGGCGAGCACCGGATATTCGTCGATCATCGACGGCGCCCGTTCGGCCGGCACGGTGACGCCCTTGAGCGTGGAGGAGCGCACGCGCAGATCGGCGACATCCTCGCCGCCGGCAAGGCGCCGGTCGCGGATCTCGATATCGGCGCCCATCTCCTGCAGCGTCAGGATAAGGCCGGTGCGGGTCGGGTTCATCAGCACGTTGCCGATCGTGACGTCCGATCCGGGAACGATCAGTGCCGCCACCAGCGGGAAGGCGGCCGAGGAGGGGTCGCCCGGCACATGGATGACCTGGCCGGTGAGCTTGGTCCGGCCCTGCAGGCGGATGGTGCGCACGCCGTCGCGGTCGGTCTCGACCGAGAGCTCGGCGCCGAAACCGGCCAGCATCTTCTCCGTATGGTCGCGGGTCATGATCGGCTCGATGACGGTGGTGATCCCGGGCGCGTTGAGGCCGGCGAGCAGCACGGCGGATTTGACCTGCGCCGAGGCCATCGGCACGCGATAGGCAATCGGATTGGCCACCGCCGGCCCGCGCAGCGTCACCGGCAGCCTGTCGCCCTCGCTGGACTTGACCTCAACGCCCATCCGCCGGAGCGGATCGAGGATGCGGCCCATCGGCCGCCTGGAGAGCGAGGCGTCGCCGATGAAGGTGGTCGCAAAATCGTAGACGCCGGCAAGGCCCATGGTCAGGCGGCTGCCGGTGCCGGCATTGCCGAAATCGAGCGGCGCCTCGGGGGCCAGCAGCGCGCCGTTGCCGACGCCCTTGATAAGCCATTCGGCGCCGATCTTCTCGATCGTGGCGCCCATGGCCCGCATGGCCTTGCCGGTGTTGAGCACATCCTCGCCTTCGAGCAGGCCGGTGATGCGCGTCTCGCCGGAGGCAAGGCCGCCGAACATGAAGGAGCGGTGTGAGATGGATTTATCGCCGGGGAGGCGGACGGTGCCGGAAAGGCTGAGGGAGCGGCGCGCCGTCGCGGGCCGCGGATGCGTGTCGTGCGGCATGGGCAATTCCTTTGCGATGCCGTTATTTACGCCGCATTATCGCTGACTTCGGTCCGGTTGCGTCAGCTGACCTGCGGTTCACGCGGGCTCGATAGCACAGAGCTCCCGCCCGGTCATCCTGCAATGCGGGAAAAACAGCAGCGAAGCCATATGAAGTTTGGCTTTGACAGAAAGAGCGCTAACGATTAAGGGGACCGGCTGATGATTTCCCTTAAATACGCCGGTTTCCCCGGCATCGCCGAATTTTCATTCGGCCATTCATGAGGCTTTGACAGTGGCGAAAGCGGAACTTGGAACAAAACGTACCGATCCCGATACCGGCAAGAAGTTCTATGACCTGAACCGGGACCCGATCGTCTCGCCCTATACCGGCAAGTCCTGGCCCTTGTCCTTCTTCGAGGAAACCTCCGCTTCGAAGGAAGTTCCGGAAGAGGACGAAGTGGCCGAGGTCGATACCGAAAACACGGAAGTCGAACTCGTATCGCTCGAGGATGCCGACGAGGCTTCTGCCGGCGACGACATTCCGGACATGGGCGACGACGATGTCGAAATCGGCGACGATGACGACGATACTTTCCTCGAAGCCGACGAGGACGAGGATGATGACGATATGAGCGACATCATCGGCGTCACCGGCGACGACGACGACGTTTGATTTGCAGACAATCGGCCCGGTAACCAAGAAAAATTTCCCGGGCCGAATTTTTCGGCTTGCTATCTGTGAAAACCACAAGTAATAAGCCGCCACCCCGACGGGCCAAGCGCTTCGAAGGGACCCAGGGCCGGTCAAACCGGCACCATCTTGATGGGGCTATAGCTCAGCTGGGAGAGCGCTTGCATGGCATGCAAGAGGTCAGCGGTTCGATCCCGCTTAGCTCCACCACGCTTCGCCCTTACGGGCTTCGCGTGGCGCAGCCACGGGAAACCGTTAGGCCGAAGCAGTGTCCGGCATAGCCCGCAGGGCGACGACGGGCTAAAGTTTCAAGTATATTTCTCCTCCGTCAAACAGTCGTTATATTCCGAATCATTTCGAGTCGATGATGAAGCGGGATGCGAATGTGGTACGTCTACATCCTCGAAAGCGTCGCTTCTCCCGAGCAGCAATATACCGGGCTGACCTCGGATCTGAAACAGCGGCTGGCCGATCACAATGCAGGCAAGTCCACGCATACGGCGAAATTCGCGCCCTGGACCTTGCTTTGGTATTCGGCGTTTCCGGACAAGCACAGGGCGCTGGAGTTCGAGATATATTTGAAATCTCATTCTGGCAGGGCTTTTGCCAAGAAGCGGTTGGTCTGAACGAAGTAATTTTCGACTGATCGCATTCCCCCAACTCCATGCTAGCCTCCCCCTCCCCCCGTCCACGCCAACCCGCCCGATTCGCCCCATGACCAGACAGCGCCGCCGTCGGCTTATCCGGACCCGTCGCACCGTGACGGGGTTCCTTCTTGTTGCCTCGATCTCCTTCATCGCCGGGATGACCGATGCGGTGGGGCTGATGTTGACGGGCAATTTCGTGTCCTTCATGACCGGCAATACGACGCGGGCGGCGATTGCGCTTGGGACGGGCGATGTCGGCCATGCGGCGGTGCTGTTTGCGGCCATCCTGACCTTTATCGGCGGCAATGCGCTGGGGATCGTCGTGGCGCATGCCGCTGACCGGCGCGCCTTCGTGGTGCTTGCCTGCGTCAGCATCATTCTCGCCTTGGCGGCCGGCTTCGAGACGCCGTCGCTGGTGCTCGTGCAATTCTATCTGGTCGTGCTGGCCATGGGCATGGTCAACGCCACCGTCGAACATATCGAGGGCCTGCCGATCGGGCTCACCTATGTGACCGGTGCGCTGTCGCGCTTCGGCCGCGGGCTCGGCCGCTTCCTGCTCGGCGACCGTGATTTCCTCTGGACGGTGCAGATCGTGCCCTGGAGCGGCATGATCGTCGGTGCGGTTCTCGGTGCGCTGTTGGCGGGAAGCTTCGGTTCGCATGCGCTCTGGCTGGTGTCGATGGTGGCGCTCCTGCTGGCGCTCGTCACGCTTTTCATTCCGCGACCGCTGCAGCGCCGGTTCAACCAGCGTTTTGCGAATGCGGTTCCGTCGCGCGCGAAATAGACCGGCGGAGCAGCGGCCCGCCGGCTTCCCGCCGACGGGCTGCCTTCGCGGTCCATCGGCCGGGCGGGATCAGGTTTCGACCAGCGCGGCGGTCACCCGCCGGACGATGGGCAGCAGCAGCAACAGCAGCGGGAAGGCGATTGCCCATGATAGTCCCCAGGCGGACGGCCACATGCTGAATGCCTGCGCCGTCATGCCCTGCGAGCGCAGGATGCTGATCGCCGAGACGACAGAGGTCATCAGCAGCGACAGGATAAGCGGCATGACGACCGCGCCGTAACGTTTGGGAAGTTTGCCGGATGGCATGATAGGTCTCCGTAAGGTGCCAATCGGGCAATTGCGCAGCGCCGACCAGCGGGTTGCGCGTTGATTGACGTAAACGCTTACGGAGCTTCGAGCTGAAGCAACGCTGCCTCTATGACAAAAAAGCGCCCGCGACGCAAGCGTCCCGCTTCGTTGCCTGACGCGCGAAATAGCCACATTGCAGTGCACAAAAATCTGCTAGGAAGAGACGAATCGTTTTCCCGCCGGGTCTCAGAGGCCGCGGCTCGATAGCGCGAGGGTGAATTTTGTTCGTTTTTTCGAAACTTGTCTGGATTTTCGGTCAGCCGCTGTCTCTGGCTTTCCTCTTCGGCCTGCTGGCCGTCATCGGCGCACTTTCTCGCCGGCGCTGGCTCGTTCTCGCCTCATCGCTGCTGTCGGTTCTGATCCTGTTCGTCGCCCTTTATACGAATGCCGGCGCCTATGTCGTGCAGGGGCTGGAGGAGCGCTTTCCGCGTGCGGCGGCGGACCCTGCGGATCTGAAATGCATGATCGTTCTCGGCGGCGCCACGCAGAACCAGGTAACGACGGTGCGCGGCGGCTATGAGCTCGATTCGGCCGGCGACCGCCTGATCGAGGCGTTGCGGCTGGCGCAGAAATATCCGCAGGCGCGCATCGTCGTGTCCGGTGGCGATGGCTCGATCGGCGGCGATTATGAAGGCGACGCCGTCATCTCCGAACGCTTCTTCACCGCGCTCGGCATCGGCAAGGATCGCCTCGTCGAGGACACGACCTCGCGCACGACCTTCGAGAACGCCGTCAACACCAAGGAACTGCTGGCGCAGAACGGCCTGTCCGGCTGCCTGCTGATCACCTCCGGCTTCCACATGCCGCGCTCGATGGGCATTTTCCGCAAGCAGGGCATCGACGTCGTGCCCTGGCCGGTCGATTACCGCAGCACCGGCAAGGAGACGCTGGGCTTCGATTTCACGCAGCCGTCGCTCAACGCCCAGCTTCTGTCGACCGGCGTGCGCGAGTGGATCGGCCTCGCCGGCTATTACGTCGTCGGCCGCACCTCGGCCTTTTATCCCGGACCGTGACATGGAAGCCGGATCGTAGTTGCGTTCTGGAATCGTAATCACGAAATATTCCGTAGTTGCGCATGGAATCGCAACTACGCGCCGCCGGAGTGGCTACTTCTTCGAGATGGTGACGAATTTGACGCCGCGCACGCGCACGGTGATCTCGCAGGGATCGCCGTCGGTACGGTCGCAAAAGCGCGGATGCATCTTCATGACCAGCACCATGTTGCCGAAGCGCTGGATGAAGTCGTAGCCGTAGATCCGCGCCGTGGCGACCAGCAGATAGCCGCCCTCGGCGACACGGATATAGAAATTATAGGGGCAGCCCTCGTCGGTGCAATCGGGGCCCTTTTCGCCCTTGCAGGTGATCTCGCCTTCGTTGACCACCAGATCCATCAGCTTGTCGTTGTTGATGTCCCGCTCGGTGGCGAAGCCGTCGCCGAAGCTTGCCTGGCCCTCGCAACGCTTGGTGAAATGTTCCTTTTCGAAGGCCACCGGGTCCCGCAGGATCGATTGCTGCGCTTGCGCAAGCGCCGGCATGACGACGAGCGCGATGAGGTTCAGGATCACGATCAGCAGGGATTTCACCGGGATTTCCTCTTCAAAGGGCGGTGCGGGTCGAAAAATTTGCCGCAGCCGCTGCGACATGTATACGCCTGCCTGCTTGCGCGGCCCTTGCCGCCGTGATTCACTCCGGCGAAATTGCCGCCGGCTTTCCGTTGGAGCTCCCGATGTCGCTTCTTTCGTTTCTCGACTATGCCGGCGTCGCCCTGTTTGCCGCGACCGGTGCGCTGGCGGCCTCGCGCAAGCAGCTCGATCTGATCGGCTTCCTGTTCTTTGCCGCGGTCACCGGGATCGGCGGCGGCACGCTGCGCGACATCATCCTCGGCCGCGTGCCGGTCTTCTGGGTGCTGAACCCGACCTATATCGTCATCTGTGCCCTGGTCGGTGTGCTGCTCTTCTTCACCGCGCATCTGTTCGAATCACGCTACCGGCTGCTGATCTGGCTCGATGCGATCGGCCTGTCCGCCTATTGCGTCATGGGTGCTGCCAAGGGCATGGCGGCGACGGGCTCGCCGACGGTCGCCATCGTCACCGGGGCACTGACGGCGACCTTCGGCGGCATCCTGCGCGATCTGCTGGCAAACGAGCCCTCGGTGCTGCTGCGGCCGGAAATCTACGTGACCGCCGCCCTGGTCGGCGCCGGCGTCTTCACCGCCGCCAATGCGACGATGCTGCCGCTCTATGCCTCGGCTGGTTTAGGCGTGATCGCAGCTTTCGCCGTGCGCGGCGGCGCGCTCTGGTTCGGCTGGACCTTCCCGACTTATCACCATAAGCCCGGCCGGCATCCCGACGATGTGATGTGAAATGGGAGGCAATGGTAACAGCTGTTACTATTGCCGACTGCCTACCTTACCGCTGCTTGCGGCGCAGGCGGATCACCACGTCGACATGGGCGATTTCCATGCCCTTCGGCGGTTCCGGCAGATTGTTGATCGTCAGATTGCTGATCGGGATATCCAGCACCTCATTATGTCCTTCGACGAAGAAGTGATGGTGATCGGAGACGTTGGTGTCGAAATAGGTCTTGGTGCTCTCGACGGCGAGCACGCGGATCATGCCGGCTTCGGTGAACTGATGCAGCGTGTTGTAGACGGTGGCGAGCGAGACCGGCACGCCGGCGGCGACCGCTTCCTCGTGCAGTTCCTCGACGGTCAGGTGGCGGTCACCCTTGGCGAAAAGGAGGTCGCCGAGCGCGATGCGCTGTCGGGTCGGCCTCAGGCCGACATTGCGCAGCCTGGTTTCGATCGCGATTTCGGCTTGTTCCGCCATTCAGGGAGCTCCGGATTCCTGATCTCTATAATTCTTTACTAAGCCATATAACTTTAGCCTCGATTGCTTTCAATAGTTTCAATGGGGCATGAAGGTGGCTGAAAGCCTTAAAAAACCGGCTTTTGGCGCATTTGCCACTGGTAGCGGCCCTAGCGTTCCTGTATGCGACCACCACATACTGGAAGTGCGTCCGGTCGAACGGCGAAATGAGAGTGCCATCCTTGCGCTTCATTTTCTGTCGATCTTGCACTAAAGCTTCACAATCCATCGGCATCCATGCGGGGGAAACGGAATTTTATGACGACGAGACAGTCCAGCTTCAACTATGAGGAAATCCTGGCCTGCGGCCGCGGCGAATTGTTCGGCCCCGGCAACGCACAGCTTCCCCTGCCGCCGATGCTGATGGTCCATCGCATTACAGATATTTCCGAAACCGGCGGCGCCTTCGACAAGGGCTATATCCGCGCCGAATACGACGTGCGCCCCGACGACTGGTATTTCCCGTGCCATTTCGCCGGCAATCCGATCATGCCGGGCTGCCTCGGCCTTGACGGCATGTGGCAGCTCACCGGCTTCTTCCTCGGCTGGCTCGGCGAGCCCGGCCGCGGCATGGCGCTGTCCACCGGCGAGGTGAAGTTCAAGGGCATGGTCCGTCCGGACACGAAGCTCCTCGAATACGGCATCGACTTCAAGCGCGTCATGCGCGGCCGCCTCGTTCTCGGCACTGCCGACGGCTGGCTGAAGGCCGACGGTGAGGTCATCTATCAGGCAACGGACCTGCGCGTCGGCCTGTCGAAGGACAAGACTGCCTGAACCGCGGCGCCGCCGCCACAAAGAAGAGATGTTTTAGAAAAGGTCATCGACATGAGACGGGTTGTTGTCACGGGTCTGGGTATCGTTTCGTCCATCGGCAACGATGCGCAAGAGGTTGCCGCGTCGTTGCGCGAGGCCAAGTCCGGCATCTCGTTTTCGAACGATTTCGCCGAGCACGGGTTCAAGTGCCAGGTCTGGGGTGCGCCGAAGATCGACGTGACCGAGCTGGTCGACCGCCGCGCCATGCGCTTCCTGTCGCAGGGCGGCGCCTGGAACCACGTCGCCATGAAGCAGGCGATCGCCGATAGCGGTCTCGAAGAGAGCGATATCAGCAACGAGCGCACCGGCATCATCATGGGCTCGGGCGGTCCCTCGACCCGCACGCTGATCGAAGCCGCCGACATCACCCGCAAGAACAACAGCCCGAAGCGCGTCGGCCCCTTCGCCGTGCCGAAGGCGATGTCGTCGACGGCTTCGGCAACGCTCGCCACCTGGTTCAAGATCTACGGCGTCAACTA
>JASGEG010000293.1:0-4026 GCA_047606605.1 Rhizobium sp.
GATGACGGCCGGCAATCGATCGATCGATCCAGGGTCGAGGCCGGCATTCTCCAGCGCCTGCCGGGCCGATGCGATGATGTGGGTCAGCGAGTTCTCAAGATCGGACAGGATATTGGCAGCACCTGCCTTGCCGGTGCCCAGGACGTTGCCGTTCCTATCCGTCACGGCAGCACGGCAGTTTGTTCCGCCGCCGTCGATGCCGATCGCAAACTCCGCCATTCCCATCCTCCGGATATCGTCCATTCCCCGTTTTCTCTACAATACCAAAAAAATACCATTTACCAAGAGGGGTTGGCGTCGCTTTTTCTAATCAGTTATTATATTGAAAAATAACGATAAAAAATTTTAATCCGTTGCAAACTCGCTGAAAGGTTAAAATCGGCTGGACAATTGGTATTTTTTTGGTCTTAATTCCTGTCAAGGGAACAGTTCGAGCTGACAGGAGTCGAGCCGGCAAAATAACAATGGCCGGAAAGCCCAGGGAAGGGTGGCGGACCTTCATCATCGTCAGCAGCCGCGCGCCGGAAGGATCGATGTCGCGGTATTCGTCATGATTTCCCCTTGTACCGAGTGCGTGGCGTTTTCTGTGGTTTCAGGTGCGTTACGATGGGGTCGAGCAGGCATAGTGCCTTGAGCGCCCCTTTTGCTTTCAGGGTCGGCAAGTTTTGGCGGCTCTCAGGAGCGTCGGCGATCTGCGGAGATGCCGGCGGATTTCAGATCGAGAACAGTGCCACACCAGGTGCTTAAAACAGGAGAGGGAAATGAAAAACAATGTTCTGAAGGGCTTCCTCCTCGCATCCAGCCTGCTGACTTCGGTCGGTTTCGCGCATGCGGCGGATGTGACGCTGACGGTTGAGAGCTGGCGCAACGACGACCTGCAGATCTGGCAGGAAAAGATCATCCCGGCTTTCGAAGCCAAGAACCCGGGCATCAAGATCGTCTTCTCCCCGACGGCCCCCACCGAATACAACGCATCGCTGAATGCCAAGCTCGATGCCGGTTCTGCGGGCGATATCATCACCTGCCGTCCCTTCGACGCGTCGCTGGATCTTTTCAACAAGAAGCATCTGATCGATCTCACGAAGCTGCCGGGTATCGAGAATTTCTCGGCGGTCGCCAAGGCCGCCTGGTCCACGGACGACGGCAAGTCGACTTTCTGCGTGCCGATGGCCTCGGTCATCCACGGCTTCATCTACAACAAGGACGCCTTCGACAAGCTCGGCCTCAAGGTTCCGACGACGCGCGACGAATTCTTCGCCGCCCTCGACAAGATCAAGGCTGACGGCACCTATATTCCGATGGCCATGGGAACGAAGGATCTCTGGGAGGCCGCAACCATGGGCTACCAGAATATCGGTCCCAATTATTGGAAGGGCGAAGAGGGCCGTCTTGCGCTGGTCGCCGGCAAGCAGAAGCTCACGGATGCGCCGTGGGTCGATCCCTACAAGGAGCTTGCCAAGTGGAAGCCCTATCTCGGTGACGGTTTCGAAGCCCAGAGCTATCCGGACAGCCAGAACCTCTTCACGCTCGGCAAGGCCGCCATCTATCCGGCTGGTTCCTGGGAAATCTCGCTGTTCAACACGCAGGCTCAGTTCAAGATGGGCGCCTTCCCGCCGCCGGTCGAAAAGGCTGGCGACACGGCTTACATTTCCGACCATCCGGATATCGGTGTTGGCCTGAACGCCAAGAGTGCGCATCAGGAGGAAGCCAAGAAGTTCCTGAGTTGGGTTGCGTCCGACGAGTTCGCCGACATCTACGCCAACGCACTGCCGGGCTTCTTCAGCCTGAACTCGCATCCGGTGAAGATGAGCGATCCGCTGGCGCAGGAGTTCGTTTCCTGGCGCGATAATCACAAGTCCACCATTCGCTCGACCTATCAGATCCTGTCGCGCGGTACGCCGAACCTGGAAAACGAAACCTGGACGGAATCCGCCAACGTCATCAACGGCACGGATACGCCGGAGGCTGCGGCCAAGAAGCTGCAGGACGGTCTCAACAAGTGGTACAAGCCGGGCAAGTGATCTGCCGATCCATGGGGTAAGGGACTTCGCGTTCCTTACCCTTCTTTCATGTCGGCGAGCCGTCCACTGGCGGGCATCGCGACATCAGCATCGTGCCGTGCCGAGATCGCTCCTTCAGGCCTTGCTGAAGAGCAGCGATGACGGTTGGATTTGATCCTTTGCGCTGCCGCCTCGATCGCAGCGATAAGAACAGGCAGAAAGCCATGAGCGACGCCGAGACATCAGCCGCCTTCGATGCGGCGCCGATCAAGCGCCCCAAGCGCTGGCATATCCTCGTTTTTCTTCTTCCGGCCTTCCTCGTCTATACGGCGGTCATGATCCTGCCGTTGATCGAGACGCTGAGGCTTTCGCTTTACAATGTCGTCGACAACCAGTCCGTCTTCGTCGGCCTCAACAATTTCAAGGTGTTGTTCGGCGATGATCGCTGGGCACATGATTTCTGGAATGCGTTGCGCAACAACCTGATCTTCTTCGCCATTCACATGTGCGTGCAGAATCCGATCGGGATCGCGCTTGCGGCGCTGCTGTCGCTGTCGAAGCTGCGCTTCGTCGCCTTCTACCGCACGGCGATTTTCCTGCCGACGCTGCTGTCCTTCGTCGTCGTGGGCTTCATCTGGAAGCTGATCCTGTCGCCGCTCTGGGGTGTAGCGCCCGAGCTGATGAGCATGGTCGGTCTCAAATCCTTCTTTGCGCCCTGGCTCGGCAAGCCGGGCACGGCATTGATCACGGTGGCGCTGATCTCCGTCTGGCAATATGTCGGCATCCCGATGATGCTGATCTATGCGGCACTGCTGAATATCCCGGAAGAGGTCATCGAGGCGGCCGAATGCGATGGCATCACCGGCTGGAGCCAGTTCTGGAAGATCAAGCTGCCGCTGGTGCTGCCGGCGATCGGCATCATCTCTATCCTCACCTTCGTCGGCAATTTCAATGCCTTCGATCTGGTCTATACCGTGCAGGGCGCGCTGGCTGGTCCGGACGGCTCGACCGATATTCTCGGCACGCTGCTCTATCGCGTCTTCTTCGGTTTCCAGCTCCAACTCGGCGACCGCTCGATGGGAGCGACGATCGCGACCGTGATGTTCCTGATCATCCTTGCCGGCGTCTCCCTCTATCTTTTCGTCATCCAGCGGCGCATCCGCCGCTACCAGTTCTGAGGAGCGGCGACCATGTCCAAGGCCCGCACGTCATCCATCCGCACCGGCTTCGTGCATCTGGCGCTCGTCGCCTATACGCTCGTTGCCGTCTTCCCGGTCTTCCTGACGATCATCAATTCCTTCAAGGATCGCGCCTCGATCTTTCGCGCGCCGCTCAGCATCCCCACGCCGTCCAGCTTCAGCCTGATCGGGTATCAGACCGTGCTCGGGCAGGGGAATTTCGTCAGCTATTTCGAGAACAGCTTCATCGTGACGATCGTCTCCATCGTGCTGACGCTGCTGTTCGGGGCGATGGCGGCGTTCGCGCTGTCGGAATATCGCTTCCGCGGTAATATGATGATGGGGCTCTATCTCGCGATCGGCATCATGATCCCGATCCGCCTCGGTACGGTCGCCATCCTGCAGGGCATGGTCGCGACCGGCCTGGTCAATACGCTGACCGCGCTGATCCTCGTCTATACCGCGCAAGGGCTGCCGCTGGCGATCTTCATCCTCTCGGAGTTCATGCGGACCGTGTCCGATGACCTGAAGAATGCAGGCCGCATCGATGGTCTCAGCGAATATGCGATCTTCTTCCGCCTGGTGCTGCCGCTCATCCGTCCGGCCATGGCGACCGTCGCGGTCTTCACCATGATCCCGATCTGGAACGACCTGTGGTTCCCGCTGATCCTGGCGCCGAGCGAGGCGACCAAGACGGTGACGCTCGGCTCGCAGGTCTTCATCGGCCAGTTCGTCACCAACTGGAACGCCGTGCTGGCGGCGCTGTCGCTCGCCATCCTGCCGATCCTCGTGCTTTACGTCTTCTTCTCCCGCCAGCTCATTCGCGGCATCACCTCGGGAGCGGTCAA
>JASGEG010000294.1:0-4417 GCA_047606605.1 Rhizobium sp.
CAATTCATCGCAATGGAGGAAATTCATGCCGTATTTCGCCTTGACTCAGCCGTCGTCCCCAGGCGTGGAGTTTATTTTCGAGCTGACGAATGAAGAACGGATCGCACAGGCCCGGAAGATCATTTCTGGCGAAGAGAAGAACGAAGTTCACGTCCACGGCCGGATCATCAAGAGAAGGCAACCGTACAACCCGCGTTTCAATTATTATCTGGACCCGCAGACGATTAATTTCTTCGTCTATGCAATCGAGGTCTGCGATGCGGATATGACCTATGTCGAGGACCATCTCGACGAAGCCGGCGGTGCATTCCTGCCGGGAGCCCATTGGTGCCCATGGAACTCCACGGTGAGCCGCGAAGTTCAGCCGTAACGGCAAAGAGCGCGGGCGGCAATCGAAAGGGCCTACCTGTCCGATTGCCGCCCGCGTCCGGCCATCGCCGCTACAGACGCCGCCGCCGCAGCTGGTCGAAATAGACGATGACGATGATCAGGACACCGGTGATGATGCGCTGCCAGAAGGAATTGAGGTTGAGGAGATTGGCGCCGTTGTTGATGGTCGCCAGGATGAAGGCGCCGATCAGCGGGCCGTAGACGGAGCCGACCGCGCCGAACAGGCTGGTGCCGCCGATGACCGAGGAGGCGATCGCCTGCAATTCCCAGCCGTCGGCCTGCGTCGCATTGCCGATGGCGATGCGCGAGGCCAGCAGGACGCCGACGAAGGCAGCGCAGGTGCCCGAGAGGATATAGGCGAGATAGATCATCCAGTTGACATTGACGCCGGAAAGCCGCGCGGCCTCGCGGTTGGAACCGACCGCGAAGAGATAGCGGCCCCAGCGGCTCAGATGCAGGAAGATGAAGGCCGGCACCGCCACCACGATCACCATCCAGAACAGGCTCGGAATTCCCAGGAAATCGGAAACCGCGAAATTGGTGAAGTCGTCGTTGACGATGTTGATGGTCGAGCCGTTGGTGATGAGCAGGCCGATACCGCGCAGCGATGTCAGCGTCGCCAGCGTGATGATGAAGGGTGGCAGGCCCATGCGCACGATGCCGAAACCGTGGAATGCGCCAATCAGCACACCGAAGGCCAGCGTGATGAGGACGGCGGCCCAGACCGGGAATCCCGCCTGCAGCAGCCAGGCGATGATGACGGTGCAGAAGCCGACGATGGCGCCGACGGACAGATCGATGCCGGCGGTGATGATGACGAAGGTCTGACCAAGGGCGAGGATGGCCGTCATCGACCCCTGCCGCATCAGGTTGGTGATGTTGAGCGGCGTCCAGAACTTATCGGTCCAGAAGCCCAGAAGCACCCAGAGAGCAAGCAGAAGCAAGATCAGCGTCAGGCTGAAGAAGATGTTCATCTTGCGCCGCGGCGCAATGGCGGGGCCGTCTGTGGTATTCGTGGCCATTCCTGTCCCTCTCTATGCTCGTTTTATCTGTCGTTCAGGTGCCGATCGCTTCGCCGAGGACTTCCTCATGCGTGGCGGCGTGAAAATCATGGCTGGCGACGAGCTGGCCGCGGCGGAAGACATGCAGGCGGTCGGCGAGTTCGTAGACTTCAGGCAGATAGGAGGAGATGACGATGATCCCCGCCCCTTCCTTCAGCAGCGTCGCGAACAGCCGGTAGATTTCCGCCTTGGTGCCGACGTCGACGCCGACCGTGGGTTCATCGAAGATGAAGAGCTTGGCGCCGTGGCTCAGCCATTTGCCGATCACGACCTTCTGCTGGTTGCCGCCGGACATGGCCGAGACCAGAACCCGCCGGCTCGGCGTCTTGATGCTCAGATCGCGGATCTGCTTGTCGGCATTGGCCGCTTCGCTGCCGGCGCTGATGACGGGGCCGCGGCTCAGCCGCTTGAAGACCGGCAGGTTGATGTTGAGCCCGATCGGCAGGTTGAGGCACAGACCCTGGTCGCGGCGGCTTTCCGGCGCCAGCGCGATGCCGAGATCCATCGCATCGCGCTCGCTGCGGATATCGACCTTGCGGCCCTGCCAATGGATCTCGCCCGCCGACAGCGGCTGGCGGCCGTAGAGGCCGAGCGCGAATTCGCTGCGGCCGGCGCCGATCAGCCCGTAGAGTCCGACGATCTCGCCGGCCCTGACGCTGAGCGAGATATTCTCGAAACCCGGGCCGGACAGGCCGCGCGTCTCCAGGATCGTCTCGCCGATCGGGATCTCTTCCTTGTGGTAGATCTGCTCGATCGAACGGTTGATCATCAGCTTGATCAGCTCGTCCTCGTTGGTCTCGCCGATCGCGCGCGTGCCGACATGGGTGCCGTCGCGCAGCACCGAGACGCGGTCCGCCAGTTCGAAGACCTCTTCCATGCGGTGGCTGATATAGACGATGGTGACGCCCTCGCTCTGCAGGCGGCGGATCAGCTTGAACAGCTGCGCCGATTCCTGGCGGGTGAGATAGGCGGTCGGCTCGTCGAAGATCAGGAATTGCGTGCCGCGCATGGCGGCGCGGGCAGTGGCGACGAGCTGCTGCTGGCCGATGGTGAGCGAGCCCAGCAGCGCGCCGGCAGGCAGGCCGAAACCGAGATCGTCGAGCACGGTCTGCGCCATCTTCTCCATCTGCTTCTTGCGCATCAGCCCGAAACGATTGACCTCATCGCCGAGGAAAAGATTGGCGGCGACGGTCAGATGCGAGCAAAGCACGACCTCCTGATGCACCGCATTGATGCCGCGGGCGATCGCCTCGTTCGGATTGGCAAGGGCGACCGGATGGCCGCACCACAGGATTTCGCCGGCCGTGCGGGTGATGACGCCGGTCAGGAGCTTGATGAGGGTCGATTTGCCGGCGCCGTTTTCGCCGACGATCGCATGGATCTCGCCCGCCAGAAAGGTGACGGTCGCCGGCTTCAGCGCCTCGACAAAACCATAGCGCTTCTGCAGCCCCTTGAGCTCGAGAATGGGCGCGCCGGTCGGAACGCGATTGGCTTCCGTCCGCACGCTGTCATCGTGGCGATGACTGATTTCTTCGAGGCTCGTCATGGGCTCTCCTCCTCTGGCCGGTCGTGTTCCCAAGTCATGTCCCCCGTTCGCCTCCACGCGAACCGGGCCGAAATGGCACGGGCCGCGCCTGGTCTCCCGGCGCGGCCCGCAAGCGTTACTTGACCTTCGGGTTCAGCAGAGCGTCGATCTTCGGATCGCTCATGTTCGCCTTGGTCACGAGGTTGGCGCCGGTGTCGACATTGGCCTCGACCTTTTCCTTCTTCGAGGCGGCGAACGCCGTCTTGATGCCGTCATAGCCCATGCGATAGGGGTCCTGGACGACGAGGCCGGCAAGGACGCCGGACTTCAGGAAGCCGACGGTCTTGTCGTCATTGTCGAAGCCGATGACCTTGATCTTGTCGCCGAGCTTGTTTTCGGCGATCGCCTGACCGACGCCCTGCGCCATGATCAGGTTGGACGCGAAGACGCCGACGAGCTTCGGATTGGCGGTGATCAGGTCGGTCATGATGTTGAGGCCGGTGGTCGCCTGGCCGTCGGCATATTTGTCGGCCACGACCTTCAGGCCCGGATACTTGGCCTTGATCTCCTCCAGGAAGCCCTGGCGGCGCTGGTCGAGCGAACCGACGCCGGGCAGGCTGGTGATGATGGCGATCTCGCCCTCTTCCTTGCCCGTCATGCCCTTGACGGCGGCGGCAAGACCATCGGCGGCGATGCGGCCGCCCTGGGTGTTGTCGGTGGTCAGGAACGAGATGAAGGACTTGGAATCGGCGGCGGAATCGATGCCCACCACCGGCACGGACTTGGCGGCTTCATCCACCGGCTTGCCCAGCGCCTTGAATTCGGTCGGCGAGATGACGACGGCAGCCGGCTTGCCGGCCACTGCGTTTTCAAGAATGCTGATCTGGCCGTTGACGTCGGATTCCGACTGGGCGCCGAGTTCCGGCACGTTGACGCCGAGATCCTTGCCGGCCTTGCGGGCGCCGGCGAGAACGATCTGCCAATAGAAGGATGTCGTGTCCTTGACGATGATCGGGATCGTCACTTCGGCCGCAAAGGATTGCGCCGGCATGGCGACGGCGATCATGGCCGCGCCGGCAAGACCGGCAAAGGTGCGGCGGGACAGAAGGGATTTGGCGATGGTCATTGATTTCTCCTCTCAGGCGCGCTCTTATCCTGCACACCGGCCGTTGAACGCTTGCGGCTCGGTATCGTGAGCTCGATACGGGCTCACGCATTGCGGAGCGGCCGATAACCGACCCCGCCAAAACAGGCTTTCCTCCTCTTCGCACCGCCTCCTCGACGGTCCGATAGTTCTTTTCTCCGTCAGACCCGGACGGCCTCTTCCCCCAAGGGCGGCGCGATCAGGGTCAATCCTTCGAATTCCGCATAAAGGCTCGCGGGAAGCTCGGGCTCGACGAGCTGCATGTTGCGGATCAAGCTTGCCGGCTTCGCCGTGCCG
>JASGEG010000295.1:0-6660 GCA_047606605.1 Rhizobium sp.
CCTCTCGATCGGACAGCCCTCGAGAATGCGCGCGCCGGAAGACCGGGCGAAATTCACCGCCTCCGACAGCATGCGATGGCTGTATCCCTTGCCGCGATCACGCGAATTCATGAAGAAGCAGCTCACCGCCCAGACCGAGGCATCTTCGGCATCGGCCGGATCGAGCGGCCGTGACACGGTTTTCGGCGAGTTCCATTGCGGCAGCTCGCAGCGCGGGCCGACCTGCACCCAAGCGACCGGACGATTACCGGCATAGCCGAGCAAGCCGGGAGCCGGCCCGGCCGCGACGCGTGCCCGCATGAAGGCTTTCTTGGCCTGCGCGTCCATTCCCTTCCTCTGTGCTGTCGGAACCCGGAAATAGGTGCACCAGCAACCATAGCAGGCACCGCTCGGCCCGAAGAGCGTCTCGAAATCATCCCAGCGATCCCCGCTCAAAGGCAACGCTCTCAACTCCTCCACCATCTCCTCCCGGCTATTTTTCGCGCTTGAGACTCACGAGCTTAGAACATAAGGTAGCGATGTTCAATTTTTGTTCTCATGCCATGACCAGCGCGCCCGACAGAATTTCCGGTTTTTGCCGCGATTGCTTGAGCGAGCAGTCGTCCGAGCGCAGCCGTTGCCGGACATGCGGCAGCCCGCGTCTGGTCTATCATCGCGAGCTCTATGGCCTGACGCTGGCCCATATCGATTGCGATGCCTTCTATGCCTCGATCGAGAAGCGCGACAATCCCGAACTCGCCGACAAGCCCGTCATCGTCGGCGGCGGCAAGCGCGGCGTCGTCTCCACGGCCTGCTATATCGCCCGCATCCACGGCGTGCGCTCCGCCATGCCGATGTTCAAGGCGCTCGAAGCCTGCCCGCAGGCGGTCGTCATCCGCCCGAACATGGAGAAATACGTCCGCATCGGCCGCGAGGTTCGAGCGATGATGCAGGAACTGACGCCGCTGGTGCAGCCGCTTTCGATCGACGAAGCCTTTCTGGAACTCGACGGCACGCAGCGCCTGCACCACGATCCGCCCGCCCGCATCCTGGCGAAATTCGCCCGCCGCGTGGAGCAGGAGATCGGCATCACCATTTCGGTCGGCCTTTCCTATTGCAAGTTCCTGGCCAAGGTCGCCTCCGACCTGCAAAAGCCGCGCGGCTTTTCCGTCATCGGCCGCGAGGAGGCGCTTTCCTTTCTGGAACCGCGGCCGGTCACGACGATCTGGGGTGTCGGCAAAGCTTTCGCCGCCACGCTCGAAAGCGACGGCATCCGCACCATCGGTCAGTTGCAGACCATGGAGGAAGGCGATCTGATGCGCCGGTACGGGGTCATCGGCCAGCGGCTCTTCCGCCTGTCGCGCGGCATCGACGATCGCACCGTGCATCCAAACGAGGCGGCCAAGAGCGTCTCGGCGGAGACGACCTTCTTCGACGATATCTCCCGCCACGACGATCTCGTGCCGATCCTGCGCGATCTCTCGGAAAAGGTGTCGCGCCGCCTGAAGCGCAGCGGCATTGCCGGACAGACGGTGGTGCTGAAGCTCAAATCGGCCGACTTCAAGAGCCGCACCCGCAACCGGCGCCTGGAAGATCCGACGCAGCTTGCCGACCGCATCTTTCGCACGGGGCTGCGATTGCTGACGCCTGAAACCGACGGCACGAAATTCCGCCTGATCGGCATCGGCGTCACCGATCTCTGCGATGCCGGCCGCGCCGACCCGCCCGACCTCATCGACGAGCAGGCGACCCGCCGCGCGGCGGCGGAAGCGGCCATGGACAAGCTGCGCGAGAAATTCGGCAACAAGACCGTCGAGACCGGCTACACGTTCAACGGCAAGCGCGAGACCTGAGAGATCGGCGGCAGGATATCCTCCTCCGCATCGAAAAGGGAGGCGCGATTGGCGAGCGCCTGCTGATAGTCCGGCCGGATCGCCAGCGCTCTCTCATAACTCGCCAGCGCCTCGTCGGGACGCCCGAGATGGCGCAGCGCATTGCCCTTGTTGTTATGGGCGACGGCGTGGTTCGGGTCGAGCGCGATGGTTCGATCGTAGCGCACGATCGCTCCCTCGAAATCCCGGAAGTAGGCAAGGATATTGCCATGGGTGCAATGAACGGCGGCCGCATCCGGGCGAAGCTCCAGCGCCCGCGTGATTTCGACTTCCGCGTCCCTGGCTTCGCCGCGCAGCATCAGGAGGATACCAAGCCGATATACCGCATCGAAGTCGGCCGGATTGTCGGCGATGGCGGCGCGGCACTGTTTTTCCGCCTCGGCACGCTCGACGGCTTGCTGATCGGTAGCTTTTGCCGAAACGCTCTGATCCGGCGCGATCGCCTGCCAGAGCGTTCGCGACGCCACGATTTCGCGGTAGAGCGCCAATGCTCCCGCATGGTCCGGCACGACGGCCAGAATCTGCCGGCAACCGATCTCGGCATCGCTCAGATCGCCCGCCGCCTGCAGGCTTTTGACACGCGCGAGCACGATGGACAGGCAATGCGGATCGAGCCGCTCGCCAAGGTTCCGCCCCGTGCGCGTATCGATCCGGTAGCGCTCGACCCGATGGCTGACGGAGCCGAAGAGATATTTATGGGCGTAATCGCCGGGACCGAGATCATAGATGCGGAAGCCGTTCTCTATCGCCCAGCGCACCGTATGGGCATGCAGCGTCAGACCGGGAGACATATCCCGAACGCTGGCATCGCGGGCGGAGAGAAACACGCTCAGCCGCTTGCGGGGATGATCGACAAGGATGGCGGCGGCGGCGATCGGCGTTTCGTCCTGCCAGAGGATCGGCAGCAGGAGATCGCCGCTGCGCACGCAGTCCGGCAGGACCGCACGCGCGCTCTCGAGTGTGTAGCGCAGGTAATTGGGACCACGCCAGGCCCATTGCTTCTCCCAAAGGCTCAGCAGCGCTTCCAGATCCTCTACGGCGGTTTCGCTTCCCCCATGCGTCACCCGCAGCCTTGCCGAACCGTCGAGATCGCGCAGGCAGCGGCGAATATTGCGCCGCGCATGCCTGTGCAGTTTCTCGGTGACGAAGGAGGAGAATTCCGCCGGCAGCGTCGCATGGACATGAATCTCCGGGTCGATCTTGCCGGCCGCTTCCGGATCGTCCGGCCGGCGCTTGATCCGCTCCCCGTTGAAATCGCTCGAGGGGAACTGCTTGAGGAAAAGCCCGATCCGCTCCGATGAGCGATCGATGTCGTCGAGATGCAGGCTGCGCCAGGCAAGGCTGCGCAGATGCGCCGCGAAGGCCGGCACCGCCGTCTCGACAAAAGCAGGATCGCACAGGATGCCGGTATTGGGCGCGAAATAGGAGCCGCCGGTCACGACGACATTGTAGAATCCCCTGCCCCGCTCAAACCCGGTGCCGAGCTGTATCGGAAAGAAGGCCACAGGGGGACCGTCCGCCTCCGCTCTCGCCGCCAGCACGAACCAGGGCAAGGCACGCGACGCGAACCAGCTCGAGATCCACGTCCACGACAGGAAAGCATGGGCCTCCGGGTCGATCTCGTAGATCCGGCTCCACTCGTCCTTGAGCGACCGGAGATCTTCCAAAGTCTCGATGACATCGACCTGCATGTCGAACCCCCACCCGGCTCCACATTCCACTTTAAGATTTACATAAAATACATCCTGCTGCAATTGCGTCTATACCGCAGGTTTTCGGCCTGTCTCGCGCCGATAAAGCAATTCGATCAGGAGGCTTGTCTTCAAGTCTTCCTTAAACTTCGAAGTCTAGTCTGCGGAACACGAGTATTGCGTTCCGGTATGTGTCTATGAAGTCGCGTTTCCTCTTCGGACTTGGCCTGTTGTCGGCCACAGCCCTCATTCACCCTGCTTTTGCGGCGGATGATGCCCGCACCTTGCAGATCGTCGTGTCGAAGGACCGGCAATCGCTGGCCGTCTACGATGGCGACAAGGTGGTGGCGAGCTCGAAGGTCTCGACCGGCAAGCGCGGCCACACCACGCCGAGCGGCATCTTCTCCATTCTGGAAAAGAAGGTCTATCACGAGTCCAATCTCTACTCGAACGCGCCGATGCCCTACATGCAGCGGCTGACCTGGTCCGGCATCGCGCTGCACGAATCCAATTCGGTGCCGAATTATCCCGCCTCGCATGGCTGCGTGCGCATGCCGAAGGCGTTTGCCAAGCTGCTGTATCAGATGACCGAACGCGGCGTGCATGTCGTCATCGCCGATCAGCCGCTGGTGCCGCAGCCCTTCGAGCATGCCATGCTGTTCCGCCCCGAGACCGCGCCCGACCCGGTGCTGTTTGCCGATTTTGCATTGCGTCCGACGACGGCCGGCTTCCTGTCGCAGGTGCCGTCGGTTCAGGTCGCCACCAACGATGCGGCCTCGCTGCCCATGCCGCCGGCGGTGCATGCACCGCAGCGGGATCAGGCGCCCCTCAGCATCCTGATCACCCGGCGCGGCTTGCGTGAAAACGTTCGTGACCTGCAGGGCCTGCTCAACGGACTCGGCTTTGCCGCCGGCACGCCGGACGGCCTGCTCGGGCCGGCAACCGTACAGGCCATCGAGGACTTCAAGACGGCGCACGGCATCACCGCCTCGGGCAGCCTGGTCAGCCCGGCGCTGATGCAGGCGGCCTATGAGGTCGCCGGTAAGGGCGAGCCTCCGAACGGCGACATCATGGTTCGCCAAAGCTTCAAGCCGATCTTCGAGGCACCGGCGATCATCGCCGAACCGCAGGAGGCGCTCGGCACGCATTTCTTCACCGCCAATGCGATCGACCGGATCAACGGCAGGGCCGACTGGTTCGGCATCACGCTGGAAGATACGCTTTCCAAGGCTGCGATGAAGCGGCTCGGCATTACCAGCGAGGAGCAGGCGCAATCGCTTGACGCCGCCGACCGCGCGCTCGATCGCATCACGATCCCAGAGGAAACGCGGCGCCAGATCGCCGAGCTGCTGACGGCCGGCTCGTCGCTGACGATTTCCGACACCGGCATCGGGCCTGAAACCGGCGACGGCACCGATTTCATCACCATCACCAACAGCGGCGCGCTCGGGAAAAAGAGCTAGACCAACTCGACATCGATCACGCCGGGCGCGGTGCGCAGTGCCGCCGCGATCTCCGGCGTGATACGGTATTTTTCCGGCAGGGCCACCTCCACCTCGCGCTTGCCCTCCTCCTTGATGACGATGAAGGAGACGAGGCCGTCGCCCTTGGCGTTGAGGTGAGCCGCCACCGCCTTCAGCGGGCCGGAATCGCGGACATAGACACGCAAGGCCTTCTGCATCTGCAGCGATTTCTCCTCCAGCGACTGCGCCGTCTGCAGCCGCAGGCTGATGCCTTCCGGCCGCTCGTCGGCCTGAGCGGTGATGACGAAGGATTTGCCCACTTCGAGCACGTCGCGATACTGGTTGAGCACTTCGGAGAAGAGCACGCATTCGAACTGACCCGACGCATCGGAAAAGACGAAGATGCCCATCTTGTTGCCGGTGCGCGTCTTGCGCTCCTGCTTCGAGATGACGGTGCCGGCCAGGCGGCCGTTGCTGGCCCCCTGCTTCACCGCCGCCGAGAAATCGGCGAAGGTCTGCACGCGCATCTTGTCGAGCACGCTCTTGTAGGTGTCGAGCGGATGGGCCGTCAGATAGAAGCCGAGCACCTGGAATTCCCGCAGCAACCGTTCCGAGGCAAGCCATGGCGTGAAGGCCGGCAACAGGATCTTCTCCGGCCCCGAAGCCGCACTTCCGAACATGTCATGCTGGCCGCTGCGCTTGTTTTCCTGCGCGACTTGCGCATAGCCCATGATCCGATCGATCCCGCCGATCAGCTGCGCGCGGTCGATCTCGAAACAATCGAAGGCGCCTGCGGCAATCAGGCTTTCCAGCACACGGCGATTGATCTGCTTGGGATCGATGCGCAGGCAGAAATCCTCGATGCCGGCGAAAGGCTGATCGCCACGAACCTCGACGATATGATCGACGGCGGATTCGCCGACGCCCTTGATGGCGGCGAGCGCGTAATAGATGCGGTTATCGCCGGTCTCGAAGCGACGGAACGAGGTCTGGATCGACGGGGCGATGACCTCGATGCCGAGGCGCTTGGCGTCCTGACGGAAATCATTGACCTTTTCCGTATTCGCCATATCGAGCGTCATGGACGCGGCGAGGAACTCCACCGGATAATGCGCCTTCATATAGGCCGTCTGGTAGGAGACGATGGCGTAGGCTGCGGCGTGCGATTTGTTGAAGCCGTAATTGGCGAACTTGGCGAGCAGATCGAAGATGACGTCCGATTGCCCCTTCGACACGCCGTTCTTGACGGCACCGTCGACGAAGCGCTCGCGCTGCTGGTCCATCTCGGCCTTGATCTTCTTACCCATGGCGCGGCGCAGTAGGTCGGCCTCGCCGAGCGAATAGCCCGAAAGCACCTGGGCGACCTGCATCACCTGCTCCTGATAGACGATGACGCCCTGGGTTTCCTTCAGCAGATAGTCGATCTTCGGATGGATCGACTCGATCTCCTCCTCGCCATGCTTGCGGGCATTGTAGACCGGGATGTTTTCCATCGGGCCGGGGCGATAGAGCGCCACCAGCGCGATGATGTCCTCGATGCAGTCCGGGCGCATGCCGATCAGCGCCTTGCGCATGCCCGCACTTTCCACCTGGAACACGCCGACCGTCTCGCCGCGCGAGAGCATGTCGTAGGTC
>JASGEG010000296.1:0-5251 GCA_047606605.1 Rhizobium sp.
GCGGCAGCGGCTCGTCCCTGCCTTCGGCCTTGACGGCCAGCGCACCGTCATGGCCTCGCATGACCGACAGATCGGTGCCGAGAAGACGGTTGGCCGAGGTGCCGAACGGAATCTCGCTTTCCGTATCGAGCGGATACCATTGATCGAGAGCTGCCTTGTCGGAACATATCTTGTCAGAACATAGGCTCATGCGACGCTCCTTTTCCTTGTCCGATGATGTACTCTAGCGGACATCACGATAATAGGGGAGGCCGATCGCGGCGGGCGCGGCCATGATGCGGCGCATCCGCTGCCAGGCCAGCACGGGCACGATGATGAAGGCCATGGTGCCAAGATAGGGCAGCATGGAGAGAAAGGCCGGTGCGATCGGCCATCCGCGCGCCTGGCCGACAAAGCCGATAGCGGTGATGAGGCCGAACAGCAGGCCCGACAACACGGCGGGGATCGGTCGGTAGCCGGCGAAGATCACCAGCGCCACGGCAATCCAGCCGCGCCCCGCCACCACGCCATCGGACCAGGAGGGCACGAAAGCGAGCGTCAGATAGGCCCCTGCGCCGGCCGCGAGCGCCGATCCGGCGGTGACATAGCCAAAGCGGATGAGATTGACCGGAATGCCGGCGGCATCCGCCGCAGCGGGATTTTCGCCGACCGCGCGCAGGTTGAGGCCGTGGCGGGTGCGGAACATGATGTAGCTCAATGTCACCGGCAGGATAATATAGATGAGATAGACGAGAATGTTCTGGGAAAAGAACGCCTTGCCGAGAACGGGGATACTGCTCAGCAGCGGAACCTCGACGCCGGAGAAAATGGCCCGCGCCGGCATGCCGGAATAGGCGCGGCCGATGCTGGAGGCGAGGCCGTTGCCCATCAGCGTCAGTGCCAGGCCGCATAGCACCTGGTTGGCGCGCAGCAGAACGGTGGCGGTGGCGAAGATCATGCCGAAGACGGCACCGACCAGAAGTGCGGCCGCGAAGCCGAAGACGGGCGAGGGGACGAAGGTCGTCGCCGCGATCGCCGTCAGCGCTCCCATCGCCATCAGCCCTTCGACACCGAGATTGACCACGCCGACGCGCTCGGCCAGCACTTCGCCGAGGGCTGCGAGCGCCAGAACGCCGCCGGCGAGAAAGGCGGTGGTGAGCAGGCCTGTCAGAAGCTCCATGATCGTCTCTCCTTCAAGCCTTGTCGCGGGCGATGCGATAATGGGCGAGTTCGTCACCGATCGCCGTCAGGAACAGGATAAGGCCGGTGATCGCCAGCACCGCCGATGTCGTCAAACCCTGGGTCTGCAGGATGATGCCGGAATTCAGGATGAAGGCCATCAGCGCGGCGGAAAAGATGACGCCGATGGCGGAGTTGCGCGCGAGAACCGCGACCATGATGCCGAGATAGCCGTAATTGTTGGAAATGCCGCCCTGCAGCCGATGCACCGTGCCGGCGATCTCAAGCATGCCGGCAAGGCCGGCAATCGCGCCCGAGAGCAGCATGACGGTGATGAGATGACGCCGGGCCGGCATGCCGGCATAATGGGCGGCGGAAGGATTGGAGCCGACCAGGCGGACTTCATAGCCCCAGCGCGAGAAGGCGAGTGCTGCGGCAACGATCAGAGCCGTCAGAACGGCGATCACCAAGCCCCAATGCACAGATCCCCACAACTCGGGAATTTCCGCCGACAGTCTGCGGGTGGCGGAATTCGCCATGCGGTCGCGCCAGGGACCGGTCGAGACGTAGAAGACGAGCAGGACGGCGACGAAGTTGAGTAGCAGCGTGGTGATGAGCTCGCTGACATTCGCGTAGGCGCGGGCGAGCGTCGGGATGAGAATCCAGATCGCGCCGCCGATGAGACCGGCGAGGAACATCAGCGGCAGGATTGCGACCGGCGGCCCCGGCACGAAGAGGCCGATTGTGGCGGCGGCGAAGGCGCCGGCATAGAATTGCCCTTCGGCGCCGATGTTCCATACGCCGATCTGCTGGCCGACGGCGACTGAAAGTCCGGTCAGGATCAGGGGGATGACCAGCACCCCGAGATCCTGCATGCCGAAGCTGGAGCCGAAGCTCGACTGGATCACTTCCGAGGCGAGCGCGACGGGATTGGCGCCGGTGAACGCCAGAACCACGCCGGCAATGAGCAAGGCCAGCACGATGGCCGCCAGCCGTGCCGCAAGAGCATTGGCGGGGGAGGCGGACGGCATGCGCTGGAAACGCCAGGGTGCGGCCATGTCAGGCAACCTCGCGCGCTTGAGCCCGGCCGCCCATCAGCAGGCCGATCTGATCGATGTCGATCTTGTCATTGTCGATTGTTCCCATGATCCGTCCTTCATAGAGGACGGCAATGCGGTCCGAGAGATTGAGGAGTTCTTCCAGCTCTTCGGAAATCAGCACGATGCCGGCGCCGGCGTCGCGCAGTTCGACGATATAGCGCAGCATGGTGTTGATGGCCCCGACATCGAGCCCGCGGCTCGGATAGGCCGCAATCAGCACCTTATGCGCGATGCGCATTTCGCGGCGCGCGACGAGACGCTGCTGGTTACCGCCCGAAAGATTGCGGATCGGCATGCCGAAATCCGGGATGGTGACATCGGCGGCCGCGGCGATTTCTTTGGCAAGCGCGGTCGCGGCACCGGGGCGGTAAATGCCGCCCGTCGAAACGGGTGGTGTCTTATATTCGCGCATCACGGTATTGACGGTGATGCTGAGCGCCGGCGCCAGGCCGCTATGGAGCCGGTCTTCGGGAATGTGACCGACCCCGAGCTCGACAAAGGCGGCGGCGTTGCCGCGCTCGACGGCCTCGCCATCGACGAAGATGCGTCCGCCGCTGATCGGCCGCATGCCCGCCAGCACCTGGCTGAGCTCGCGCTGGCCATTGCCCGCGACACCGGCAATGCCTAGGATTTCGCCGGCATGCACCTGCAGCGAAACCTCGCGCAGGGCTTCGCCGCGGGCGTCGTTGAGCGCCGAAACATTGTCAAGACGCAGGACCGGCTCGGGCGAGATCGGTGCCGCGCCCGCTGCTCGCTGCCGCATGTCGGCCAGCACGATGTCGCGCCCGACCATCAGCTTGGCCAGCATGCGCGGATTGCAGTCGGCCGTCCGTTCCGTGGCGATCTTGCGCCCGCCGCGCAGAATGCTGATACGGTCGGAAATCTCCAGCACTTCATCGAGCTTGTGGCTGATGAAGATGACGGCATTTCCATGCGCCACGAAATCGCGCAGCGCCTTGAAGAGTTCGCGCGCCTCGGCCGGCGTCAGCACGGCGGTCGGCTCGTCCAGGATCAGCACGCGCGCCTGCCGCGCCAGCACGCGCAGGATTTCGACGCGCTGCTGCTCGCCGGTCGAAAGGTCGCTGACGCGGGCTCCGGGGAGGGTCTGAAGATTGAATTTTCCGGCCAATGCCGCCGTGCGCGCCTCCAGCACCTGGGCGGAAGCCCGGCGTGGGGTTTCCGACCAGCCCAGATGGATGTTTTCGGCGACGGTAAAAGCCTGCACCAGCTTGAAATGCTGATGCACCATGCCGATTCCGGCCGCGATCGCCTGCATCGGCGTGGCGAATTGCTTCGCATAGCCGTCGATGATGATCTCGCCGGCGTCGGGCTGATAGATGCCGGTCAGGATATTCATCAGCGTTGATTTGCCGGCGCCGTTCTCGCCGAGCAGCGCGTGGATCTCTCCCGGCATGACCTCGAGATCGACATCCTGGTTGGCAATCACGCCGGGGAAATATTTGGCGATGCCTTTGAGCTGCACCAGCGGCGGCGTGCCTGGAGGTGAGGAAAAGGAAGGCGCGGTTTCAGTCATCGGCAAGGCACCAGAATATCATGATCAGTGAACCCGGCCGAAACGCCGGCCAGGTTCGAATGTGTGAAGAGGATATCGGTCAGGCGCTCAGGCCGGTGACGCCTTCGACCGACCAATCCCAGTGATAGAGATCGTTGTCGGTCATCGCCTGGCCGGCGGCAACGCGAACCTTGCCGGTCGAATCCTTGATCTCGCCGGCAAAGGGCGACCAGCCGCCGATGATCTTGTCGCGCACCGCATCGGCGGCGGCGGCGACATCGGCGGGAACCTTCTCGCCCCACTTGTCGCGGTCGACGCCGGCGCCCATCGCAAAGAGCGTATCGCTCGGTGCCCAGGTGCCGGCCAGGCGCTTGCCGACCTGATCGACATAATATTTGCCGAAGTCGATCAGGACCGAGGAAACATAGGAGTTCGGGCCGTAGCGGCGGACGTCGGTATTCCACATGGCGGCCCAGACGCCGCGCTTTTCGGCTACTTGCAGGTAACCGGCTTCGTCCATGATGCCGAACAGGAAGTCGCAGCCATTGTCAATGAGCGCCGTGCCGGCCTGGGTGGCGGCCTGCGGATCGAACCAGGAATTGATGGCGATCGTCTGCAGCGTCGCATTCGGATTGACCGAACGAGCCCCCATCAGGAAGGCGTTGGTCGAGGCAAAGACCGAGGAGACCGGGAAGGAGGCGACATAGCCGAGCTTGCCGGATTTCGACAGATGGCCGGCGGCGACGCCGATGACATAGGTCGGATACCAATGCGCCAGATAATACCAGCCGAGATTGTCCATATCGACGAGGCCGCCGCATTCGAGGAAGGCGACCTCGGGAGCCTGTTTGACGACGGCATGCAGGAAGTCGCCATTCGACGAGGTGTCGAAAATGATGTTGGCGCCTTCGCTGACGAACTGGCGATAGGTGCGCGTCGCGTCGGCGGAATAGGGGATATTTTCCACCTCGAGGATCTTCTTCAGCTTCGGGTAGGCGGCCTTGACGGCGAGCAGACCCTGGTGATGCGCCCAGGTCCAGCCTTCGTCCGAGATCGGGCCGACATGGCCGAAGCCGACCACGGCATCCTCCTCCTTCAGCGCCGGAAAGGATGACGCCGCGCGCGCCTGACCGGCAAGGCCGGCGGGCAGCATCAAGGCGGCGGCACCTGCCGCGCTCATGTTGAGAAATCCGCGACGGGAAAGCGAACGCAAGTCGATCATGAAGCCCTCTTTTGGTTTGCGCCCGAACGGCGCCCGGGGACAATCGACGCAACAATTATGCCAGTTTTGTCGTCTGGTTCTGGATGCTTTGCTGCGCGCAATTGTTCGCAATTCCGGAAGCCTCTTGAATTTTCACGGAGAGCCAGCCTAGAATGCCTAAAACTAAAGCATGTATGTTTTTTATGCATTGTGCGCATTTTTGATGCGCGAGGAGCGGCATGGCGAGCGCGAGCGGACAGGCCGGAAGATGACTGAAAC
>JASGEG010000297.1:0-9094 GCA_047606605.1 Rhizobium sp.
CGGACGCCAGTCTTCCGTATCCGGGAAAACGGCTTGCTATGTCCCTCTATGCGAAACCGGCGGCCGAACATTGGCTCGGCCGCCGTGATATCGATCAGTTGAGCTTGTTCTTCGCCAGCCAATCGCCGGCAACGGTGTCGAAGCTCTCCTGATTGGCGAGGCGACCGTTCATCTCGATCAGGTCCTCCGTCGTCAGCGCGGCGGAGACGGCGTTGAGCGTCGCGGTGACCACCTTGTCGCTGATCTTGCTGGCGGCGATGATCGGCAGGATGTTCTGGGCCGGGAACAGGTTCTTGGTGTCCTTCAACGCGACAAGCTTGCTCGCCTTCATGGCCGGATCGGTCGAGGTCATGTCGGCAGCATGGACCTGGCCGTTGGTCAGGGCCGAGAGGGTCAGCGGACCTGCCACGTCGAGGGTTTTGAAATCCTTGAATTCCAGGCCGTAGACGTCCTTAAGGCCGACGACGCCTTCCTTGCGGGTCTTCCATTCCGGCGGACCGCCGAGAACGAGCTCGCCGGCAACCGGCTTCAGATCCTCGATCGAGGTCAGGGAGTATTTCTTGGCGGTTTCTTCGGTGACGGCAAGCACGTCGGAGTCCTGGGCGTCGGATGCATTGAGCATCGAGATGCCCTTCGGCAGCACCTTGCCGAGCGCGTCCACGACATCCTTCGGCGCATGCGCGGTGGCGTTCTTGTCGAGATAGCTCAGCGTCGCGCCGGCATATTCGGGAAGCAGGTCGATCGAACCGTCGAGCAGCGCCGGCATGTAGACTTCACGGCTGCCGATATTGAGCTTGGTGTCCACCTTCATGCCCTTGGCGGCAAGCGCCAGTGCATAGATCTTGGCGAGAAGCTGGCTTTCCGGGAAGTCCGCGGAGCCGACGATGATCGTATCCGTATCCGAGCGCGGCGTGCTCGAGGACAGGGGGTCTTCAGCCCGCGCAAGCGGCGCGACGGCAAGAAGGGCGGAAATGGCGATTGCGCCGATTGCAAGCATGTTTCGCTTTATCATGATCGTTCTTCCTAGCTGTTCCGTTGTTTTCCATTGACAAGCTGACGCCGGATGGCGGCGCCTTTCACAGTCCGGCGCGTCAGGCCGGGCGAGACTGCGATTCTGGATGCAAGGCCGAAGAACAGGTCGACGATCAGGGCGAGAATACCCACGAGAACGGCGCCGGCGGCCATCTGCATGTAGTCGTTTTGGGCGCGGCCATCGATGATGAGCCGGCCGAGGCCGCCAAGCGAGACGTAGGCGGCGATTGTCGCTGTCGAAATCACCTGCAGGGCAGCGCTGCGAAAGCCCGAAAAGATCAGCGGCAATGCGCAGGGAAGCTCCACGGTGAACAGCAGCGCGAGGGGGCGGTAACCCATGCCCCTGGCCGCATCGACGGCAGCCGGGTCCACCGAGGTGATCCCGGAATAGGCGCCCATCATGATCGGCGGCACCGCGATCAGCACCAGGACGGCGATGCTCGGCACCAGATAGGCAAGATCGGATTTGAAATAGGGCCCGACGAGGATGACGAGCAGCACGATGAGGCCGAGGCTCGGCAGAGCGCGCGTGGCGTTGGCGGCCCCCGCGATCAGGAACGTGCCCTTGCCCGTATGCCCGACATAGAAGCCGATCGGCAGCGCAATGACCATCGCGATGAAGAGCGAGATGAAACTATATCCGAGATGCTGGGCAAGCAGGGTCGGGATACCGCCGGAACCATGCCACTGCGCCGGATTGAGAAACCAATCGATCATGAGCTCACACCTTTCTCGGCCGCCAGGGCGTCAGCCAGCGATTGAGCAGGATGACGAGACCGTCGAGGACGACGGCAAGAAGCAGGCAAAGGACGATGCCGGCGATCAGCGGCGTCACGAAGCGAAGCTGCAGCCCCTGCGTGAACAAGAGCCCGAGCTGCGGCGTGCCGACAAGAGCGGCGACCGAGACGATGCTGACATTCGACACCAGCGCCACGCGAAGGCCGGCGGCAATGACCGGCACGGCGATCGGAAGCTCGACCATGAAAAACCGCTGCAAGGCGCGGTATCCCATGGCGGTGGCCGCCTGCAGCGTATCGGGCGGCACGGCGTCCAGCCCGTCGCTGACGGTGCGCACCAAGAGGGCCAGCGAATAGACCGTCAGGGCGACGATGACGTTCAGCGGATCGAGGATTTTCGTGTGCAGCACCAGCGGCAGCAGCACGAAGAGCGCCAGCGACGGGATCGTATAGAGCAGGCCCGCGGCCCCGAGGATCGCCGATTTGAACAGCCCGCTTCTATGCGCCAGCCATCCGAGCGGCAACGAAAGGATGAGAGCGGCGATCACCGGTATGACGGACAGGCCGACATGCCACCAGAACAGATTGGCGATATTGCCGGATTCGCGCAGCAGCCAATCAAACCGCATGACCAACTCCTCTTGCCGGAGCGGCCGGGTCCTCGGCTCCCTCCAGCAGGGCGACGAGATCGGCGACCGCAATGCTTCCCATCAACTGCGCCTTGTCGTCGACGACGATGCCGCGCCGGCTGGGCGAGCTCAGCGCCGCATCGAGAAGCTGGCGGAGCGAACCGTCGACGGATGCGAGCGTGCCGCTGAGATTGAGATCACCTGTCCGGATCGGCTCCCTCAGGCTCGCCGGCTCCGTCCAGCCGAGCGGCTCGCCATGCTCGTTCGTCACCAGCAGCCAACGGTCCGTCGTGGCGGCGCGCGCGGCCTCCGGCGTATCGCCGAGCCGCGCGGTCGGCTCGGTCTTGACCGTCAGCCTGCCGTTGGCGCCGACAAAACCCAGGAAACGATAGCCGCGGTCGCGGCCGACGAAATTGGCGACGAAGGCGTCGGCCGGCTTGGTCAGAAGCTCCTGCGGCGTTGCGATCTGGGCGAGCGTGCCGCCGACGCGCAGAACGGCGACCTGATCGCCGAGCTTCAAGGCCTCGTCGATATCATGGGTGACCATGATGATCGTCTTGCCCATTTCCCGCTGCAGGCGGAGGAATTCGTCCTGGAGCTGCGTCCTGACGATGGGATCGACGGCGCTGAAGGGCTCGTCCATCAGCATGAATTTCGGATTGGACGCCAGCGCGCGCGCCACGCCGACGCGCTGCTGCTGACCGCCCGAGAGCTGCCAGGGATAGCGATCGGCAAAGCTCTCCGAGAGACCGACGCGCTCGAGCAGCTCCAGGGCAATGGCGCGGGCCTGTTTCTTCGGCGTGCCGTTCAGGCGTGCGGTCGTCGCCACGTTGTCGATGATCGTGCGATGCGGAAAGAGACCGGCATGCTGGATGACATAGCCGATGCGGCGGCGCAGCAGCGCCTCGTCCATGCGCGAGGTCGGCTCGTCGCCCAGCCGGATCGTTCCCGATGTCGGGCGAACCAGACGATTGATCATGCGCAGCGATGTCGTCTTGCCGCAGCCGGAAGGTCCGACAAGCACGGTCAGCTTGCCGGTTGGCGCCGTGAACGAAAGCTCGTTCACCGCGACGACATCGCCCTGATAGCGCTTCGTTACTTGTTCGAAAGTGATCAACGTCGCTCACCCATTGCTGTTCCACCTGTATATACAGGTTACACGAAACCGATGGCCGCGCAACCGGGATGGCAAAAATTTTAGACGAGCCGATCACGTGCCCATTTTATATGCAAAATCCTGCATTTAATTGTACGCGCGTGAAGCCAGGTGAAAGAACGCCATTTCCAACGCCAGGGGCCGTTTTATAACTTGATAAAAACCATCGATTTGATATCAACCTTCCGCGCAAGGCGGAGCGGACGGCGCGCCGCATCAATCGTTGCGGTTGTCTGCCAAAATTTTAATCAAAGAAAATTATTGCCTTGCAAACGCCCATTCGGTGTGCCTGTATATACAGCCAACCCCGGGAATGGACGCATTTATGCAGATCATCACCTCACATGATGCGGCGGCGCTTCTGAAAGACGGCATGACCGTGGCCGCTTCCGCATTTGGAGGATTCTGCCACCCCGAAGCCATTTCCGCCGCCGTCGAGGAACGATATCTGGCCGAGGGCGCTCCCCGCGATCTCACGCTCCTGTTTGCCGCCAGCGCCGGCGACCGCAAGACCCGCGGCATGGGCCATTTCGGACATGAGGGCCTCGTCAGGCGCGTCATCGCCGGCGGCTGGCGCGGCACGCCGCGGCTGGGCGAACTGGCTCTGGCGGAAAAGATCGATGCCTATTGCTGGCCGCAGGGCGTGATCGCCCAGCTTTATCGCGCCATCGCCGCCGGCCAGCCCGGCGTCGTCACCCATATCGGCCTCGGCTCCTTCATGGACCCCCGGCATGGCGGCGGCCGCATGAACGAGAGCACGACAACCGAACTCGTCGAGCGGGTGACCCTGCGCGGCCGCGACTGGCTGCTTTATCCGGCCATACCGCTCGACTGCGTTTTCCTGCGCGGCACGACCGCCGACGAGGACGGCAATATCACGATGGAGGACGAGGCGTTCCCGGTCGACGTGCTCGCCATGGCGCAGGCCGGGCGAAACTCCGGCGGCATCGTCATCGTCCAGGTCAAGCGCATCGCCGAACGCGGCGCGCTCACCGCGGCCGATGTCCGCATTCCCGGCATGCTGGTGGACTACGTCGTTGTCTGCGATGATCCCGCCCAGCATGGCGTCAGCTTCGGCGAGATCGACAACATCGCCTATACCGGCCGCTTTCGTGCCGCCGCCGGTCAGTTGCCGCCCTTGCCGCTGTCCCTTGACAAGGTCATCCAGCGCCGCGCCTTCCAGGAGCTGCTGGGCCACAGCCATGCGACGATCAATCTCGGCATCGGGATTGCAGCGGGGATCGGCCGCATCGCCAGCGAAGAGGCCTATGACGACTATACCGTCACCATCGAATCCGGCGTCATCGGCGGCATCCCGGCCGAAGAGCTTTCCTTCGGCGCCGCAGTCAATCCGAGCGCCATCATCGCGCAGGCCTCCCAGTTCGATTTCTATGACGGCGGTGGCCTCGACATCGCCTTCCTCGGTATGGCCGAGGCCGATGTGCGCGGGGCGGTGAATGTCAGCCGCTTCGGCAGATCCATCGTCGGCGTCGGCGGCTTCACCAACATTTCCCAAACCGCCGGCACGGTCGTCTATATGGGCTCCTTCTCGCATGGCGGCGCCGATATCCGCATCGTGGACGGCAGGCTTGCGATTGTCACGGATGGGCGCGCCTGCAAGATCGTCGACACGGTAGCGCAGGTGAGCTCCGATCCCGCCGCCGCTCCGCAGGGGCAAAAACAGATCGTCATTACCGAACGTGCCGTTTTCCATGTCCTTGACGGCCGTCTGACATTGACGGAAGTGGCGCCGGGCATCGATGCGAAAGCCGACGTCATCGACCGCCTTCCGCCGGGCGTCGCCATCGCCGACCGGCTCAGGCAGATGGATACACGCCTCTTTCTCCCATCCGCCATGAAGGACGCCAAGCATGCAGATTGACGGAGCCGTCGTCATCGTCACGGGCTCGGCGACCGGTGTCGGCGCATCTTGCGTGCGCATGTTTGCCGAAAAGGGCGCGAACGTCGTCGTCAATTACACCCGCAGCCGCGACGAGGCGGAAGAAACCGCCGCCGCCTGCGAAACACTCGGCGCCGAGGTCGAGCTCGTCCAGGCCGACGTCTCCGACGATGCCGCCTGCCGCACGATGGTCGCCAAGGCCGTCGAGCGCTGGGGCCGGCTCGATGCGCTGGTCAACAACGCCGCCGTCACCGTCAAATCCGACCCCTTCGATCTCGAAACGCTCTCGGCCGAAGACTTCCAGAAGGTGTTCGGCGTCAATGTCGTCGGTGCCTATCAGATGTGCCGCGCCGCCATCCCGGCCATGCGCGCAACCGGCGCCGGCGCCATCGTCAACGTATCGTCGAACGTCGCCTTCACCGGCGGCGGCTCCTCGTTGGCCTATACAGCCTCCAAGGGCGCGCTCAACGCGCTGACCAAGGCGCTCGCCCGCACCTGCGGCCCGGAAATCCGTGTCAACGCGGTCTGCCCCGGCATCATCGACACCCGCTGGATGCGCCAGACGCTGGGGAGCGACGGCTACGAGAGGCTGGCGAACCGCTTTTCCGATACGGCGCCTCTGGCGCGGGTCGCGACCCCCGAAGATGTCGCCGGCGCGGTGGTCTGGCTGGTCGAGGGCGCCGAATTCATCACCGGCGAATTGCTGTCCGTCGATGGCGGCATTCGCCTCGCCGGCGGTGTGCGCAAGCCCGCCAAGTCGGGAGCGTGACCATGACCGTCTCGCTGCAAGCGCTCATGGATTTTCCGATCCCGGAAGCCCGGCAGACGGTGACGGCGCGCGACGCCATTCTCTATGCGCTGACCGTCGGTTATGGCGCAGCCCCTCTCGACGAGGCCCATCTGCGGCGGGTGCAGGAGCATGATCTGCGCCCCGTGCCGACGCTCGCGAACGTCGTTGCCCATGCCGGCTCGTGGATGAAGGATGCCGGCGTCAACTGGCAGCGTCTCGTCCATTCCGAGCATCGGCTGACGGTCCATCGTCCCCTGCTGCTCGAAACCCCGCTCAAGTCGCGCTCGCGCATGCTGTCGGTCGTGGATCGCGGGCCGGAAAAAGGCATGTTCGCGACCTTCGAGCGAACGATCCTCACCCAAGCCGACGAGACGCCGGTTGCCACCATCGTCCAGACCAATGCCTGTCGCGACGACGGCGGATGCGGATCGGCGGGAACGCCGCCGGAACCCCTGGCGCCCCTGCCCGACCGCAAGCCGGATGCGAGCCCGGCCATCGTCGTGCGCGAGGATGCCGCCCTTCTCTATCGGCTGAACGGCGATCTCAATCCGCTTCATTCCGATCCGGACTATGCGGCCCTGGCGGGCTTCAAGCGCCCGATCCTGCATGGCCTGTGCACTTTCGGCCATGCGGGCTATGCGATCGGGAAAATTTTGGGCACGGATGACATTGCGGATGTCGGCTTCATCGCCGCCCGCTTCACCGCCGTCGTCTTTCCCGGCGATCGGCTCGAATTCGATATTTGGCAAGAAGGCCAGGACATACGGTTTCGCGCCCGGGTTCCCGCGCGCGAGGCTACCGTTCTGGACCACGGAACTGCGAGGTTGGCATGACGGCACCGAAGCCGAAACCGGCGGGCGATGCGCCGCATTATCTGCGTATCAAGGAAAAGATCATGGCCTTGATCGCCGAAGGCAAGCTCAAGCCTGGCGATCGCGTCTATTCGGAGAGCGAGCTGGTCTCGTCCTTCGGCGTCAGCCGCATGACCGCCAACCGGGCGCTGCGCGAACTGATGTTCGAGGGCGTGCTGACGCGCTCGGCCGGTCTCGGCACCTTCGTCTCCTCGCAGCGCCAGGATATCGATCTCCTGCAGATCAAGAACATCGCCGAGGAGATTTCCGGCCGCGGCCATCGTCACACCGCCAAGGTGCTGATCGCCGATCGGATCAAGGCGGATGCGAGTGTCGCCCAATCGCTCGATCTGGAACCGGGCGTCGAGGTCATGCATACGCTGATCGTGCATCTCGAAGACGACAAGCCGATCCAGGTCGAAGAGCGCTATGTCAACCCGGTGGTGGCTCCGGACTATCTCGAGAATGATTTCAACGAGATCACTCCGAACGAATATCTGACGCGGGTCGCGCCGATCACCGAATTCGAACATTTCGTGGAAGCGATCAAGCCGGACGCATCGGTCAGGAAGCTCCTCGGCATGAAGCCGGACCAGCCTTGCCTCAGGGTCTTCCGCCGCACCTGGTCCGGCGATGTCGTCGTGACCTGCGCGCTTCTCTCCTATCCCGGCAACAAATACCGGCTCGAGGCGCGGTCCGGCAAGAAGCCGGCAAGGCCGCCCGCGCTCCTCGAAGGCAGAGAAGAGCCATGAGCGCCGGCAAGATCGTCTCTTTCACGACGGCGGCGCCGAGCGTGAACGATATCGTCGCCATCGCGCGGCGCAATGCGCGGGTGACCGCCTCCCCCGAGGTCGAGCGGAAAATCCTTGCCGCGCGCGCCGTCGTCGACCGCCACACAGCCGCCGATCTGCCCGTCTACGGACTGACCACCGGTCTCGGCGCCGGCGTGGACACGCGCCTTGCGACCGACGATCTCGTTGCCTTCCAGTTGCGCGTGCCCCAGGCCCGCGCCGTCGGCGTCGGAACGCCGCTTGCGCGCGAGATCGTGCGCGCGATGATGGCGGTTCGCATCGCAGGCATGGCGGCGGGCGGCTCGGGCGTGTCGCTGCCGGTGTTTTCCGGCCTGATCGCCGCCTTGAACGCCGGTTTCCATCCGGTGGTGCCCTCGCTTGGTTCGATCGGCGCGGCCGACCTTGCGCCGCTTGCCCATATGGGCCGGGCGCTTCTCGGGCATGGCCAGGCCGAAGTCGGCGGCATCGTCATGACGGCGAGCGAAGCGCTTGTCGCCGCCGGCCTCGAACCTCTGCGGCTCGCCCCGAAGGATGGGCATGCCGTCGTCGTCGCCAACAGCCTGTCCGTTGCCAGGGCCTGCCTTTGCCTTGCGGATGTCGAGCAGCTTTTCACCTGGTCGCTGACGGCCGTCGCCCTGAACTTCGAGGCGTTTCGCGCCAATGTGAGCGTCTTCGACGACCGGGCGCTGGCCGCAAGACCCGCCTTCGGCCAGCGCGAAGCGGCAGCCCGCCTGCGCGAGCTACTGTCCGGCAGCTCCCTGCTGGCCGACGGCGCGGCGCGGCGTCTGCAGGACCCCTTGAGCTATCGCTGCGCACCGCAGGTCTGGGGTGCGCTTCTGCACGCCATCGATGAGGCCCGTCAGGCAACGGAGATCGAGCTTGCCAGCTCCGGCGACAATCCCGTCGTTCTCATCGAAGAGGATCTGATGGTCGCGCAGGGCAATTTCGACCTGACGGCCTTCGTGCTGTCCTGGGAGCGTCTCGGCCAGGCGCTGGCGCATTGCGCGGCGGGAACCGCCTATCGCACGATGAAAATCATGTCGGCCGGCATGTCGGACCTCCCCCGCTTCCTGACGCCGCTCGGCCAGAGCCGTACCGGGTTTGCCACGGTCCAGAAGACCGTCTCGGCGCTGGAAACGGAAATCCGCCATCTGGCGGCACCCATCTCGCTGACGCCCATACCGGTGGCGGATGGCGTCGAGGACCAG
>JASGEG010000298.1:0-7042 GCA_047606605.1 Rhizobium sp.
CGAAGCCTATATCTATGTGCTGACGCAAGCGCGCCACACGCATGTTTCCGGGTTGGCGCTGCGTAAAAGCGCAGACGTTTTTTGCGCACCTGGAATGGAATATTTTATTCCTTTATGGATTGACGTAAGGAATAAACGGGCATAGCGTTAACCTTGGTAAACAGGGGGTGACAGGGAACGAAGCCGAAAAGGCCATCCTTGTGGTCCGTGCAGGTTTTGATCGTCCGTCTTGCTGAAAACCGATCTTCGCTAAGGTGTGCCCGGTGTTTTTGATCGCGCCCGCCAGTGCGGCTATTGATGTCGAAGCGTTATTTCGCGAGCAGTCCCATGACAGAGCAGAAATTGATATCCGAACTGGAGCAATTGGTTTCCGAGGGCCGCAATCCGAACACCATGCATATCGATCTGCTGCCGACCTTCGATATCCTTCGCGAAATCAATTATGAGGACCAGACCGTTCCCGCCGCGGTCGAAAAGGTGATTCCCGCGATCGCCGCGGCCGTGAACCAGATCGTTGCCGCCTTCCAGAAGGGTGGCCGGCTGATCTATATGGGCGCGGGCACCAGCGGCCGGCTTGGTGTTCTCGACGCGTCCGAGTGCCCGCCGACCTTCGGCGTGCCTGCGGATATGGTCATCGGCCTGATCGCGGGCGGTCCCGAAGCATTGCGCCGCTCGATCGAGGGTGCGGAAGACGATCCCGAACAGGGACGCCAGGCGTTGCGGGATATCGGGCTGAAGGCCGGCGATGTCGTCGTCGGCATCGCCGTCAGCGGCCGCACACCTTACGTCATCGGCGGCCTGACCTATGCAAAGAGCGTCGGCGCCGTCACCATCGCGCTCTCCTGCAATCCCAATTCCGCCATTGCCGGCATTGCCGATCTGGCGATCTCTCCCGTCGTCGGTCCGGAAATCCTGACGGGCTCGACGCGGCTGAAATCCGGTACGGCGCAGAAACTCATTCTCAACATGCTGACCACGGCCAGCATGATCCGGATCGGCAAGAGCTATCAGAATCTCATGGTCGATGTGAATGCGAGCAACAAGAAACTTGTTGCGCGCGCCGCCAGGATCGTAATGCAGGCGACGGGCTGCTCGCTGGAGGAGGCACGCCGCGCGCTCGATCAGACGGGCAACGACGTCAAACTTGCCATTCTCATGGAAATTACCGGCATGGGCATTGAAGAAGCCCGCACGGCATTGCAAAACGCTGGTGGATTCCTGCGCAAGGCCATCAGCGCCATAACGGCGTGAACGGATATTGCGTAACTGATCTCAAAGAAATGGCCAAAATCGGCTGGGGTAACAATCAACAGGGGGTGAAGGACATGAAGAGCTATTTTCCGGGCAGGCTGATCACCTGCTTCGCGTTGGCGGCAGGTCTCGGCATGGCGGGCGTATCGACGCAGGCGCAGGCGGCGACGCTGCGCATGGCATGGGCGCAGGATGCGACCGGCCTTGATCCGCACAAGCAGACCGCCTTCTCCTCGATCCGACTGCTGGAACTGATCTACGAGCCGCTGGTCCGGCTCGACGGCAAGCTGCAGATCGTGCCGGCCATTGCCGAAAGCTGGCAGTTTTCGGCTGACGGCAAGGAGCTGACCTTCAAGCTCAATGCAAATGCCAAATTCCAGAATGGCGCCGCCGTCACGTCCGCCGACGTGAAGGCGTCCTTCCAGCGCATTCTCGATCAGGCGACCGGCGCCGTTGCCCGGGCCAATTTCCTGTCGATCGCCAGCATCGATACGCCCGATGCGACGACCGTGATCTTTCATCTCTCACAGCCGGACGTTCCGATCCTGACGGCGATGACCAGCCTCAACGCCGCCGTCGTGCCGGCAAGTGAGATTGCCGCCGGCTCCATCGGCACCAAGGCGATCGGCTCCGGTCCCTTCAAGCTCGACAACTGGGTGCCGAATTCCAAGGAGGTCCTGAGCGCCAACAAGGCCTGGGCCGGCGGCGCGGTCGGTGTCGATGGCATCGACATCAGCGTGCTCCCGGATGAGACGGCGATCCTGGCCTCGCTGCGGACCGGCCAGATCGACTTTGCGCTATTGAACGACCCGCTGGTGGCGACGCTGGTTCCCAAGGAACCGAAGCTGCAGCTGACCCGCACGCCCGTACTCTCCTACAATGTCCTGCAGCTCAACCCGTCGCGCAAGCCGATGGATCAGCTTGCCGTGCGCCAGGCGATCTCCTGCGCCATCGACCGGAAGGATGTCATGGATACGGCGGCACTCGGCGAGGGCAAGGTGACGGGACCGCTGACCATGCCGCTCTATGCGACCGATCCCAGCCAGCTTTTCTGCTACAAGCGCGATGTCGCAAAGGCCAAGAAGCTGATGGCCGATGCCGGCCATGCCGATGGCTTCTCGGCGACCGTGATCGCTGCGACAGGCGAGCCGCCGACCGCGGCGTCGGAAGCCCAGGTCATCCAGTCGCAGCTCGCCGAAATCGGCATCAAGCTCGATATCAAGGTGATGGAACTCAATGTCTATGTCGATACCTGGCTGAAGGGCAATTTCGACATGGCGGTCGCGCTCAATGGCGGCAGCGCCGATCCCTATACGATGTACAATCGCTATTGGACCAAGACCGGCAATTTGCAGAAGGTCGCGAACTATATCGACGATACGCTCGACAGCCTGATGCAGAAGGGCCGCGCCGAAACCGATCCGGCCAAGCGCAAGGCGATCTTCGCCGACTTCGAAAAGCACATGGCCGAAGTCTCGCCCTGGATCTGGCTCTATACCGCCTATGGCTATACGGCCGAGCAGAAGAACGTCCAGGGTTTCGTGCCGACGCCGACGGGCTCTCTCTTCGGTCTCAGCAAGGTATCCGTCCAGTAGCAGCGGATCGCAGGTTCTAGAGGACGTTCCATGGGATATCTGGCACGCCGGCTGATGACGTTCCCGCTGATCATGCTGGGCGTGTCCATCCTCGTCTTCATCGCCATCCGGCTGGTGCCGGGTGACGCGATCACGGCGATGCTGGGAACCAATGCCGGCCTGCTCACGCCGGAGCAGCGCCAGGCGCTCGCCGTCTATTTCGGCATCGACCAGTCGTGGTTCGTGCAGTACTGGCATTGGCTGTTCGGGGTCTTCAAGGGCAATCTCGGCCTCTCCGTCACCTATGGCAAACCGGCGCTCGACATCATCCTCGAACGGTTTCCGCTGACGCTCGAGCTGGCTCTCCTGTCAATGGCGATTGCGCTATTGATCGGCCTGCCCGCCGGTGTCTTCGCCGCGACCCGCAATGAGCGGCCGTCCGATCTATTGGTCCGCATCGTCGCCATGATCGGCCAATCCACGCCGAATTTCGTGCTGGGCCTTCTGATCATCTATGCGCTGTCGGCCGGCTTCGGCGTGCTGCCGGCCATGGGCGCCTTCACGCCGTTCTGGCAGGACCCTCTTGGCAATCTCGGCCAGATGATCCTACCGGCGCTGACGCTCGGCTTCGCTTTCACGGCCTCCGTCACGCGCGTCGTGCGCTCGGCGATGCTCGATGTGCTGAGCGACGATTATGTCCGCACGGCGCGCAGCAGGGGGGTGACGGCGCGCGGCGTCATCTGGCGTCATGCATTGCCGAACGCCCTCATTCCGGTGGTGACGCTGAGCGGTGTCGAGTTCGGCTATCTTCTCGGCGGGGCGGTTCTGGTCGAGCAAATCTATGCGCTTCCGGGGCTCGGTCGCATGGTGCTCGATGCGATCCTGCAGCGGGACTATGCGCTGGTGCAGGGCAGCGTCCTGTTCATCGCCCTCAACTTCATGATCGTCAACCTCCTCGTCGATCTCGCCTATGTCGTGCTCGATCCGCGCGTCCGCCTGGGAGAGGGCTGATGCGCATCGTCAGGGCTATTTTCGGGCACACGAGCGGCCGGATCGGCGGCGTCATCGTTCTCATCTATCTCGCGCTCGCCATTCTCGGCATGCTGGGGCTGACGCCGCATGATCCCCTGACGCAGAACCGGATCGACCGCCTGCATGCGCCGAATGCCGTCTATTGGATGGGCACCGATCTCTTCGGCCGCGATGTCGCAAGCCGGCTCATGAACGGGATCGGACAGTCCTTCATCGTCGCCTTTCTCTCCGTCGCGCTCGCAAGCCTGATCGGCACCGTGCTGGGCCTCACCGCCGCATGGTTCGGAAAGCGCTGGGATGGGGTGATCATGCGCATGATGGACGTGCTCCTGGCCTTCCCGGCCATCCTTCTCGCGCTGCTGATCATTGCCATTGCCGGTCCCGGCACCTGGACCAGCGTCGCCGCCATCGCCATCGTCTATACGCCGATCTTCACCCGCGTCGTGCGCGGGCCGGCGCTGTCGCTGAAGGCGCGTGATTTCGTCGATGCCGCCCGCACCTTCGGCAGCAGCAAGCGCTATATTCTGACGCGGCATCTGCTGCTCAATCTCGTGGCGCCGCTGACGGTGCAGATCACGCTGGCGCTGGCATGGTCGCTTCTGACGGAAGCCGGATTGAGCTTCCTTGGCCTCGGTACCCAGCCGCCGGCCTCTTCGCTCGGATTGATGCTGAGCGACAGCCGCAACCTGATGGAAACCGCGCCCTGGTTGCTGATCTTCCCCGCGGTCACCATCATGATCAGCATTCTCGGCTTCAACCTGCTCGGCGATGCCTTGCGCGATATTCTCGATCCGAAGATGCGGAGGGGGATCCCATGAGCCCGCTGCTGTCCGTTTCCGATCTGCATGTGGGTTTCGGACGCGATCCGCGCACCAACAGGGTCGTCCGCGGCGTGAGTTTCGACCTGGCCGCCGGCGAGACGCTGGCCATCGTCGGCGAGAGCGGCTCGGGGAAATCGGTCACGGCGCTGTCGATCAACCGCCTCGTCGATTTCGGCGGCGGCCGCATTGTCGACGGCTCGATCAGGCTGAAACGCGCCGACAACAGAATTCTCGACCTGACAACGGCAAGCGAAGCGGAACTGACGAAGATCCGCGGCGCGGAGATCGGGATGATCTTCCAGGAGCCGATGACGTCGCTCAATCCGGTGCTGACCATTGGCACGCAGATCGAGGAGTCCTTCCGCCTGCATCGCGGGCTGACCGGCCGGCAGGCAAGGGCGGCGGCGAAGGATGCGCTCGACCGCGTCCGCATCCCCGATGCCGCGCGGCGGCTGAGATATTGCCCGAACCAGCTCTCCGGCGGCATGTTGCAGCGGGTGATGATCGCGACCGCGCTTGCCTGCAATCCGCGTCTTCTGATCGCCGACGAGCCGACGACGGCGCTGGATGTGACGGTGCAGGCGCAAATCATGGCGCTGCTGGCCGAGCTGAAGCGCGAGACCGGCATGGCGATGATCTTCATCACCCATGATATCGGCCTCGTTGCCGGCATTGCCGACAAGGTCATGGTGATGCAGGCGGGACAGGCGGTCGAGCAAGGAGATCTGAACCAGATCCTCGACAAGCCCGCCCATCCCTATACCCAGCATCTGCTCCACGCCGTTCCGCATTTTTCGGCTGGCCGCGCGGCGCGAGCGGATTTCAGCCGCGACGACGCGGCTCATCCCGCACCGGCGTTGAAGGTCGAGGGGCTGACGGTTCGTTTTCCGGTATCGGGCGGTTTCTTTCATCGTCAGGCAGGCGCCGTGCATGCAGTCGAGGGTGTCGATTTCGACCTGATGGCAGGCGAGACGCTGGCGATCGTCGGCGAAAGCGGTTCCGGAAAATCCACCACGGCGCGCGCCATCCTCGGGCTGGTCAAGTCGACGCGCGGCACCTTCGAGGCAAGGGCGGCGGGGCCTGCGGATCGGACCAAGACCGTGCAGATGGTGTTCCAGAACCCCTATGCCTCGCTCAATCCCCGGCTGCGGGTGGACAGTCTTCTGGCCGAACCCGTCATCGCCGCCGGCGAGCGCGTTTCGGCCGGGACACGCGACCGCATGGCGATGCTGCTGAACCGTGTCGGCCTGCCGGAGAACAGTCTGGAGCGTTACCCGCATGAATTTTCCGGCGGCCAGCGCCAGCGGCTCTGCATTGCGCGGGCCCTGATGCTGAACCCTTCGGTGCTGGTGCTGGATGAGGCGGTTTCGGCTCTGGACGTATCCGTGCAGGCGCAGGTCCTCGACCTGTTGATCGAGCTGCAACGCGAATATCGCCTTGCCTATGTGTTCATCTCGCATGACATGGCCGTCGTCGAACGGATCGCGCACCGGATCGCCGTGATCTATGCCGGCCAGATCGTCGAGATCGGCGATGCCGCTTCGGTGCTATCCGAGCCGAAGCATTCCTATACGAAGCGGCTGATCTCCGCCGTTCCGACGGTCAGTCGCCGGCGGGAGAATTTTGCGCTGGATACGCGCCAGCTTCCCTCTCTGGTGCGCCCGCCCGGTTTCGAGCCGGCGGCGCCCGAATGGCAGCGGTTTGCAGGCGATCACATGGCGCAGGTGGAGGCCTGAGAAAGATGGGAGGGGGCAAGACATGACGGCAGCGGGGAATAGCGACTTCGCCCAGCGTTTCGACCGGGCATTCGCGCCTGTCGAAGTCGCCGTTGCGGACGGGCGGATTCCGGGCGGTGTGCTCGGCATCGTCGATCTTGCGGGCGGCCGCATGGTCCGCGCGGTCGGCTCGGCGCAGAAGGTACCGGTTTCACGACCGATGCTGACCGACACATGGTTCGATCTGGCGTCGCTGACCAAGGTCATCTTCACGACGCCACGCATCCTGGCCCTGGCGGAGGCCGGGACGATCGATCTCGACGCGCCGCTGATTACGCTGCTGCCGGATCTGCGCCAATATGATGCGGCGGCCTGGGAGCGGAAGGTGACCTTTCGCCAGTGCCTTGGTCACCAGACGCCCTTTCCGGCGGTCGAGCCGCTCTATACCTATGGCCAGTCGCCCGATCTGCTGCGTGCCTTCATCCTGCAGCGCGAATGGCGGGCCGGGCCGCCGGTTTATTCCGACATCAATTTCATCCTGCTCGGCCTGGCGCTGGAGCGACTGACAGGGCAGACGATCCGCGATATGGACGCCGGACCGGGCTTTGCCTTTTCCGCCGCGCCGGATCGGGCGGCCGCGACAGAGGAC
>JASGEG010000299.1:0-3176 GCA_047606605.1 Rhizobium sp.
GCTGCGCGCGCCCTTGCGCATAGTCTCACGGATCGCCGCCTCATCGGCCGCAGCCGATGGCGAGCACCCTCGGTCTCGCTTCCAATCTGTCCATTTATTTGTTCCGGATGTACACAGTTTTTACCTTTTTCAGGTAAGAAGTACTTATTTGGTAAGTAATTACTAACGTAATAGCTGCTGCCATCCGTCGTAGTCGTACGGTTGCTTGAAGAGCATGCTGCAAATGCGAAGACAATTTGGAAGCGAGACCGAGGGTGCTCGCCATCGGCTGCGGCCGATGAGGCGGCGATCCGTGAGACTATGCGCAAGGGCGCGCGCAGCGGCGTCCCGCGCCGGCGCATACCGAATATGCCAATCGCCAGCCGGAGCTTGTGTCCGGCTGGCGATTGGCGTCTTTCAAGGAAATGGAGTGGGGGGAAGCGTGCTAGCCGCGAGCCGCCGCTGCCGGGCCGTAATCGTTCAACCCTATCGTTGCCGGCATGGCATGGGCGGCACGGCTGGTCCCGGTGAGGTCGGCTGCGATCAATGACTGCTTCGGGCTGATGTCCCAGTAAAGCCCCCAGCCGTCCCGCAACTGGCCATTCGGCTCGATCGTGCCTTTTTCCAGCAAGGCGCTGCGCAGACGGTCTGCTTCGGCGTGGGTTGCGCATTCAACGGTAACGGACGAGCTGTAGTCGCAAGGGTCGAGTGGTCCGGCTTCGATTGCCATGAAATCCTGGCCACCGAGCGTGAAGCCCGCCAGTTTCGCACTGCCGGCGGGACCGCTGGGGCTATTGGCGGGAATGAGAGAAATCCAGCCGATCGATGAGCCCGGAAGCAGCGACGTGTAAAATCGAACCGCGGACTCCATGTCTCTCCTGAACCAAAGATGTCGCCTGATTTTCATCGTGTCTGTCCTTACTCGTTACCAAGACTGCAAAGACGAAATCCCAACCAATGGCGGTCGGTCATATTTTGAAATTCATCCGAACGACAGCAGCTTTGCTTTCGGTTTCCGTCGATACCGAATTGCGCCGTCTGGCGGAGATCTTGCCGATGGGCAGCGCGTGTGCCCGCAGCGCACCTCAATGCTGGTCCATTGCAACCCTTTGTGCGAGCGCCATGACGTAGTCGTCGGCAATATCGGCCAGGGTCAAAGCGACTTCGGCTTCCTTCCAGCCCGCCGCAACCGCGATTTGCACAAGGGTGCTATAGGCGACGGCAAGGATTTCCTCGCGCTCAAGCGCGCGATAGGCATCGCTTCCGGCTTGATAAGGACCATTGATCTGAATTTTCGAACCTGCAGACGTCATTGGCATGCCCCCTACAGGTTGCCGTGTCATACCGAGCGCAGATTTCTCAACATGCCTCGATGGTGATTGTTTGAATGTTCCTTGCCACTCTTTTAAGCACCTACTACTTTACCTGTCGTTATCCATCCGTCCTGAAACTTGCAGCAGCGTCCATTTCTGCGGTGCGCGTGATCCTTCTCGGCAGTATTTGGCGGTTGCCAGGCCCGCTCAAGGACGGCAGAGCGGCCTTATGACCAATGCACGGCGCGCGCGAATTGTCGGTGGAAGCGGGAGCGAGCGACTAATGGCTATGGCCGAGTGCCCGGAGCCATTTGTCGAAGGAAGGAGTTCCCTCGACGGTGGAAGCCGGTGCGTCCGAATGGCCGAGATAGGGAGGGACGCTGAGGTTGCGTGCCTCGCGGGGACTGTAGCCGAATTCCTTGCTGAACGCCCGGCTGAAATGGGCCGCGGATGAGAAGCCGATGTCAAAGGCGATGTCGGCGATCGGCTGCCTGTTTGTGGTATCGCTGAGGGCGGCATGGGCCGCAAGAAGGCGCCGCCGCTGAATATAGTGATGAACGCCGCCGTCCGGTCCGAAGACCTGGTACAAACGGGTGCGCGAAATCCCGAGCTCGCGGCACAAGCGTTCCGTCGTCAGGTCGGAGGATTTCAGATTGCGCTGAACGAAACGCCGCATGCGTTCCATCAAAGCCCAGGTGCTATGGGGCTCAGGGACGGGCGACGCGTCCGCCGATGAGGAAACGCAGGTCAAAATCATATCGCGCGTCGTCTGCACGACATGCGGAAAATCTTTCTCGGCAAAGCTTGCAAGATTGGCTTCGAGACTGTCCAGATAGTCCACCAGCATTTTGGTGTAGGTTCCGGACAAGGCGATGTTGTTCCTGATTTCGGTGGAGCCGGGAATGTCAAAAAGCAGGTCCCGCGGCAAATAAAGCGACAGGCTTTGCGCCTGGGTCGACCTTCCCCTGAAGGGATGGCCCAGAGACCGCAGCTCCACCGTCCCGAGCTCTCCTTCGCTGACGCGGCCATCGACTTCCGTCCAGGTATGGCCGCTGCGCAATATCGAGACGTGCCAATGATCTAAGAGGTCCGACCTCACCTTCGCCTGCGAGCGTATGTAGCTATGGGGAGGGGTATTTTGCTGTACGATCAGCATCCCCCCGAGATTCCACGCCGTATGATCGGCTGCGAACTCCACCTGTTGCGAGGTATCCGGGCGCCTGACCTCCAAAAGGGGAGCCACATAGGCCTGCCAGGCCGTGAATTGCTCGTCCGGCTTCAGCCCACGGGTGGAAAAGGACAGCGGTATCAACGTCGGCGGCGCAGGCTGCTTATTTTCGCTGGCTTTCTCCTGTCGCGGGAAACGCCGGCGTTCGACTGGCGCGTCGTTCTGCATCTTGTCCTTGTTGTCGACAGCAGAGGCTGCGGTTTGTTCTTCGCGTCGAAGGTCTGACAATTTGGCCCCTCCAGAGCCAGAGCCTCAAATACGCCTACGGCGTCGATGGCCTTAAGCCCGGCCGACAGCCCGCTTGCGTTCTGATATGATCCCGTTACCAATCATTGTCCACGCAATTTCTTGCGAAGATTGTAATATCTCGGCATATACGCAAATACGCAAGTTCTTCGTCCATTCTTGACGCAATGATGCTGCGCCGATTTCAGTCGATCTGCGGTCTTCGAAGCGGATCGAGCGCCATGCATCGCCAGCGGTCTTCCCCATGACCGGTCGTCGCCGTTCAACAGCATCGGAACGGTTGCAAAAGCATTGCAGGAGCCTTGAGCCGAAAAGTGCAGCAATCGTTCAAGCTAAGCGTCTTCGATCTTCATATATCATAGTGTTCATGGGCTATTTCCTATTTCAATATCTGGTAATATATTCTTCAC
>JASGEG010000300.1:0-10968 GCA_047606605.1 Rhizobium sp.
CCGCGCCGAAGGCCAGCACCAGCGGCACGGTGGCAAAGGCGTCGAGCTGCCTGTCGATCGGCGCGGTCGCTGCCTCCAGCGTCATGGCCGCCAGCTACGCGATGATCGTCTGGCAGCTCGACGCCTTTGCCACCGTGCCGCTGGTGCTGGCCTTCGGCGCGGCGGTCGGCCTGATCAATGCCTTTATCATCGTCCGCCTGAAGGTGCCGGATCTGCTGGCAACCTTGTCGATGATGTTCCTGCTCTCCGGCCTGCAGCTGATCCCGACCGCCGGACGCTCGATCTCCTCCGGGCTGATCCTGCCCGACGGCTCCAAGGCCGCCGGAAGCTACGACCCGAGCTTCCTGCTGATCGGCCGCTACAGCCTCTTCGGCACGGTGCCGGTCTCCGTCGTCCTGATGATCCTGGTTGCGCTGGCGCTGTTCGTGCTCACCGAGCGCACGCGCGTCGGCCGGCTGCTGTTCGCCACCGGCGGGAATGAGGTGGCGACAAGGCTGGCCGGCGCCTCGACGACGCGGTTGAAGACGCTCGCCTATGTCATATCGGGCACGCTCGCTTCCCTCGGCGGCATCGTCATTGCCGCCCGTGTCGGTCGCGGCGATGTCTCGTCCGGCGGCTCGTTGCTGATGGATGCGGTCGCCGCCTCCTTGATTGGCTTCGCGGTTCTCGGCCTGCGCCGTCCGAACGTACTCGGCACGCTGGTCGGCGCCGTCTTCGTCGGCGTGCTGCTCAACGGGCTGACCATGCTGAACGCCCCCTATTACACCCAGGATTTCGTCAAGGGTGCCGTGCTCGTCGGCGCGCTTGCACTGACCTACGGCCTCGGCCGCAGCAATTCCTGACATCCCGTTTAGACCTCCGATCCCACAAGGAGCTGACAATGAGCCGCGAAATCAGGCTGAACGCCTTTGACATGAACTGCGTCGGTCATCAGTCGCCCGGCCTCTGGCGGCATCCGCGCGACCAGTCCTGGAAATACAAGGACCTCGACTACTGGGTTCATCTCGCCAAGACGCTGGAGCGCGGCAAGTTCGACGGTTTGTTCATCGCCGACGTGCTCGGCGTCTACGACGTGCTGAACGGCAATGTCGATGCGGCGCTGCGTCATTCGGCGCAGGTGCCCGTCAACGATCCCCTGCAGCTCATTCCGACCATGGCCTATGTCACCGAACATCTCGGCTTCGGGCTGACGGCATCGCTCTCCTTCGAGCATCCCTATACCTTCGCCCGCCGCATTTCGACGCTCGACCACCTGACCAAGGGCCGGGTCGGCTGGAACATCGTCACTTCCTATCTCAACAGCGGCGCGCTGAATATCGGCCAGGCGGCGCAGACGAAGCATGACGACCGCTATGATCTCGCAGAGGAGTATCTCGAGGTCTGCTACAAGCTCTGGGAGGGAAGCTGGGAGGATGGCGCCGTGGTGCGCGACCGCGAGAGCGGCATCTTCACCCACCCCGACAAGGTCCATCCGATCCATCATGCGGGCAAGCAATTCACCGTGCCCGGCATTCATCTGAGCGAACCCTCGCCGCAGCGCACGCCGGTGCTCTATCAGGCCGGCGCCTCCAGCCGCGGCAAGGATTTCGCCGGCGCCCATGCCGAATGCATTTTCGTCGCCGCCCCGTCGAAGCCGGTGCTGAAGCGCTATGTCGCCAATGTCCGCGAGGCGGCCGCGAAGGCCGGACGCAATCCCCGCGACATCCTCGCCTTCAACCTGCAAACCGTCATCCTCGGCGAGACGGATGCCGAGGCGAAGCGCAAGTTCGACGAATACCGCAACTATGTCTCCTATGAAGGCGCGCAGACGCTGATTTCCGGCTGGACGGGCATCGATTTCGGCCAGTTCGCGCCCGACGAACCGCTTCGGCACCGTTATACCAACGCCGTGCAATCGGCCGTGGAGACCTTCACCACCATCGATCCGGACAAGGTGTGGACCGTGCGCGAGATGGCCGACTGGGTCGGCATCGGCGGCTTCGGCCCGGTCTTCGTCGGCTCGCCGCAAACCGTCGCCGATCTCCTGCAGGAATGGGTCGAGGATACGGATGTGGACGGCTTCAATCTCGCCTATGCGGTAACGCCGGAAAGCTTCGAGGATGCTGTCGACCTGCTCGTGCCGGAACTGCAGAAGCGCGGCGTCTACAAGACGGAATACCGCCAGGGAACGCTGCGGGAAAAGCTCGGCGGCAGGGGACCGAGGCTGCAGGCGCCGCATCCGGGCGCGAGCTACCGGAACTTGGGAGAGACGCAGGCCATCCGGGGTGCGGCGGAATAGCGGCGCGCTCGCGCCGCCATTCCCATATCCTAAAGCACGTCGCGACCTTTCAGGCTCGCTACCCGCGCATTAGGTCTTTGATCTCGCGCATGTCGTTCTCGCAAAACCGCTCAACACTTTTGCGCGACATGCGCTAGCCGATGGCATGGCGGATGGTTTTTGAAATCCGCAGCAGGAAGGCGGGCCTGGAGGAGGCGACGAGCTTCCAGGACAGGATTGCCTGCGCCATGCGCCGCGGCAGGAGGCCGACGGACAGGAACCAAGCCGCAAGCACCGCGCGACGGCGCAGGGAAGCGTTCATTTCCATGCTGGCGACCGCACCGGCCCGGCCCAGCGCAAATCGGGAATCGCTGACCATCGGATGGCGTGCTTGGTCAATGCAGAGCGACGCCAGCCGCTCCTCCAGATGCACGGGGTCATGAAGCGTGACATCCGGCGGCACGACCAGGCCCACTTCGGCCGCCTGGCCCGACAATGCTTCCATCCGATGGAAGTCATGCTCCATGCGCCAGCGGGCACGCTGACCGAGCTTTTCGGCAAAGACCGAATGATTGGCGCCATGGATGCGATAGGCGCCGAGGCAGGCATCGATGGATGCCACCTTGCCATGAAGCGGCGCCACCGTGACCAGATAGCCATCCGCACCTTGGCGGAAATCGGCCTCCGGAACCGGCATGACGGCCTCCAGGGCCGCACGCCTGAAAGCCAGGCCGCTGGTCACGGTCGTCTGGTAACGCCCTTTCTGCAGAAGTTTCGGCATGACATCGCCGGAATCGAACGGCATTTCCGGAGGCGGAAACACGTCCTTTATCTCCTGATCCTCGTCGACGATATGCAATCGGAATTGCATCTGGGCGATCTTGTCGTCCCAGACAGCGAGAATGTCGCAGACCGCATTCGGATAGAGATAATCGTCGGCATCAAGAAAAAGCACGATGTCGCCGCGGCTTTCGGCAAAGCCGGTATTGAATGCCGCGCCATGTCCGCCATTGGCCTTCTTTCGGCAGGCCCGGATTCGTGCTCCGTAGGAGGCTATGACATCGGCCGATTCATCGGTCGATGCGTCGTCGACGACGATGACTTCAACCTTGTCATAAGTCTGCTCCAACGCGCTATCGACGGCGCGGCGGAGGAAGCGTGCATAATTGTAATTCGAGATGATGATGGAAACCGGCGCATGGTCTGGGATGGACTGCATCGCATTGAACCTCGCAATTCTGCTTTGGTCGCGGCGAACCTTCTCATTCAGGTCCTGGGGAATCCCGTTTGGGAAGCACAGCCCTTCAACTGCTGAAGCGGCCGCTACAGACATGCTCCCACGGGGGGCGAAAATCGGGCTTGAACTGTCTGTAGAGCCACGAGCCTCGTCAGCTTTATGGCATTAGAATGGCCCGAGCCGCATCCGCTTGCCGCGAGATCGAGAATTGACGGCTTCACGGCCCCGCCTTTGCGGGCCATCAAGCCTTTCTCACCGCTGCAAATCCCTTTTCAAGATCGGCTTTCAGATCGGCGACATCCTCGAAGCCGATCTGCAGGCGCAGGAGCGGTCCCTCCTCCGGCGGCTTCAATATGCTTCGGTCGCTCAGATCGACCTCCAGAGCCAGGCTCGGGAACCCACCCCAGGAATAGCCAAGCCCGAACAGCGAGAGACCGTCGAGGAAGGCCTTCGCCTTGGCTTTGAAAGCCTCTCGCCGGCCGACGGTAAGAACGAATGAAAAGACCCCGCTCGCCCCTTTGAAATCCCGCTTCCAGATGTCGTGGCCGGGAAAGCTCGGCAGCGCCGGATGCAGCACGCGCGCAACATCGTCACGCGCCTCCAGCCAGGTCGCGATGTCGAGGGCGTTTGCCTGATGGCGTTCGAGCCTGACGCCCATGCTGCGCAGCCCGCGCAGCACCTGGTAAGCGTCGTCGGCGGTTCCGCAGATGCCGAGCGCGCCGTTGGCCTGCCTGAGGCGCTTCCAATGCCTGGGGTTCGCCGACACGGTGCCCATCAGAATATCGGCGTGGCCCGCCGGATACTTGGTCGCCGCCTGGATGGAGACATCGACACCGAAATCGAGCGGCCGAAAGTAGAGCGGCGTTGCCCAGGTATTGTCCATGGTCGTGACGGCGCCGCGTCGCTGGGCAACGGCGGTAATGGCGGGGACATCCTGTATCTCGAAGGTGTTGGAGCCGGGCGCTTCCAGATGCACCAGCTTGGTATTTGCTCTGAAAAGCGTTTCGATCCCCGCCCCGATGCGGGGATCGTAATATTCCACCTCGATGCCGAAACGGGCCAGCATGGTATCGCAGAAGTGCCGGACGTTGCCATAGACGGAATCGACGATCAGCGCGTGATCGCCGGGCGACAGATAGGTCAGGAACGGAAGCGTGACGGCGGCAAGCCCGGATGGCACCAGAATGGTTCCTGCCGCTCCCTCAAGTTCGTTGATCGCCTCGCAGAGCGCGTCGGTCGTCGGCGTCCCCCGCGTTGCATAGGTATATTTCTGCTCGTGCCGCTCCATCGTCCCGGCATTCGGGAAGAGGACCGTCGAGGCGCGTACCACCGGCGGATTGATGAAGCCATGATAGTCGAACGGGTCATATCCGGCCCGCACAAGCTGGGTGTTGGGGCCGAACGCGGGAGGACTATCTTCTTTGTCTGTCATGGAATCTGCCTTGATGCGGGACATTGCAATCGTGTCCGCCGCGACAGGCGCGCGGCGGACATGCGCCTCGGTTCAGCCGTAGCGTCGCCCTTCCTGCCCGGATGCCGGCGTAAGAGCGCCTGTCCAGCCGAGCTCCGGCGCGATCCGGGTGACGAAATCGTGGAGGATCTGCCGATATTCCTCATGTTCGAACTCGTAGGGCAGCTCCAGCCGCAATTCGGTGACCTTCGGCAGGATCGGATCGGCGAAGAGCTGTTCCAGGATCTGCTCGGACGTGCCGATGATATCGCGGGCGAACAGGGTGCGTTTCTCGCCCTGCGGCGTCAGCGTTCGTCCGTTGCGGCCGGCGGCATAATCCTGATAGCGGCGACGCGTGGCGGCGTCCGCGCTGTCGAAGGGCACGATGACGCGTCCGAGCGCGACGCGGCGGTTCGGGCCGGCGGCAGAGCGGTAGGTTTCGATCAGCCGTGACTGCGCGACGAAGAAATCGTCCGTCCCCTCCCCGGTGATGACATTGCCGGTCAGCAGATTGAAGCCGTTGCGGCCGGCCCACTCGGCCGATCGCTGCGACCCGCCGCCATACCAGATCCGGTCGACCAATCCCTTGGCATGGGGCTGCAGGCGCGGCCGGATCGGGCCGAACGGCGTCTTGATGAAGGTCTCGTCGTCGCCGACATAGGTGCCGCGCAGATTGTCGGCGAAGCGCAGGACGCGATCATGCGAAAAATCGTTGTTTTCCCAGCCGCTGTCGAAAACCAGCGGCGCAATCAGATCGGCATGCAGCGGCCGCCCGGCGCTGACGCCGACATTCAGCCGCCCGCGTGACAGGACATCGACGGTCGCAAGATCCTCCGCCAACCGGTAGGGGCTTTCATAGCCGATGGGGATGACGGCCGTTCCCAGCTGGATGCGGCTGGTTCGCTGCGTCGCCGCCGCCAGAAAAGCACTGCCCGACGAAATCCCCGGCTCCAGATGCCGCTGCCGCACCCAGGCGCTGTCGAAACCCAGCTCCTCGCCATAGCGCAACTGCTGGAGCGTCTGCTCCAGGCCGAACAACGGGTCGTCGTCCGGATAATTGCCGGGGGTCAGAAAGCCGATATGGCTGATTGAAACCTTGCGGCCGCTCATCTCATCACTCCTTCAAAGCCCTGAGCCGTTCAATATTTCGGCAGGCCGGGCGGATTGGTTTCCGATTTCGGCAGCGCTTCTTCCGCCAGATGCCATTGGCCGAGAATCTTGCCGTAGGTGCCGCTGGCGATCAGGTCGTTTGCGGCAACCGTCAATGCATCGGCGAGCCCGCTGCCCTTGCGCGTGGTGACCGCCACATCCGAGCGATCGGGCCAGCCGGCGCTCAGCGTGCCCACGCTCCTGATGTTCTTGTCGCGGGCGGCGATGTAGACCAGCTGGGCATGCGGCTGGACGATCACGTCGGCGCGGCCGGATGCGAGCGCAAGCAGGCTTGCGGCATCGTCGTCGTAATATTGCAGCTCCAGCGGCTTCCGGCCGGCGGCGACATTCTCCTTGCTCCATTCGAGCAGGATGCGCTCCTGATTGGTGCCGGCGCCGACGATGAAGCGAAGTCCTGCCGCGTCTTTCGGCTCCTTGATCGGACCGATCTTGCTGTCGGCCTTCACATAGATGCCGTGCAGGCCCTGGCGGTAGGTGGAGAAATCGAACTTCTCCTTGCGCTGCTCGGTGACGCCGACATTGGAGATGACGGCATCATATTTGCCGGAGGTCAGGCCCAGCGGCCAGTCCGCCCAGGCGACCGGAAGAAGTTCGAGCTTGAGGCCGAGACTGTCGGCAATGGCCGAAGCGATATCCGGGTCGGCGCCGACCACGGTCTTGGCATCCGTGGCATAGGTGGCAAGCGGCGGTCCGCCCGGCGCCACCGCCACCGTGAATACGCCCGGCGTTACGAACTTGAAGCCCTTGGGGATGGCGGCAACCGCCTTTTCGTCTCGTTCGACATGAAGCCGGTTCGGCTGTTCCGGGCTGAGGTCGAAAGTCAGATCGGCCGCCCGAACCGCGCCGACAGAGGTCAGCGCCGTCATCATCAGAACGAATGAACATGCCCGGATGGCCGGTATGCCTGTCATGTGGTTCTCCATCGTCATCTTCAAAAAGACCGGCCCGCCGAGGCGAGCCGGCCGCTTATCCCATCAGTGCCGATCAGGAGCCGCTCTTCGGCAGGCCGGGCGGGTTGGTGCGCGACTCGGAGATGGCCTCCGAGGTCAGGCCCCAGCGCTTGAGCACTTCGCCGTATTTGCCATCCTTGATCAGGTCGTTGATCGCGATGGTGACCGCGTCGGCGAGCCCGGCGCCCTTGCGCGTCGTCACCGCGATCTCCGCCGATACCGGCCAACCGCCGCTGACGGTACCGACCAGCTTGGTCGCGCCCTTGATGGAGGCGCTATAAGCGAGCGAGGCGTTCGGATTGAACTCGACATCGGCGCGGCCGGACTGGATCGCGAGGTCAGCAGCGGCGCGATCGTCGTAATACTGCACCTCGATCGGCTTCAGCCCGGCCGCGACATTTTCGCGGTCCCATTCGAGGATGATCTTTTCCTGGTTCGTACCGGCGCCGGTGATGACCTTCAGGCCGGCGACATCCTTCGGCTCCTTGATCGCGGTGATCTTGCTGTCTTTCTTGACGTAGAAGCCGAGAACGTCGTTGCGGTAGGTGGAGAAATCGAACTTCTCCTTGCGTTGTTCGGTGACGGTCACATTGCTGATGACGGCGTCATATTTGCCGGAGGAGACGCCGAGCGGCCAGTCTTCCCAGGCGACCGCAACGATTTCCAGCTGCAGCCCGAGCGAATCCGCCAGCAGCTGCGCGAGATCGGGATCGGTGCCGACCACCGTCTTGGCGTCGGTCGCATAGGTCGAGACCGGCGGGTCCCAGGGGCTGATCGCGACCGTGAACTTGCCGGGATTGACGAATTTGAAGCTCGGCGCAATCGCCTTGATCGCCGCCTCGTCCTTTTCGGCGCGAAGCCGGTTTGACGTATCCGGGCTGAGATTGAATTTTTCCACCGCATTCGCAGGACCGAAGCCCAGCACGGCGACGGCAATCATGCCGGCCACGAGGGAGGTCGTCTTCTTGAAGACTGTCATGTCACTTACCTTTTCTCTCTATGGTTGTGGCTGCGCTTGCATTCTTCCTCTCGCGAAGGGGGCCGGATTGTCGCTAGAGAACTTTGGCCAGGAACGCGCGCGTGCGCGGGTGCTCGGCATTGTTGAAGATCCGGGACGGCGGGCCGGATTCGAGAATGTGGCCGCCTTCCATGAAGACCACGGTGTCGGCAACCTCGCGGGCAAAGCCGATCTCGTGGGTGACGATGACCAGCGTCGTGCCGGTGCGGGCCAGTTCCTTGATGACATCGAGGACTTCGCCGACCAGTTCAGGGTCGAGCGCGGAGGTCGGCTCGTCGAAGAGCAGCACCTTGGGACGGAGAGCCAGTGCGCGGGCGATGGCGACGCGCTGCTGCTGACCGCCGGACAATTGACGCGGATAGGCGTTGATCTTGTCGCTGAGGCCGATGCGGGCCAGCAGCTCCTGCGCCAGCCTCACCGCCTCCTCGCGGCTTGCGCCCCGAACCTGGATCGGCGCCTCGATCAGATTTTCGAGCACGGTCAGATGCGGAAAGAGGTTGAAGCTCTGGAACACCATGCCGATATCGGCGCGGCTCTTCAGAATGTCCTTTTCCTTGAGTTCATAGAGCGTATCGCCCTTCTGGCTGTAGCCGACGAGGCTGCCATCGATGGAAATGAAGCCGCTATCGACCCGTTCGAGATGATTGATGGCGCGCAGCAGCGTCGATTTGCCGGAGCCGGAAGGGCCGAGAATGGCGGTGACGCTGCCCGGCGGAAGGCTGAGTTCGACATTGTTAAGCACCTTCAGCGAACCGAAGCTCTTGGAAATGCCGTGGATACGGACAGCGGCACCCGCGGCCCTGAAGCTAGCGACCTCGGTAAAATCCGGCTTGCGCGTCGCGGCAGCCTCCGCCGTTGCCTCGATGACGGGCAGCGGACGACGGAAACGCTCGAAGAAGGACTGGAAGGGCAGCGGCGTCGGATTGCGCAACGCGCCCTTGGAGAAATAGCGTTCGATATAGTGCTGCACGATCGACAGCACGGTCATGATGACCAGATACCAGACGGTCGCGACCATCAGGAGCGGGATGACTTCGAGGTTGCGGCGGTAGATGACCTGGACCGTGTAGAAAAGCTCCGGCAGAGCCAGGACATAGACCATGGAAGTGGCTTTCGCCAATCCGATGATTTCGTTGAAGCCCGTCGGCAGGATGGTGCGCATGGCCTGCGGCAGGACGATGCGGAAGGCCTGGCGGCGGCGCGGCAGGCCGAGCGCGGATGCCGCCTCGAGCTGCCCCTGATCGACCGACAGGATGCCGCCGCGCACGATCTCCGCGAAGAAGGCGGACTGGTTGAGCGTCAGGCCCAGGAAGGCGGCGGCAAAAGGCGTCAGCAATTGCACGGTCGGATAGTCGAGCAGCACCGTATCGGTAAAGGGCACGCCGATCCGTATGGTCTCGTAGAGATAGCCGAGATTGTTCAGCACCAGCAGCAGCACGATCATCGGGATCGAGCGCAAGAGCCAGATATAGCCCCAGGACAGGCCGGACAGCAGCGGCGACCGGGAGACACGGGCCAGCGCTAGCGCCGTGCCGAGGATGGAGCCGGAAATGGCGGCGAGCACCGTCAGCAGCAGCGTCCGGCCGAGACCGACCAGGACCGGCTCGGCAAAGAACCATTCGACGAAGACGCCCCAACCCCAGCGCGGATTGGTGAAGGTGGAATAGAGCACGGCTGCGATGACGAAAGCGGCGAAGATGGTGCCCGCCAGCCGGCCGGGATGACGGGCGGGAACGATCCGGTAGCGGGAGTAATCCTGCTTTTGCTCAGCGCTCCTGCTGCCGGGCTCGATGCCGGCGAAATCTGTCGTCAGTGCCATGATATTTCCCTTTTATGGATTATCGGTCTTGCGCCGTTTCACCTGTTGCCGCCGGCCGCCAGCAATTGCGGCTCGGCCAGATGGCTGACATCCTTTTCGAAAGGCAGCGTCTTGTGGATTTCCGGATCGACGGTCTGATCGAAGAGCGCGGTGTAGCCGTAGCCCAGATAAAGGCCGACCGCCTCCGGCTGACGAAAGCCGGTGGTGAGATAGATGCGGGAATAGCCCTGGCGAGCCGCTTGCGCTTCCAGTTCCACGAGAACCTTGCGCGCCAGCCCCTGCCGGCGCAGGTCATGGCGGGTCCAGATGCGCTTGAATTCGGCGGTATGCTTGTCATAGCGCTTGAAGGCGCCGCCACCGATGGTTTCGCCATCGCGGATCAGCAGCAGGAAATTACCGTGCGGCGGCGCGAAGGCCTCTGGCGGATAGCGGTTGAGCTCGGCCGCCGCTCCCTCATCGTCGAAATAATTGCCATAGCGGCTGTCATATTCGTGGATCAGTTCGTCGATCAGCGGCTTGGCGCGGGGATCGAGAGCGGTCGTGTAGAGAAAGCTGTCACTCATATCGTCAGCCATCCTGTTGTCGTTATGAAAGAAAGGTTTCGACCAGCCGCACCCAATAGCGGGCGGCGGGTGCGATGATCCGGTCGTCGAAATTGTAATGGGCGCTGTGAAGCGGCGCGCTGTCGCCATTGCCGACGAAAAGGTAGCTGCCTGGCCGCTCCAGCAGCATGAAGGCGAAATCCTCGCTGGCCGTGCGCGGACGGAAATCCCTGGCGACTTGCCCTTCCCCGAAAGCCTCCAGCGCGACAGCCTGGGCAAATGCCGTTTCGCCGCGATGGTTGATGAGGGCGGGAAAGCCGAGGCGGTAATTCACATCCGCCTCCGCGCCGAAGCTTTCGGCCTGGGCGCGAGCAAGCACCGGAATGCGCTCCTGCAGGCGCTGGCGCACCGCCTCGCTGAAGGCGCGCATGGTCAGCTTCAGCTCCACGCTCTCCGGAATGACGTTGGACGCTGATCCGCCATGGATCGAACCGACGGTCACGACCGCCATGTCCTGAGGATCGA
>JASGEG010000301.1:0-15055 GCA_047606605.1 Rhizobium sp.
ATTACGACCAGACCGAGGTGGTGACCGAAAAGGGCGAACTCTTCCCGGTGCTGGCCGCCTCCGCCGCCATCCCCGCCGTCTTCATGCCGGTCAAGGTCGGCGAGCGGGTGATGATCGACGGCGGCATCATGAACCCGGTTCCCTACGAGCATCTGGCCGGTCTTGCCGATATCATCATCGGCATCGACGTCGTCGGCGGGCCGGAGGGTGACGGCACCCATATTCCCAACCGCATCGAAAGCCTGTTCGGCGCGGGCCAGTTGACCATGCAGTCCAATATCGCGCTGAAGCTCAGGCTGTTGGCGCCGCAGATATTCCTGCGTCCCGCCGTCGGCCGCACCGGCGTGCTCGATTTCCTCAAGGCGCGCGACATCCTCGCCATGTCGGCCGGCGTCAAGGACGAACTGAAATTCGCCCTCGACCGGGTGATGACGGCTAGGAACTAGAGCAATTCCAGGAAACGTGCGTGAGCCGCTTTCCGTCCGGAATTGCGTCGAAACAAAAGGATAGAGCGGTTCGGCGATTCCATGAAACGCTGAACCGCTCTAAGCCCGTTCCGGCTCTTCCGCCGGCAGCACCGAAAGATCGTCGGCATCACTGAGGACATCGGTGCCGCGCTTGGGCTTGACCAGCGGTTCCGGCTTGACCGGTCGCGAGTAGAGCATGTCGCGCCCGGCCTGCAGCCCTTCGCTCGTCTGCAGCACCAGCCGCTGTTCGTCGCGCTTGCGGATATCCTCGCCGATCTCGTAGGCATCGGCCTCGCTGACGCCGAGGGCCTCCAGCGTGCGGCGCCCGAAGAGCAGGCCCGATTCCAGCGTTTCGCGCAGCTCATAGTCCACACCCTTGTTGCGCAGCTCGATCGAGTGGATGCGGTCGTAGGAGCGGACGAAAAGGCGTGCGTGCGGATAGTCGGTCTGCACGAGCTCGACGATCTTGTCGGTGATCTCTCGCTGATGCGTGCTGACGACGACGACCTTGGCGTGGTCGATGCCGGCCGAGCGCAGCACATCCTTGCGGGTGCCGTCGCCGAAATAGATGCGGAAGCCGAAGCTCGAAGCCTGGCGGATGCGATCGGCGGAAAAATCGATGACGGTGACGTCGCGGCCGCCGGCAAGCAGGATCTGCGCGGCGATCTGGCCGAAGCGCGAAAAACCGATCATCAGCACGTCGGAGCCCGCGCCTTCGAAATCCTCATCCAGCTCCTCATGCGCGTCGCCGCTGAGGAGACGCTTCGAAAGTGCCGAGCCGAGCGGCGTCAACGCCATGGACAGGGTGACGATCGCGATCAGCATCGAAGCCGTGCTGGCCGAGAAGAGCCCACCGCTGGCGCTCGCCGTGCTGAACAGCACGAAGCCGAACTCGCCGCCCTGCGGCAGCAGACAGGCAATGCGGATGGCATCGTCATGCGGCGAGCCGGTGACGCGGCAGAGCGCATAGATGATCACGCCCTTGATGACCATGACGACGGGCACCGCGAGCACGATCAGCACCCAGTTCTCGGCAATCACGTCCAGCTTGAGCGACAGGCCGACGGCGATGAAGAAAATGGCGAGCAGCACGCCGCGGAACGGCTCGATATCCGCCTCCAGCTCATGGCGATAGGAGGATTCGGCGAGCATGACGCCGGAGAGAAACGCCCCCATGGCCATGGAGAGGCCGGCAAGCTGCATCAGGCTTGCCGATCCCATGACGACGAACAGGGCCGCGGCGATCATCGCCTCTCGCGCGCCGGTACGGGCGATCACCTGGAACAGCGGCGTCAGCAGATAGCGCCCGGCAATGATCATCGCCGCGACCGCGCCGACGGCGATGGCGAGATCCGGCAGCGGATTGGAGGTTTCCTTCGGCCCGTCGAGAATGGTGACGAGCGCGAGCAGCGGCACGATCGCCAGATCCTGCAGCAGCAGCATGGAGAAGGAGCGCTGGCCGTATTTGGTGTTGACGTCACCCTCCTGCTCGAGGATCTGCATGGCGAAGGCCGTGGACGACAGCGTCAGCCCGAAGCCGACGATGATGCTGCCGCGCCAGCCGGCAATGCTCCCGAGATAGGCGGCGAGTGTCAGCGCCAGGCCGCTCAGCACCACCTGCGCCGTGCCGAGGCCGAAAATGTCGCGCCGCATCTGCCACAGCCGCGACGGCTTCAGCTCCAGGCCGATGATGAAGAGCAGGAAGACGACACCGAGTTCGGCGACCGCCAGCACGGCTTCGCCATCGCCGATGCCGTGCAGCACCGGGCCGATGACGACACCGGCGGCAAGATAGCCGAGCACTGTGCCCAGCCCGAGTTTCTTGAAGATCGGCGCGGTGACGACAGCGCCGCCGAGCAGCATCAGGGTTTCGGTAAAGAGGGCATTCGGCGCGGACATCGTCTGTTTCTTTCTGTGGGGCAGGCGGTGTTGCAGCACATGGCGGCGGGAAAGAGCCATGCGTTAGGACATTCGGACAAGAATCGGCTTTGCCGCCCTTGATGCTTTATGTAGTGCACAATAAATGGAACGCGAAGGAAAGGCCAAATCATGTCCTCAGAAATCGATTCCGCCACGCTGCTTTCCCGCGCCAGCCAGTTGATTGACCTCGCCCGGAAAGCCGGGGCGGATGCGGCCGATGCGGTCGTCGTGCGCTCGCGGGCGCAATCCGTCAGCGTGCGCCTCGGCAAGGTCGAGGGCACCGAAGCCTCCGAAAGCGATGACTTTTCGCTCAGGGTCTTCGTCGGCAACCGTGTCGCCAGCGTCTCGGCCAATCCGGGTTTCGACCTCACCGCGCTTGCCGAGCGCGCCGTCGCCATGGCCAAGGTCTCGCCCGAAGATCCCTTCGCCTGCCTTGCCGATGAGGCCGACCTCGCCAGGACCTACCCCGATCTCGAGCTCTTCGACCCGACCGAGGTCTCGTCGGCCGAGCTGCGCGACGCGGCGCTGGCCATGGAAGAGGCGGCACTCGCCGTTCCCGGCGTCAGCAATTCCTCCGGCTCCGGCGCCTCCGCCGGCATGGGCGGCCTCGTCCTCGTGACCTCGCACGGCTTTGCCGGTCACTATATGGGCTCGCGCTTCAGCCGCTCCGTCAGCGTCATCGCCGGCGAGGGCACCGGCATGGAGCGGGATTATGATTTCGACAGCCGGCTCTATTTCGCGGAACTGGAAGCGCCCGAGGAGATCGGCCGCCGCGCCGGCGAGCGGGTGGTCAAGCGCGTCAATCCGCGCCAGGTTCCGACGGGCAAGGACGTGACCGTCGTTTTCGATCCGCGCGTTGCGCGCGGCTTCGTCGGCCATATCGCCGGCGCGATCAATGGCGCCTCCGTTGCCCGCAAGACCAGCTTCCTGCGCGACAAGATGGGCCAGCAGGTGCTGAAATCCGGCCTGTCGATCACCGACGATCCGATGGTGGTGCGCGGTCCCGCCTCGCGCCCCTTCGACGGCGAGGGCGTTTCCGGCAAGCGGCTGGTCATGATCGAGGACGGTGTTCTGAAGCACTGGTTCCTGTCGACATCGACGGCGCGCGAGATCGGCGGGCTCAGGACCAACGGCCGCGGCGCGCGCGGCGGCACTGCCGTTTCGCCGTCTTCCACCAATCTGGCGCTGGAGCCGGGCGATGTCTCGCCGGAAGAGCTGATCCGCAATGTCGGCAACGGCTTCTACGTCACCGAGCTGATCGGCCAGGGCGTCAACATGATCACCGGCGAATACAGCCGCGGTGCCACCGGCTTCTGGATCGAGAACGGCGAATTGACGTTCCCCGTGTCGGAGGTGACCATTGCCTCCAACCTCAAGGACATGTTCATGCGTGTGACGCCGGCGAGCGATATCGATCGCGATTTCGGCGTCGCCGCCCCCACGCTCGCCATCGAAGGCATGACGCTCGCCGGACGCTGAGCAGGGTCGCTATCGCCGGGACGGTGCGATAGGGTCCGTCGCGGGGATGATACGCCGGCGAAGGGCCGGAGATTGGACATTCGGAATGAGCGCTAGCCAGACGGGCGACGAAACGAGCGACCTGGACCTGATTGTCCAGGCCGCGCGCCAGGCAGGCGAAATCGCTCTCGGCTTCTTTCGGCAATCGCCCGAGGTCTGGTGGAAGAACGAGGGCCGGTCCCCGGTCAGCGCCGCCGATTTTGCCGCCAACGAGGCATTGGCCTCCATCCTGCGCCCGGCTCGGCCCGATTATGGCTGGCTGTCGGAAGAGACCGACGACGACGCCGCGCGGCTGTCGCACGAAACCCTGTTTGTCGTTGATCCGATCGACGGCACGCGCGGTTTTCTCTCGGGGCTCGACCTGTGGTGCGTCAGCGTTGCCGTCGTCACCAAAGGGCGTCCGACTGCCGGCGTGCTCTATGCGCCGGCGCTGGATGAATTGTTCGTCGCTTCCGCCGATGGCCCGGCGCTGAAGAACGGCCGGCCGATCGCCGTTTCCGATTGGCAGGGGCACGACACCTATCGGCTCGCCAGCACCGAGGACGCGCTCAAGGGGCTCAACCCGGATTTCCGCCAGACCGTCGAGCGCGCCAAGCATGTTCCCTCGCTTGCCTATCGTCTGGCCATGGTCGCCGACGGCCGGCTCGACGGGACGATCGTCAGGAGCAATTCCCACGACTGGGATCTCGCCGCCGCCGATCTCATCCTCGAGCGGGCCGGCGGGGCGCTCGTTGATCTCTCCGGCAGGGCGCTTCTCTATAATCGCGCCGAGGTCTCCCATGGCGAGCTTTGCGGCGCGCCGGCCGTTCATCTGCCGGAGCTTCTGCACCAGCTTGCCCACAGGCGAGACGGTTGACGTTTGAGGTAAAATCCCGCACAGGAAGTGCGGAGGGGGACGACAGCAGAAAGAGACGAAAATGACTGTGACCAGCGATAAAAAACAGCTCCTGCACCTCGTATTCGGCGGGGAATTGGAAAATCTCGAGGACGTACAGTTTCGCAATCTGAACGAGCTCGACATCGTCGGCATGTATCCGGATTATGCGACCGCGCTGACCGCCTGGAAGTCGAAGGCGCAGCAGACTGTCGACAACGCCCATATGCGTTATTTCATCGTTCATCTGCATCGTTTGCTCGATCCGCGGGACAAGGCCTCCTAAGGCCGCGTTTCGCTCCAAATAATTTTTGATATCCCCGCCCGGATCGGCATTGTCGCTTCCAATCCGGCCATGACGCGGTATTTTTGACGCAATCAGAAGAAAAAATCGGCCGATCTGTTGGCCGTTTGACATATTGGGATTTGGCATCGATGACGATCAGTTTGGGTCGGAGGCAGTCGAAATGAGCAGCCTCAGGGCACGTCTTGCTTTGAGTGCTTACCGTTTTGGCGGGATTGCGATCTATCCCCTGATCGGACCCTACCTCGCCATCCGTGCCGCCAAGGGCAAGGAAGACAGCTCCCGCCGGCTGGAGCGGTCCGGCTATGCCAGCGCCAATCGCCCGCAGGGGCCGTTGATCTGGTTCCATGCCGCAAGCGTCGGTGAAACCTCGGCGGTCATCCCGCTGATCCGCGAAATCCGCCGGCGCGACATCCATGTCATCCTGACGACGGGAACGATCACCTCGGCGAAGGTGGCGAGGGAGCGCCTCGGCGACGAAGTCATCCACCAATATGTGCCGCTCGACCTGAAGCCGGGCATCAGCCGTTTCCTCGACTATTGGCAGCCCGATTGCGCCATCTTCGCCGAATCCGAGATCTGGCCGGTGACCATCATGGAGCTTGGCCGCCGCCGCATTCCGCAGATCCTCGTCAATGCCCGCATGTCGGACCGCTCCTTTGCCCGTTGGAGCCGGCATCCGTCGCTTGCCGAAGCCTTGTTTGAAAATCTCGCCCTCGTCGTCGCCCAATCCGATCTCGACGCCGAGCGTTTTCGTGATTTGAGGGCGTTGCAGGTGATCAAGGCCGGCAATCTCAAGGTGGACACCGATGCGCCGCCCTACGACGCCCCGACGCTTGCCCGCTACCTGAAGCAGATCGGCAACCGCAAGACCTGGGCCGCCGTCTCGACCTTCGAGGGCGAGGAGGAGGCTGCGGCCGTCGTTCATCAGACCCTGAAGGAACATGACGCCCAGCTCAGCATCATCGTGCCGCGCCATCCGGAGCGCTGCGACGCGATCGAGGCCATGCTGGTCGAAAAGGGCCTGAAGGTGGCGCGCCGCACCCGCAACGACGTGCTCTCGCCCGATGTCGATGTCTTCCTCGGCGACACGATCGGCGAGATGGGGCTTTATCTGCGCATGACCGAGATCGCCTTCATGGGCAAGTCGCTGACCAACGAAGGCGGCCAGAATCCGCTGGAGTCGGCCATGCTGGGCTGCGCCATCCTGACGGGCGGCCATGTCCAGAACTTTCGCGACGCCTATCAGTTGCTCGCGCGCCGCGGCAGCGCCCGCATGGTGCGCGACACCGAGATGCTGGCGCGGGGCGTGCACTATCTGCTCATCAATGACGGCGCGCGGCGCGGCATGATCGATGCCGGTTTTGCGGCCGTGCACGAGATGCGCGGGGGATTGGCGGCGACGATCAAGGGGCTGGAACCCTATATCAATCCGCTGACGGTGAAGGCGCGGCTGATGCCGAAGACGGTGGCGCAGGGTTGAACGAGGGGGAGTGATATGGCAGCGGCAGTCAGGCTGGAGACGATTGCGGGGATTCTGTTCGACAAGGACGGCACCCTTCTCGACTATGATGCGAGCTGGCTTCCGGTCAATCGCGAGCTTGCCCGGATCGCCGCCCGGGACGATGCCGCACTTGCCGACCATCTGCTGTCGGCTTGCGGCATGGACCCGGTGACCGGTCATATCGTGCCCGACAGCCTGCTTGCCGCCGGCAATACCCGCCAGATTTCCGAGGGTCTCGTCGCCGCCGGCTCCGAGGTGGATGTAGCGGAGCTGACGGAAAAGCTGGATGCGCTGTTTTCCCATGCGGCCGATTTCTCGTCTCCCGTCACCGATCTCGCCGCTTTTTTCCGCCGCCTGCACGCGCGCGGCTACAGGCTCGGTGTCGCCTCCAGCGACAATGAGCGCTCGATCCGTCAGACGGCCCTCCGCTTCGGCTTTCTCGATTATCTCGATTACATCGCCGGCTACGACAGCGGTTTCGGCACGAAGCCGGAGCCGGGAATGGTGCTGGGTTTCTGTACGGCAACCGGCCTTGCCCCCTCGCAGGTGGCCGTCGTCGGCGACAACAATCACGATCTGCACATGGGGCACAATGCCGGCGCCGGCCTGAGGGTCGGCGTTCTCACAGGCACCGGCTCGCGGGAATCGCTGGCCGCCGCCTCCGATTATTGCCTGAACGATATCACCGAGCTGGAAGGTCTCCTGCCGGTCCGCCAGCCGGCCTGATGTCGGCGAAGGCTTGCTTTTTCGTCCTATCTGCTCTTTCTTGCCGCCTTGCCGGGATCGTATGGGCAACAGCCGGCATGAGGCGGGGTTAGACTATGGTATCGGAAGCACCGCCGTTCTGGTGGCGGAAGCCGGATTGGCGGGCCTGGGGACTTTCGCCCTTTTCCTTCCTCTATGGACGCATTGCCGGCCATCGCATGAGGCATGGCCGGCGCGCCTCCGTCGCGGTGCCGGTGATCTGCGTCGGCAATTTCACGGTCGGCGGCGCCGGCAAGACCCCGACGGCACTGGCGCTTGCCCGGGCTGCCAAGGCGAGGGGACTGACGCCCGGCTTCCTCAGCCGCGGCTATGGCGGCTCGCTCGATGTGACCACCGTGGTCGATCCGGGCCATTATCATGCCGCCGCGGTTGGCGACGAACCGCTGCTGCTCGCCCGCGAAGCGCTGACGGTGATCGCACGCCGCCGGGCTGACGGCGCCGAGCGGCTGGTGCGCGAGGGCGCCGATCTCATCATCATGGATGACGGCTTCCAGAGCGCGCAGATCGCCATCGATTATGCGCTGGTCGTCATCGACGCCATGAGGGGCATCGGCAACGGTCATCTCGTGCCCGGCGGTCCGGTGCGTGCGCCGCTGCGCACGCAATTGCTCTACACCTCGGCCCTGCTGAAGGTCGGTGAGGGCGATGCCGGCGACCGGGTCGTGCGTCTCGCCGCCCGCGCCGGCCGGCCTTTCTTCTCCGCAGCAATCAAGGTGCGCGGACAGGAGGATCTGTCCGGCCGCAAGGTGCTGGCCTTTGCCGGCATCGCCGATCCCGCCAAATTCTTCCGCACGGTCGACTCGCTGGGTGCGAGCATTGCCGTCCGCCGCAGCTTCGGCGATCATGAGCATCTGGAAGAGGACGAGATCGCCGACATCCTCGATATCGCCGCCCGCGACGATCTGGAGATCGTCACCACCTCCAAGGACTATGTCCGCCTGATCGGCCTTCACGGCCGCGCCGACGAGCTGTTGAAGCGCTGCCGCGTCATCGAGATCGACATGGTCTTCGCCGATCCACGGGCGCCGGATCTGATCATCGACCGCGCGATCGCGGCCGCACGCGAACGGCGCCTGCGGGAGGGCTGGGCCGGCAAAACCCTTCTGCCGAGCGGAGAGAAGAGGATCGCCCCTCGGTAAAATCAGGCGGGCGCATGAGGGAGACGAGCCCCTCTGACGCGCGTTGGGAGAGGATAGAGACTAACGCTTCTGGTTCGGCAGCGCGCCGGCGCGCTTTTCAGCTTCCAGCGAGGAGATGGCGTCGGCATAGGGCTCCTGCCGGGCCACGCTCCAATAGCGCAGCTCATCGAGCGCGATATGCCGGCCGGTCATGGCGCAGACGACATAGGAGCCGGGCATCAGGATCTGGAAATCGCCGTCGAGATAGCGAACCTTCGCCTCGCGGTTTCCATGTCCTTCAAAAAGATTCATCTGATGCCGTCCTTCATTCTCTGTCACGCCTCTGCCATAACGCGGCGGGCCGGACTTTTCCAGTTCTTTCGACGTTAGAGCGTCCCCGCTTTTCGTCGAAACGCGGAAACGCTCTATTCTTCCTGTTTCTTTCCGCATTCCGGACGGAAAACCGCTCACGCACTTTTCCTGGAAATGCTTTATCGGCGCTCAGCTGCGTCCGAACAGCCGTTCGATGTCCGAGAGCTTCAGCTCTATATAGGTCGGCCGGCCGTGATTGCACTGGCCGGAGCCGGGTGTCGCCTCCATCTGGCGCAGCAGCGCGTTCATCTCCTCCGGTCGCAGGCGCCGGCCGGAGCGCACCGAGCCGTGGCAGGCCATGGTGGCGGCGACATATTCGAGCTTGGCGGCAAGGCCCGAGGCCGTATCCCATTCGGCGATCTCGTCGGCAAGCTGCCGGATCAGTCCCTGCGCATCCACCTCGCCGAGCATGGCCGGCGTCTCGCGCACGGCGACCGCGCCGGGACCGAAACGCTCGACGGCCAATCCCAGCGCGCCGAGCTCGTCGGCAAAGGCCATCAGCCGGTCGCAATCCTCTTCCGCCAGGTCGACGATTTCCGGGATCAGCAGCACCTGCGATGCCGGGCGCTTGGAATGCAGCGCCTTGCGCATTTCTTCGAAGACCAGCCGTTCATGGGCCGCATGCTGGTCGACGATGACGAGGCCGTCCTCGGTCTGCGCGACGATATAGTTCTCGTGCAACTGGGCGCGGGCTGCCCCCAGCGGAAAGCGGGAGGGCTCCTCCGGCCGCACCGGCTCGACAGGCGGAACGCTCTCGGCGCGAGCGGCCGGCATGGCGAGCCCCTCGAAAGCGGCCTGGGGCCGCTCCCGCAGGCCGAAGCCATTCGTTGCCGCCGGCTGATAGGGCCGGGACGGAGAGGCGTCCGGCGTCCAGGGCGCGCTCGGCGCCGATGGCTGCCATCCCGGCCGGAAGCCGGAGGTGAAGGCGCGCAGCATGCCGTCGGCGCCCGTTGTCGCGGCGCGGTCACCCTCGCGTGCCAAAGCCTCGCGGATGGCACCGACGATCAGGCCGCGCACCAGGCCGGGATCGCGGAAGCGCACGTCGGACTTCGCCGGATGCACATTGACGTCGACCAGCGCCGGATCGAGCGTGAGGGAGAGGACGGCAACGGCATAGCGCCCTGACGGGATGGTCTCGGCATAGGCGCCGCGGATCGCCGAAAGGATCAGCTTGTCCTGCACCGGCCGGCCGTTGACGAAGGCATATTGATGCGCCGAGTTGCCGCGATTGAAGGTCGGCACGCCGGCAAAGCCGGTGAGGCCGATATCCTCGCGCATGGCGTCGAGCTCGATGGCATTGTCCTTGAAGTCGCGGCCGAGCACCTGCGCCATGCGCGCGAGCCGGTCGTCGCCGGTCGCCGGGAATTCCAGCGTCGAGCGGTCGCTGCCCGACAGCACGAAACGCACCTGTGGGAAGGCGATCGCCATGCGCTTGACGACCTCGGTGATCGCCGCGGCTTCCGCCTTCTCGGTCTTCAGGAATTTCAGCCGCGCCGGCGTTGCGAAGAACAGGTCGCGCACCTCGACGATCGTGCCCGGATTGGCCGGCGCCGGGCGCAGATGCAGCACCTTGCCCCCCGCTACCGCGATCTCGGCGCCGCCGGCGCTGCCGGTCCTGCGGCTGGCGATCGACAGCCGCGCCACCGAGCCGATCGAGGGCAGGGCCTCGCCGCGGAAGCCGAGGGTGCGGATATCGTCCAGCGTGTCGGAGATCTTCGAGGTGCAATGGCGCTTGATGGCGAGCTCCAGATCCGCCTGTTCCATGCCGGAGCCGTTGTCGCTGACCCTGAGCAACGCCTTGCCGCCGCCGGCCGTGGCGATCTCGATGCGCGTCGCGCCGGCATCGAGCGCATTTTCGATCAGCTCCTTGGCGGCGCTCGCTGGCCGCTCGATGACTTCACCGGCGGCGATCTGGTTGATGAGGGTTTCGGAAAGTTGCTTGATGGCCATGGCCGCATTTTCGTGGATTCGCGCCGCGCTGGAAAGCGAAAAGGCGAGCCGTCCCCGCTCATCCATCCGATTCAAACGGGCGGGGCTTTGTTGAGAAATTTAATCAATGTTTAAGGGAATGGTGACAGGCTGCAATTGGAAAACTTGAAATGATTGCAGGTGTCGTGCTCCCGCACGTTTACGGCTTTTGACGGCAGGTTGGTGGCCGTCAGATCTCGATAAGCCGGTTTCCGCCTGTTTCAAGTGCCATGCCAGCATGTCGTCTCCAAAAATGATCCCGAGAGCTCTTCCAGCCCTCAAGCTTGGCGTGCCGTAATGTCGGATAGGTGGGAATCGGACGAATGACTGCCGAGATTGACAAGGCAGCTGTTGCAGCGACGACTGAAGATGCGTCATCGGACGGCAATCTGCAGGCGGCGCTGTTCGATGCCGTCTGCGACGGGCTTTCCAGCGCCGTCCTCGTCTATGACAAGAACGACCTGTTGCTGTTCGCCAGCCGGCAGGTCCTGAACTTCTTTCCGATCCCCGCACATTTCCTGCAGGCCTCGACGCGGCTGCGCGACTATCTCGGCGCGGTCTTCGATACCGGCCTGCGGCATCCGGACAGCCAGGCGAAATCGACGGTGACGCGCGACGACTGGATCTCGCAGCGCATCGCCTCGCATTGGCGCGAGCGCTTCGAAACGGCGGAGCGCCTCGGCACCGGCCGCTGGGTGCGTTTCGTCAAGCGTCGCTTGCCGTCGGGCCTGGGTGTCTGCGTCCTCTCCGACATTTCCGAGGCGAAAAAGCGCGAGGAGCAGTGGCGCGTCGACATGGAGCGCGCGCAGCTGACCGAGGATATCCTCGACAACCTGCCGTTTCCGCTGTTCGTCAAGGATCGCAACATGGTCTATGTCGCGATCAACAAGGCGTTCGGCGACAAATACCAGACCACCCCGGAGGAGATTCTCGGCCGCAAGGGTGCCGATCTTTTCTCCACCGACCTTGCCAACCGCTTCGAGGAAAGCGACCGGCATGTCATCGAGACCGGCGACATGTCGATGACGCATCAGCGGCAGATTTCCCGCGATGGCGTCGAGCGCGACGTCGTCACGAGAAAGCTGCGCATCGGCAAGCCGGGACGTTATTTCCTCATTGCCACCATGCAGGACCTGCCCAAGGACGGCGCGGATTTCGACGAGTTCGCGCTTGCCTCCGAGATCAAGGAGAACAGCGACCGCTCCTACCGGCGTGCCTATGTGCCGACGGCCGCGTTGCAGACCCTGTCGCGCCGGCCTCCGGCCATGGAAACCTTCGTCCCCGCCAATTTCTCCGGCCGCAAGATCCTCGTGGTGACCGGCGACCTTGCCGCCGAGACGGCGGCGCTGAAGATGCTTGCCAAATACGGATTCGACACCTGCTCGGTCCGCGACGAGAGCGAGGAGGCGGCCTTCCTGGATGTGGCAAGCTCCCTCGGGGTCAAGATCGATCTGGTCATCGTCGACAATCAGCTCGGCAAACGCGGCGTGGAACTGGCGGAGCGGCAGAACGTGCCGGCATTGTCGCTGGACGGGTCGCAGCTCGCCTCCGAACTCACCTTCCTGATTGCCAGACATTTCAACCGCAATATCCGTCTCAAGCCCGGCGAGAGCCCGCAGGGCGGGGCGGAAGACTGGCAGATCGATCCGGCCAGCGAGGATCGTGCCTGCCAGATCCTCGTCGCCGAGGACAACGCCATCAACCAGATCGTCTTTTCGCAGATCCTCGAAGGACTTGGCTATCGCTATAGGATCGCCGCCAGCGGTGACGAGGTGGTGCGCCTCTGGGGCGAGCATCGCCCGGAGCTGGTGCTGATGGATATTTCCCTGCCGGGTCTCAACGGCTTCGAGGCGGCACGCGCGATCCGGCTCGCCGAAGGGGACGGTGCCGGCCGCACCCCGATCATCGGCGTGCTGACGCAGGCTTTCGAGCGAGACCGCGCCGAATGCGCCAATGCCGGCATGGATGACGTCATCATGAAGCCCGTCAGTCCGGATATCCTCGAGACGGTGTTTCAGAAATATATGCGCGGCGGCGCCGGATCGCGGGCCAAGCAGGTCTCATAGCCGCATTGCCGATCAACAAATATTGCCCATATCGAATGACCGTCGCCCCGCCATCCTTTGTTAAGACTTCGCCGTCATTCTCCCTTGCGGGTGGAGAAATGTCGGGACTGAAGATGAAATCGGCTGAAATACCGCTCGCGCCAGTCAGTCGGAACGAATTGCCGGCCATGGCCTATACCGATCCCTTGACGGGATTGGGTAATCGCCATCGCATGCGCGATCGTGCGCGTCTGCTGACAGCCGAGCGCGCCAGCGATCCCGCCCCCTTCACCATCGGCATCGTCAATCTCGATTCCTTCAAGCCGATCAACGATCTCTTCGGCGTCGAGGCCGGCGACGAGATCCTGTGCCAGGTGGCCCACCGGCTGAAGGCCTGCATACCGGATGGCGCCACCGTCACCCGCCATGACGGCGACGAATTCGCCTTCGTATTGCCGTTGGTCTTCGAGCGCGTCGGCGCGGAGAAGTTCGGCCAGATGATCCGCGAGGTGCTGTCGGCGCCCTACGATCTCGGCGACCGCAACGTGCGCCTGTCCGCCTCCTTCGGCTTCGCCATCCACCCCTTCGCGGGCGAGGATTTCGACGATCTCCTGAAGAATGCCGAGACGGCGCTCTATCGCTCCAAGCGCCGTGGCCGCGGCCAGATCACCGTCTATTCCAAGGAAATCGCCCAGGAGATGAAGCGGGCCACGCAGCTCGAACAGGCGCTGCGCAACGCCATCATTTCCGATGCCATCGACGTGCATTTCCAGCCGATCGTCTCGCTCTCGAGCAACATGATCGTCGGCTTCGAGGCCCTGGCGCGCTGGAACGACGCCGATCTCGGCTTCGTCTCGCCGGCGGTCTTCGTGCCGCTTGCGGAGGAACGGGGCTTCATCGACGCCCTGTCGGAGACCTTGCTGCGCAAGGCCGCCGAAGCCGCGCTTTCCTGGCCGCGCGACCTCTTCCTCTCTTTCAATCTCTCCTCGGCACAGCTGATGGACCCTGGCACGAGCAGCAGCATCCTTGCCATTCTCAATCGCGTCGGCCTGGACCCCTATCGTCTGGAGCTGGAGATCACCGAAACCGCGGTGATGAGCTCGGCCGATACCGCCAACCGCATCATCGCGGATCTGAGGGCAGCCGGCGTCCGCATCTCGCTGGACGATTTCGGCACGGGCCAGTCGAGCCTCGGGCGGCTGCGCGAATTCATCTTCGACAAGGTGAAGATCGACCGAGCCTTCGTCTCGCGCATCAATACCGAGCGCGCCTCCGAACATATCGTCAAAGCCATCCTCGCCATGTGCCAGGGGCTCGATCTGCAGGTGGTCGCCGAAGGTATCGAGGATCAGGCCGAGGCGGCCAAGCTCAAATCGCTCGGCTGCGCCATGGGGCAGGGCTATTACTACGGCAAGCCCGCCGACAGCGCCGCCGCCCTGCGCTATCTCGACGGCAACCAATCCGACGCGGGCCGCGAGATGGCGAGCGTCTGACCCTTTCAGAAGGGCAAAAGCCAGACGCGAGCGGATCAAGGCATCATCAAGCCTGCGGCAGCGGCAACTCGTGGCTTTGCTTGATGGTCTCCATCGGCACATCGGTCTTGACGCTCTGGACGCTCGGTATGCGCGTCAGATGGTCGGCCTGGAAACGCCAATAGCTGTGAAGGTCAGCGGTAACGATCCGCATGATGGCGTCGCATTCGCCGGTCGTGAGATGGCATTCGACGACCTCGGGAAACTTTCTGACCGCATCCGCGAACTGCCGGGTGATCTCGGCATCCTGCGTCTTGAACCAGACGCGCGCGAACACCGTAAGACCCACGCCAAGCTTTTTCGCGTCGAGCACGGCGACATAGCGGTCGATGATGCCAGCTTCTTCCAGCAGCCGGACCCGGCGCAGGCAGGGTGAGGGCGAAAGGCCGACCTCCTTGGCCAAGTCGACATTCGCAATGCGCCCGTCGCGTTGGAGCACGCGCAGGATACGTCGATCGATGGCATCCAATGCCGTTGACATTATCTGCTCTCCATTCCGATATAAGCACTATAATATGCCAATATTATGCGCGTCTGTGATCATCTTCGCAAGCCAATTGCGACAGCTATGGCCTATCGTTCCAAAAACAAACCTCAGGAACGAAAACAATCATGGTCAAAGATATCAAGAAGATCGTGCTGTCCTATTCAGGCGGCCTGGATACCTC
>JASGEG010000302.1:0-29224 GCA_047606605.1 Rhizobium sp.
AGGGAGAGTATTCCAGCTCGATGGCAAAAAGCGCGACAGCTTCCGCCAGTTCCTTCTCGGCGTCGGAGAAGGGAAGCGTCAGGCCTTGCTCTCTCGCCCGGCCGTATATTTCGGCAGCGGTGATGACGCGCTCGGCGTGATAACGACATTCGGGCGAAGGTTCGACGCGCTTCAGGGCGAAGCGGACATTGACGGCAATCTGAAGCGAAAAGGCCGCAGCGGAGAAATCCGCGACGGCGCCGGGCGGATTCATCTGGTCGAGATAGGCCTTCCAATCTTTGTTCATGTCGACATCTTTCGCTTCAAACTGGTTCGGAATGGTGTTGAGGGCAGGCGATACCGTGGCCCGATATCTTTCCCTGTCGCGCTTGCTCAACGCCGCTTTTGCAACCGCTGCGCCGCAGACGCGCGGATCGTCCAAGATGCCCATGACAGATTGCCCCGTGTCTATCGGCGGCAGGGGAAATGAAGGATACTCGTCTTCATCCACCTGCCCGATCCATCCGTTACCTTCGACGCAGTAGTAACCGGTCGCCGAAGCCCCTTTCAACCGCGCTCTTCGCCGTTCGGGCTTCAGTCGACCCGGCTTTCAGACCTTGGTCTGATGTTAGATGGGACGAAGGTCTCGCTTGGGGATTGCAAAAGCCCAATATATGCGTTTTAGCCTTGGCGACGGTTGACGTTCGTACCGTGCAGGCGATCTGATGTTGATGCGAAGTCGTTGTCGGCGATGCGATGAACATCGAATCGTCGCCGACTGCCCGATTCGTCTCAGGAAGTGCCCGGGAAACCCCTTATGCCTCTCTTCAAGAAATCGACCGCCATTCTTCTCGGCACCCTGTTTACCCTGGTGATTGCCGCAACCCCTTATCGCGTCGAAATTCATGGGTCCTCGATTGCCGTCGTGCCTCAGAATGCCGACGCAAAGGGCGGAAATGGCAATGGCGGGGGCAACGGTGGCGGAAACGGCGGCGGCAATGGTGGAGGCAATGGCGGGGGAAACAGCGGTAACGGCCGTGGAAGCGGGAACGGCAGCGGCAAGGGAAATAGCAGCAGCAACAGCAATAGCAGCAAGAGTACCAAGCAGGATCAGGATGATACCGACGATTCTTCCAGCACGGACGGCATGTCGGTAACGGTTCAGCATGCCGACGGCATCAGCGAAGCCATCCAGAATGGCCGCTATGTCATGAAGGATTCAAAAGGCCGCACCATCGTCAACCGCAGCGCGACCTCGTCCGATCAGAAGCGGCTGAAATCCCTCCAGCATTGAAGGCGGGTCTATTCTCCGCACGGAAAACCGCTTGCGCAGTTTCCTGGAATTGCTCTAGCCATTCTTCTCCAGAGCATCGCGAAAGGCCATTGCGGCTTCCGTTCGGTTCGTAACGCCCAGCTTGGTAAAGATCTGCGTCATGTGATGCTTGACCGTCTTCTCATGGAGGTCGAGCTTCAATCCGATCTGCTTGTTGCTCATGCCCATTGCCACGAGCTGAAGCACTTCGTTTTCCCGATCCGTGAGTTCGTCGATAAGATCCGCTTTTGCCGAGGTTCCATCGGCTTGCGCGGAGATCAGGCGTGCCGAAAGGGTCGGCGCGACATAGGTTTCGCCCGAGGCCACCGTGCGGAGAATCTCGGCAAGCGTTCTCGAGCCGACGCCCTTGAGGACGTATCCTTTCGCCCCGCTTCTGAGCGCTGTCGTCACATCGTCGCTTGCCTCGGAAACCGTCAGCATGACGATCTTCTGCTCGGGCACCCGCTCGAGGATCAGCGGGATGGCGGCAAGACCTCCACCCGGCATGGAAATATCCATCAGCAGGACGTCGGGACGCGCCTCCTCGGCTATGCGCAGGGCATCGCCCTTCGTGTTGCCTTCGCCCACGATCGAAAAACCGCCGATTTCGGCAAGGCTGCGGGTGACCCCCTCGCGAAACAGCGGATGGTCGTCGATCACCGCCAGGCTGATTGCTGTCGTCATGTCTGTTCCATTTCCATGATATTGAGCGACATTCGAACGCTCGTCCCTTCCTCGGACGATTTGAGCTCGAACGTGCCGCCAAGGCTTTCTACTCTTTCCCGCAGGCCGGCCAGACCGAGGCTGCTCGGGGGAATACGGCACGGATCGAACCCTGGCCCCTTATCCGATACCGCAATCGTTACATGTTTGCCATCCATGGCCTGATCGACGCGCTGCGCCGCACCTTGACCATGACGATAGCCGTTGTTCAGCGCCTCCTGAACAAAGCGGTATATGCAGATCTTGGCGGATGTCGATAATTCCTGTTTCGTACCGGAAAACGACAGGCCGACCTTGGTCCCCGTCCGCTGTTCGTGGGCGCGGATGACGCGATGCAGCAGTTCGGTGAGGTTTTCCGTCTCGATATGCGGCAGCACCAGGCCGCTGCAGATGCTCCGGATGTCGGTCATGGCATCGTCGAGGCTCGCCTTGATGGCTGCGAGCGACTGTTCGCGCGCGTGCGCCGGGGCGGATGGATTGAGCAGGGTCTCGCTGTCCAGCCGCAGGGACGCATAGGCGACAAGCTGCGCGGGGCCATCATGCAGATCGGCGCCGATGCGCCTGAGATAGCTTTCGTTGAGGGCGGCCGCTCGTTGCGAGGCTCGTTGCAGGCGCGAGCGCAGGATTTCGTTCTGCTGCAGGAGCGTCGACAATTCGCCGATGCGTGCCCTCAGCGCGCCGCGCTGGCTTTCGATCGTGCGGCTGCCGCGAAGGACGATCATCGACAGGATAAGGAAAAAGGTGATGGTGAACAGCCCGACGGCCAGCCAGCTTCTGAACCTTGCCTGGTTCAGGCTCCGCTCGAAGTCATAGGCAACCTCATGGAATTCCGAGACGGCGACGACCTTGCCCGACCAGGGCTGCAGGACCGGATTGTAGATCTCCAGCAGCGGCTTGCCGCTGTTGCGCGCGGCAGTGCTTTCGACGCTGCCGAGCTGGTTGAATTGCGCCACCATCGTACCGGAGAATGCCGTCTTCAGCTCATCGCTCAGCGGGAACTGCTTGCCCATCACGTTCTTGTCGTTGGAATAAAGCACGGTGCCGTCGTCGCGCCAGAGACGGAAAGACAGGAGCCGGCTGCCCAGCGCACCTTCACCGAGGGTTTCATCGAGGGCGCGCGTCACCGTATCGTCCAGCACCTCGGTCGTCTGCATGTCCGGCAGAAGGGGGGCGATGACGCTGTCGACATAAAGCGCCGTGCTGGCGGCCGAGTTGCGCGTGACGGCTTCTTCGATGAGGCTGGTGACGAAGGCGCCGACGACGATCATGGCGCCGGCCGCGACCAGACCGCCGATGAACAGGAATTGCCGTGCCAGCGATTGGGAATTCCACCTGGCGACCAGACGCACCGGCAACAGCATTGACTTGAGTTTGGTCGGCATGTCTGGCTACTTTCCGTGGGTATCCCCGATGTCCGGCATGATCGCTCCGCCGTAAAATCCGTCAAAAGACGGATTGTTTATCCGCAATCCGTCGACTTTCGACCAAGGACGATCAGGCTATGATCTGATTGCCCCGGGGCATTGGTCCGTCCCCCGTGGAAACTTCCATTTCCAGCAATATTATGGCGAGCAGCATGATTGCTCGTGCCGCGTGGCGGTTGCCTGCGGCGCCAGAAGCATAGTCTGGAATGAGAGGAATACGCATGTGAAATTTGGTTCAGCTTTTGGAACGACCATTGTTGCCCTGACCTTGGCTGTGGCCCCGGTGGCCGGTACGGCGCTCGGCTTCGTGGACATGGCCTATGCCAAGGGTGGTAACGGCAATGGCGGCAGCCATGGCAGCAGCAATTCCAATTCCGCTCACACCAAGTCCGGCGCAGCGCAATCGGACGACAGCGATGACAGCGATGACAGCGATTCCACCAACGGAAGCCTGAAGCGGGCCGGGCATTCCTCCAAGTCCGCCGCCCGCAGACACGACAAGGCAGCCGTTGCCAAGGCAAAGACGTCTGCGTCGGAACTCGGCAGCCTCAACTCGCTGAAGCGGAACTATCACGCCTATATGAATTCGAAGGACCCGGCTCTGAGCGACGAGGCCCTGCGCTCGGCGTTGGCTGATGCCTCCAAGACCGGCGTCGTCACGGACAAGACGCTGGCCGAAGCCAAGGACATACTGGGCGTCGGACCTGCCGTCGGCAAGATCGACCAGGTTCGCGACGCACTGGAAGAACAGTCCACGACGACGACCACGACGGCAGCGGAATAACGCAGTCGCTCGTCACGAACTGAAGCCGGCAATCGTTTGAAGCGATTGCCGGCTTTTTTGTATCAGGCGGCCCGACGTGCCTTGGATGGGCGGGTGGCGGCAGCCTTTTCGACCATGGCGGTGACTTCCGCGCGGCGGGCGCCCGACAATGGCAGGCGCGGCATGCGCACGCGTTCGGAGCCGCGCCCCATGATCTGTTCGGCAAGCTTGATCGACTGCACGAGATCGTGCTCGGCATCGAGATGCAGAAGCGGCATGAACCAGCGATAGATCCGGCGGGCCTCTTCCCAATCGCCGCGTTCGGCAGCGGCGACAAGCTGCACCGATTCCTGCGGGAAGGCGCTCGTCAGGCCGGACACCCAGCCCTTGGCGCCGAGCATCAGACCTTCGAGCGCGACATCGTCGAGGCCGGCGAAAATATCGAAGCGATCACCGAAGGCGTTGATGAGATCGGTGAAACGGCGCGGGTCCGGCGCGCTTTCCTTGACGGCCTTGATGTTCGGCACGTCGGCCAGCGCCTGCAGCACGTCGGCGCCGATATTGACGCGATAGGCGGGCGGGTTGTTGTAGAGCATGATCGGCAGCGACGTCGCTTCGGCGACGGTGCGGAAGTGAGCGATCAGTTCCTCCGGCTTCGGCACATAGACCATGGCCGGCAGCAGCATCAGGCCGTCGGCGCCGAGCTTCTCGGCATCGCGGGCATAGGCGACGGCGCGGCGCGTATCGAATTCGGAAACGCCGGTGACCACGGGAACGCGGCCGTTGACCACCTCGACGGCGGCTTTCAGGATCGTGCGCTTTTCTTCAGGATCGAGCGAATTGTTCTCGCCGCAGGTGCCCATGACGATCAGGCCGTTGACGCCGTCGTTGACGAGCGCATCCTGGACGCCCTGGGTGGCCGGAATGTCGATCGACAAATCCTCGTTGAACTGCGTCGTTACGGCGGGAAATACGCCCTTCCATCCTGTCGTCATCTCTGGGTCCTCGGTTGCGGTGGCCGAGTTATATACAAACTGTCGACAAAGCTCAAGAAGCATGGCATCAAGTTATGCGAGCAGGGAGCGACATCGTCGGTGCCTGGTCAGGATGAGAGGTGGGGAGCACGCCATGCAGAACGATACGGAACAGGTGCGGGTGCGCGGATCGGGTACGCAAAGTGTTTATGCGGCACTGCGCCGGGAGATCCTGTCGATGGCGCTGGAGCCCGGCAGCCCGCTTGACGAGGTGCGGCTGTCCGAGCGCTTCAAAATGTCGAGAACGCCCATCCGCGAGGCGCTGCTGCGGCTTTCGGGCGAGGGGCTGGTGACGACGCTGCCGAACCGGAACACCATCGTCGCGACCATCGATTTCGCCAGCCTTCCCACCTATTTCGAGGCGCTGACGCTGATGTACCGCGTCACCACTCGCGGTGCGGCCGAACGCCGGGATGCCCAGATCATGGCGACCATCCGCGCCCATCAGAGGGATTTCGCCGATGCGGTCGCAGCCCGCGATGCCTATGCCATGATCGAGGCCAACCGCGAATTTCACGTCGCCATCGCGGAACTTGCCGGCAATGCCTATTATACGACCTTCTTCGCCCGGCTGCTCGACGAAGGCCGCCGTATCCTTCGTCTCTATTATTCGACATTCGACGATCGCCTGCCGCGGCAATATGTCGAGGAGCATGAGGATATGATCGCGGCGATCGAAGCCGGCGATGTCGAGCGTGCCGACCGGCTGGCGATCGAGCATGCCGCCCAGATCGTCCGGCAGATCCAGGACTATGTCGCGCGCGACCTCAATCGCTCGGTGGCGATCGGGTTGGCCTGATCGCCACGGACGCAAGCTTCATCATCCCTTTTTACCGAACGGATTGGAAACAGAATGACCTGGCAGCATCCCGTACCCCGCATCACCCAGGAGGAAAGGCAGATCCGCCTTTCCAAGCTTCGTCAGGCGCTGGAGGCGAAAGGCCTTGCCGGAATGCTGCTCGGGCCGAGCGAGAGCCTGCATTATTTCACCGGGCTTGTCTGGCATGTCAGCGAACGCTTTCTCGGCGCACTCGTTACCCCGAGCGGGCTCTTTTACATCGTGCCTGGTTTCGAGCGCAGCCGGGTCGAGACGCTGCCGCATCTGCCCGGCGATATCCTCGTATGGCAGGAGGAGGAAAGCAGCGCTGCCCTCGTTGCCCGTCTTGTCGGCGGCTCCGGCACGCTCGCACTGGATGACAGCATGCCGCTCTACTTCTATCACGCCTTGGCGGCGACGCTCGGGCCGGAGCGCCTGACGGATGGAGGGGCCATCATTCATGGCCTGCGCCGGATCAAATCATCAGTCGAAATCGCGTTGATCCAGTATGCGATGGATCTGACGCTCGATGTCCACAGGCAGGCGCATGCGCTGATGAAGCCGGGAATCCTGGCGTCCGAAGTCGTCGCGTTCATCGACCGGAAGCATCGGGAGGCCGGTTCGGACGGCTCGACCTTCTGCATCGTTTCCTTCGGTACGGCGACCTCGTTGCCGCATGGCGCCGACGGCGACCAGAGTCTGGCCGATGGCGACGTCATCCTGGTCGATACCGGCTGCCGCATCGACGGCTATCATTCCGATCTCACCAGGACCTACACGCTCGCGAGCGGCAACGAGGCATTCGAACGGATATGGGCCATCGAGCGCGAGGCGCAGCAGGCCGTTTTCGACGCCGCACAGATCGGTGCTGCCTGCTCGAGCCTCGACGATGCGGCCCGGGCGGTGCTTGCCAGGCATGCGCTCGGACCGGACTATCGGCTGCCGGGACTGCCGCATCGCGCCGGCCATGGCCTCGGCCTCGAAATCCACGAAGAGCCCTATATCGTCCGGGGCAATGCAACGCCGCTTGCCGCCGGCATGTGCTTTTCCAATGAGCCGATGATCGTTCTTCCCGAGACCTTCGGCATCCGGTTGGAGGATCATATCTACATGACCGAGACTGGCCCGCGCTGGTTCACCCAGCCGGCCAAGGGGCCGACCGAGCCTTTCTCCTGACTATGTGGACGGCGGGGCGGCCTTGCGCCCTCCGCCTCACGCCTGGAACGGAATGGTGCGCCCGGGCTGTTTCGCCTGGTCCTTGGTATAGGACACGCCGTGGACCTTGATGCCCTGCGCGTTGAGCAGTGTGATGATCCCGCCCTTGTTGGAGAGGGTGACGGGCGCCTTGATCTCGACGACCTGGGTGGCGCCGGCCGGAAGGGAGCCGCTGAGGACCATCGTGTTCTTGTGCTTGTCCTTGATGTGCCAGCCGGTGAGGTCGACAGGCACGTCGGCGGTGTTCAGCAGCGTGACGGTCTCCCGTTCCGGCGTCTTCACGTCGTTGACATAGGCGGCAATGATGCGCACCAGCCCGTCCGGCACATCGAAGGACGGGATGGCGTCGCGGTCGACCGGCGCATGCGGCAGTTTCGGATGATCCTGATCCTGCGGCACGATGAGCGATCCGTCCTTATCGTCCGAATGCCATGCCTGGGTCTGGAATTTCATGAAGATCGCGACCCATTGCTGCTCGCGCGGGAATTGCAGTATCAGGCCGCCATCCTGCCACGGACCGTTTTGCGAGGCGAACCTGCCGGGCGGATTGCCCTGGTTGAAATGAATGTCGTGAATGCCGCGACCGGGCTTGAAGCCGAAATATTGATCCGCCTTGTCGTTCTCCGGTACCCAGGTTTCGCCGAAGGCATAGATCATCGCCTCTTCGTCGGACATGGCGCGCTGGACATAGGCGTCGATCTTCTCGTTGAGATCGTTGTCGGCGCCGACAGCCGAAAGCGGCAGCGGCTTCAACTCCCAGGGCTGCATGAGATTGCCGCGGATGAAATCGAGCGCGACGCCGCCGGGCTGGCTGGGTGTCGGGTGCAGTCCTTCCGGCAGTTCGGCCAGCTGCGCGGTGATCGGATGTTCGAAATTCGAGCGCACAAGGAACTCGACTTCGCTTCCGTCCTGTGACCGCACGTTGATCGCGATGCGATAAAGCGTGCCGTTTTCGGATACGAGCACCTGGTAATGCGGGCTTGAGCCTGTCGCCAGCCGGTTGTTGATAGGCCTGCCCTTGAGCACGGCATAATTATTGAGCGGTATGACATCCTCCCTAGGCTCCGACGAGGCGCTATAGTGTCGCATTTGGATGAAGCTTCTGCGACGTCAAGGGATGTCTCGCAGGTGTTTATGTTGCCCTTTTCCCATCCTCGTCGAACACATGCAGGTGCTGCGCCGGAAAGGAAACACCCACCTGCTTGCCCATGCTCAATGCACTGCGGTCCAGCGTGAAGACCTTGAAGGGCAGGCCGTGCAGCGACAGATGCAGGATGATGCCGAAGCCCGTGGGCTCGATAAGCTCCACCTCGGCGCGCATGGCGGTTGCGTCCGACGACAGGACCACATGTTCCGGCCGGATGCCGAGGGTTGCCTTGGCGCCGGCCGGCAGGTTCAGCGCCGCCGAGAGCGGGATGACGGTGCCATCCTTCAGCCGCACGCCGTCTGCTTCGTAGATCGCCTCCAGAAAATTCATGCCCGGAGAGCCGATGAAGCCGGCGACGAAGAGATTGGCGGGGCGGTCGTAGAGTTCAAGCGGACTGCCGACCTGCTGCACCACCCCGCCATGCATGGCGACGATCCGGTCCGCCAGCGTCATCGCCTCGATCTGGTCGTGGGTCACGTAGATCGAGGTCGCCTTCAGCTCGCCATGCAGTTTCTTGATTTCGGCCCGCATCTGTTCGCGCAGGCGCGCGTCGAGGTTCGACAGCGGTTCGTCGAAGAGGAAGGCCTTCGGCTGGCGCACGATGGCGCGGCCCATGGCGACGCGCTGGCGCTGACCGCCCGAAAGCGCCTTGGGCCGGCGCTCCAGCAGCGGGTCGAGCCCGAGCTTCGATGCGGCGGCTGCCACTGTGCTCGCAATCTTATCCTTCGCGGTCTTCCGGAGCTTGAGGCTGTAGCTCATATTGCCGGCGACATTCATGTGCGGATAGAGCGCATAGGACTGGAACACCATGGCGATGTCGCGATCCTTCGGGTGCAGCTCGTTGACGCGATTGTCGGCGATGCGGATCTCGCCGCCGCTGATGTCCTCAAGACCGGCGATCATCCTCAGCAGGGTCGACTTGCCGCAGCCGGAGGGGCCGACGAGAACGACGAATTCGCCGTCCCTGATCCTGAGGTCGATATCGTGCAGCACCTGCACATGGCCATAGGCTTTCTTGACGTTCTGAATATCGATCGATGCCATTTGACTAACCCTTGACCGCGCCGGCCGTCAGGCCCTGCACGAGATAGCGCTGGATGAGCAGGAAGAAGAGGCCGGCCGGAATGAGCGCCATGACGCCCGCCGCCATCATCTGCCCGAAATCCACCGAGAATTTCGAGACGAAGGTGAGAAGCCCGACCGGGAAGGTCGCGGCCTGATTGCCGTTGATCAGCATGAGCGCGAAGAGCAGCTCGCTCCAGGCAGCCGTGAAGACGAAGCCGAGCGTTGCGGCTATGCCGGGCAGGGTCAGCGGCAGGATGATCTGCCGGAAGGCAATGAACTGCGTCGCGCCGTCGATCATCGCAGCCTCCTCCAGGTCCTTCGGGATGCCGTCGAAGAAGGATTGCATCAGGAAGGTGGCAAAGGGCACGTTGAAGGCCGTGTAGACGATGACGAGCCCGGTCAGGCTGTTGGTCAGATGCAGCGGCGTCAGGATCTTGAAGATCGGCGCCACCAGCATGACCAGCGGGAACATCTGCGTCAGCAGCATCAAGGCCACGATCCAGTATTTGGCGCGAAAATCGAAGCGCGACAGCGCATAGCCGGAGAGCGACGCACAGATGGTGACGACGAGTGCCGTCGATCCGGAAACGATCAGGCTGTTCTTGAAGAAGGTCGGGAAATCGCTGTGCTGCAGCACGAAGGCGTAGTGTTCCCAGGTCGTGCGCGACGGCCACATGCGCACGCCTTCGGTATAGAGCAGGTCGTTCGGCGTCAGCGAGACCTTGAGCAGCCAGAAGAGTGGAAACAGCGCAAAGACCACATAGAAGAGAATGGCCAGGCGATGCGCGATGGTGGGGAGGACGGATCGTCTCATGGCTCAATCCTTGTTCAGCAGGGTCTGCCGCAGCAGGATGATCAGCATGGAATAGGCGAGCAGCAGGATCAGCAGCACGAGAGCGATGGCCGAGGCATAGCCGAAATCCAGCCGCTTGAAGGCCTGGGTGAAGATGTAGCTGGCAACGATCTGCGTGCGGTCCGCCGGCCCGCCGCCGGTCATGACGACGATGAGGTCGGCGAAATTCGAAACCCAGACGGTGCGCAGGAGAACCGTGATCGCGATGGTCGGCGCCAGAAAGGGCAGGGTGATCGAGCGGAAACGCTCGAACCAGCCAGCGCCGTCGATGGAGGCGGCCTCATAAAGATCGCGCGGGATCGCCTGAAGCGCGGCGAGCAGCGTGATGGCGAAGAAGGGGATGCCCCACCAGACATTGGCGACGATCGGCCCCCACATGGCATATTGCGGATCGGAGAGGATATTGCCGGGCTCGCTCATCAGCCCCAGCGCGAAAAGCCAGTGGGGGATCGGGCCGATCACCGGATTGAAGAGCCAGGACCAGTTGAGGCCGGCAAGGAAGGATGGCACCGCCCAGGGCAGGAACACCAGCGCCTGCACGAGCGCCCTGCCGAAGAAGGGCTTGTCCAGCAGCAGCGCCAGGATCAGCCCGAAGACGAACTGCAGGATGACCGAGGCGCCCGTCCACCAGAGCGTGTTCTTCAGTGCGCCGTAGAAGGCGGCATCCTTGGAAAGCTCGCGAAAATGCCCAAGCCCGATGAAGCCGCCCGAAAACGGGTTCAGCAACTGGATATCGCGGAACGCATAGGAAATGCCGATCGCCAGCGGCACCAGCATGACGGCGATGATCAGGATAAAGGCAGGGGCGCTGTAAAGATAGGGCTCCGAAGCATCGGCAAGGCGTTTCAGCCACGGCCTGCGGTCGTGACGCCTGCCTCGCGTGTCGGCGGTCATGGTCATCTGCAAGAGTTCCCGTTCGCGGCGTTAAGACGCCGTCTGTGTCATGGGTAAAAATACGGCGGCGGATCGCTCCGCCGCCGGCAATGTGGACTTACTTCTTGGCGAGGAATTTCTGCTGCGCCTTGGTCAGATAGTCGGCCCACTGGTCGGCAAGGTCCTTGGCCGAGATATCGCCGAGCAGCGCCTGCTGCGAGGTCTTGATGGCGAGCGAATCCTTGAAGAAGGCGAACTCCTCGAGATAGGTCGGCATGACGGTCGGAACCGTGTTCTTGTCCGCCAGTTCCTCGAACCAGCCCTTGAACTGGTCGCCGGCATAGAAGGGGTCCTTCTCGGCGGAGCTATAGGCCGGCAGGGCGCCGATCTTCTTGTTCCATTCGAGATTGCCTTCCGGGCCTTCAAGCGTTGCAATCAGTTTCCAGGACAAGTCCTTGTTCTGGCTTGTCGAAAACATCGACCATCCCGCATAGCCGATGGTCGGGAAGGACTTGCCGTCCGGTCCCTTCGGCAGCGGCGCGACGCCGAAATCATCCTTGTTCATGCGCTCGGCGATGGCGATCAACGCATCCGGGTCCTGATCGAGGAAGGCGCAGGTGCCGGAATAGAAGCCGGCGACGACCTCGTTGAAGCCCCAGTTGACGCTGTCCTTCGGCGCATATCCCTTCTTGTAGAGATCGACCATCCATTCGATGCCCTTGGCCCAGCCGGCGCTGTTCATCGTGGAGGTGCCGTCGTCCTTGAAGTATTTGTTGTCGCCGGCCATGGACGCGGCGAAGATCATCCAGCCGTTCAGGCCGCCGGGGCCGCCGCGCATGCAATAGCCATACTTGCCCGAAAGTTTGGAGACCGCCTCGGAAGCCTTGGCGAACTCGTCCATCGTCTTCGGCGGCGCGCTGATGCCGGCCTCCTTCAGCAGCTTCTTGTTGTAGAACATGGCGCGCAGATAGAAGCCGTAGGGCAGCATATAGGCCGTGTTCTTGACGTCGCGGCCGAGCTCCAGCGCACGCGGCGTCAGCGCCTTGGTCTGATCCCATTTGGCAAGATAGGGCTCCAGGCTTTCGAGCATGCCGTTATTGCCATAGAGCGACAGCCAGGTATCGGGCATTTCCATCACATCCGGCGTATCGCCGGCCGAGACCATGGTGGCGAATTTCTGGAAGGCTTCGTTCCAGGGCAGCGAGATGATGTCGACCTTCGTGCCGGGATTGGCCGCCTCGAATTTGGCGACGATCGATTTCAGCGTCTCGGTGCGTTCCGGGCTGGTGATGACCTCGACGAGCTTCAGCGTCGTATCGGCGAAAGCCGTGCCTGCCATCATCGCGGTGAAGAGTGCGGCGGTTATCAGTCTTTTCATGCTCAGTTCCCCCTTTTCGGTTTTTCTCTTGAGGTTGATGATTACGAGGCGGCGAGCGCCGCCTCGATGTCTCTCCAGAGAGCCTCGGTTCCTTCGAGGCCGACATGGAGACGCACGGATCGCGGGCTGATGCCGAAGCTGTGCGCGGAATTGGGTTGCGCCTTCTGCTGCAGCACCACTTCGCCCGGTACGATCAGGCTTTCATGCCCGCCCCAGCTCACACCCAGTTTGAAGAGCTCGAGGCGGTCGGCGAAGGCGCGGATATCGACGCCCTCGCGCAAGATGAACGAGAAGAGGCCCGACGTGCCGTTGAGGCCGGCGGGCAGGCGGTTGGCAAGGCCGGGATGGCAGACCTGCTCGACGACATCGAGCTCCTGCAGACGCCGTGCGATCGTCAGCGCCGCAGCCTCATGCGCCTTCATGCGGATCGGCAGGGTGCGCAGGCCGCGGATCAGCAGCCAGGCGTCGAAGGGCGAGAGCTTGCCGCCGAGATAGGGATAGGCTTCGGCCTTCAGCCGCGCGATCATCTCCTTCGATCCGGCCACGACGCCTGCGACGACATCGCTGTGGCCGCCGAGATATTTCGAGGCGGAATGAATGACGAGATCGACGCCGAGCTTCAGCGGCTGCTGGAAGAAAGGCGTCGCCCAGCTGTTGTCGATCATCGAGACGACGCCGTGGCGCTTGGCGAGTGCGGCGAGCGCGCCGACATCATGGGCTTCCATCACCCAGCTCGTCGGGCTTTCCAGATAGAGGACCTTGGCGCCGGGCAGCGCCCTGGCAACGGCTTCCTCGTCGCGGCCGTCGACAAAGGTGACCTCCACCTTCATGCGCTTCAGGATCGTGCCGAACAGGCGGAAGGCGTCGGGATAGACATGCTTGACGGCAACGATGCGGTCGCCCGGTTCCACGAAGCTCAATATGGCCGACGAGATCGCCGCCATGCCGCTCGCAAAGCCGAGCGCATCCTCGGCCCCCTCGAGTTTCGCCAGCATCTCCTCGAACATGCGCACGGTCGGATTGAGGCCGCGCGTATAGATCGGCCGCACCTTCTCGCCGCGATAGCAGGCGATCATTTCGTCATAGCTGGAAAAGGTGAACAGCGATGTCTGGAAGATCGGCGGCACCACGGCCTCGGCGAAATTGCCGTCGTCATGGGCGGTGATGAGGGAAGCGAGTTCGAACGGTTCCAGCCCGTCAGTCATTTGGACATTTCCTTGATGTCTTCCTCGACCACGTCGAGAATTTTCAATGTTTCGGCGCGGGCGGCTTCCGGGTCCTGGGCCACGATCGCGTTGAACAGGGTGCGGTGAAAGGGAAAGGAGCGGCGGGCGAAATCCTGCCGGTCGAAGGGATGGGACCAGAAGCGCTCGAAGGTTTCGCGCATCTGTTCCAGAAGCTGCCGAAACAGCGGATTGTGGGTGGCGTCGTAGACGGCGAGGTGGAAGGCCAGATCCTCCGGGCCGGAGGTGCCCTTGGCGATGTGAACGCGTTCCATCTCGTCGAGCTTCTGCTCGATGATGACAATATCCCTCGTCGTGCGCTTGCGCGCAGCGACCATCCCGGCCTCGCATTCGATGCCGCGGCGGACCTCCAGCGTCTGCAGGAGCGCATCGCGCAGATGCGTCGTGTCGAGCGACAGCGGCATATGGATGGTCGCTTTGGAGATCGGCTTCAACAGATAGGTGCCGCTGCCCTTGCGGGTCTCCATGACGCCCAGCGCCTGGAAATGCGTGATCACTTCCCGGATGGTCGATCGTCCGACGGACAGGGCGACCATCAGCTCGCGCTCGGTCGGCAGTCTCTCGCCCGCCTTCAGCGCAGAAGACTCGATGAAATCGGACAGAGCGTCGATCACCTGCCGGGTGCGGTCGATGGAGGGAAGCGGCGTGAGCATGGCTTTGGTTGTCATGCCGATCAAATTGGTCTGACATCTGCCATCAGGTCAATCTCTTTTTGCCACTGTTGACTATTTTTAAGGCTTGTCCGACCAAGCCAGCCGTATTGCAGGTCTCATGCTGCCGTTAGCAAAGCAGGCACAGGCGCTCTTCAAGAGCATGGCCCGCGCTGCTAGAAGAGGTCCGACTGAGTCCTGGAGTTGGAAAATGGCGGCGCGAGATCGGTATTCACGAAAGCTGGAATGTTCGAAGTGCGGCCATACCGGCTTTGCGGAAGTCTCCGAAAGCGACGATCGCTTGAAAGCCAATCGGGATTTCAGGATCGATGAAATGCCGCGCGGCTTTTCCACCGAGCGGGCGTCCGCCGATCCGCGCAAGCATATGGTCCGCTGCGGCTGCGGCACCGTCTTCCGCTTCGATAAGGATACCGTCTATGCGCCGGGCGGTGAACCTCGCCGATAACGGGCAAGACGGACGACGCGGCGCTCAAAAGAAAAAAGGCCCCGCGGAGGCGAGGCCAAGCTTGAGCCGCTCCGGGGAAAGCGGAAGCAGCGGGCGTTGTTTATCGCCGGTCATCGGGTGGGACTAGGCCAGATTGGGCCCTAGCGGTACGGCTGAAAGAAAAAGCCTGTCCGGGTGACAATTTTTATGACTGCCTTGCCGCCCGAATTTCTCTCGCGACAAGCGAAAAACACGGGCTGCGTGATCGCTCCGCAGTGCGGCCGTAAATATATGTTCTCGCTTATAAAGTGGCTTCATGTTCAGCTTCCGTTCATTTAGCGGAAGGCAAATAGACAATGGCCGCAACGCCTTGCGGTTGTTTGAGGCCTGGCCATTGCCATGCATTTTGGTGCGTGTGGCCGAGCCTCTCATTTCCGAAAGAACATGGATATTCGCATGCGCCTGTTTTACGCTTTGATGGACTGGATCTTGGGGCGGCGCCGGCAGCGGGTGGATCAGGAGACGATTCAATATTCCGCCGATGATCCATGGGTCATCCAGCAGATCGAGGAGTTTGACCGGGAATTGAAGAGGAAATAGGCTTCTTCCCATGCGATGCTCTGCGCCGGGCCGATCTCCTTTTGCCTTTCTTTTGAGGTCCTGATTGTCGCCTCCGTCCCGGCAAGGAGCGGGCACAATGTCGCGCTATTCGGCTGATGACAGGGAGGGGACTTGCCTTCGAAACGCCGCTATAAGGCATGAACCATTTACGGCTCGGATCGTTTCAAGGACGAGAATGCTGACACGTCGATCGATATTGGCGGCCATGGGGCGCGCTGCGCTTTCCGGCAGGACGCTGGCTGCTCCCGCGTCCTCATCCGCACCCGCACCCAAGCCCGCCGCCGCCTCGTTGCCGCTTTGGCCGGGACAGCCGCCCGGAGGCGGCGGGCCGGCCGGGCCGACCGTGGAAAATGCCTGGGGCGCACTCACGGATATCGCGATCCCATCGATCCATGTCTATACGCCGACGCGTCCGAACGGCGATGCCGTGCTCGTGGCGGCGGGCGGCGGCTACAAGCGGATCGAGGAGGGCCAGGAGGCGCTGCCTGCCGTTTCCTGGCTGAACGCGCGCAATATCACCGCCTTCGTCTTGCGCTACCGGCTGCCCGGCGAGGGGTGGGCCAATGCCCCGCTTGCGCCGTTGCAGGATGCCCAGCGCGCCATCCGCCTCATTCGCGCCAATGCAAAGAGCTTCCGCATCAACGCGAAGCGGCTGGGTCTGCTCGGTTTCTCGGCCGGTGGGCATCTGTTCGGCCTTACCGCAACATGGTCGGCCTTTGCCTCCTATGATCCGATGGACGAAGCGGACGCTTTTTCGGCGCGGCCGGATTTCGCCGCCCTGATCTATCCGGTCATCACGCTGGAGCCGCCTTATGATCATACCGCCACAAAGCGCATCTTCGTCGGGGAGCATCCGAGCCCCGAGATGAGCGCCAAGTGGTCCGTCCAAACGCATGTCGGCAGCGATTGCCCGCCTATTTTTCTGGTTCAGGCCCAGGACGACCCGATCTCCAATCCCGCCAACACGGTGATCATGCAGGCCGCATGTGAGGAAGCCGGCGTGCCTGTCGAGCTTCACCAGCTTGTCAGCGGCGGCCATGGGTTCAACATGGGCAAGAAAGGCACGCCTTCCGGCGAGTGGCCGGGTTATTTCGACACGTGGCTGCGCAAGACCCTGCGCGGCTGAACCGTCGGCCCCACCGCTTCAACCCTCCGGATAAAGCAGCCGGGCGCGCGGGCGAGTGAATGTCTTCCGGCCGCCTTTCCAGCCTGCGAGCGGCTGGCGGACTTCGCGCAAGGCGGAGAGGGGATCGGCGGCATCGAGGATGACGATATCGGCCGGCGCTCCCAGCTCCAAGCCATAGGGGCTCCGCATCAGTCGGGCCGCATTGCGGGTAACCATGTCGAAGGCGGTCGCGATGTCGTCATCGCGCGCGAGTTGGGCTGCATTGGCGAAGAGATTGGCCATGCGGCCGAGCGAGGCGTCGCCATAGGGCGTGAAGGGGTTGAGCACGTTATTGGTGGCGGCCGTCACCGTGACGCCGTGGGCCGCAAGAAGCAGCGCCGGGGCTATGCCGCGCGGCACGAGACAATCGCGGTCGCGACCGAGCAGAAACATGTCGGTGGCCGGAAGAACGGTAACGGCGATGCCGGCATCGGCGAGACGCATGGCGATGTTGCCTACGGTCTCTTTCGGCATGGCGGAAAGCTTGGTGGCATGGCCTATGGAAACGCGGCCGCCATAGCCGCGCCTTTGCGTTTCGGCGATCACGAGCGCAATGGCCGAGTTTGCCGGGTCGAGATCAAAATCGAGATGGAAATCGACATCGACGCCATGGCGCTCGGCGAGATCGAAGATCCAGCCGATATGGGCCTGCGGATCGGGATCGGTATAGGGACAGCCGCCGATCAGGTCCGCTCCGTCGCCGAGCGCCTGCTCCAGCATCGCCGCCGTCGCCGGCTCGTTGGTGAGGCCCTCCTGGGCGAAGGCGCAGATCTGGATGTCGATGGCCCAGCGATAGGAGCGCTTGATCTCGCGGATGGCTTCGAACGACCGGAAGCCGGCACGCGGATCGATCTCCACGAATGTCCGCATTGCCGTCGTTCCATTGGCGATAGCGCTCTCCACGACACGCAGCGCGCGGGCATGGACGTCCTCGATGGTGAAGGCCGATTTTGCCTTTGCCGTTTCGCGCACGGCCTCGTCCAGCGTGCCCTCGCAGATCCGGCAGCGGTCGAGGATGCACGCCTTGTCGAGATGGATATGGCTGTCGACAAAACCGCCAAAGGCAAAGCAGCCGCACATGTCCTCATGCGGGCCATTCGACGCGAGATCAGGACCCAAGACTGCGATCCGGCCGTCCTTGATGCCGACATCAAGGGGATGGTCATGGCCGGCGATGCGGATATTCGAAATGACGAAATCAAGCATCGCTATGCCTTTTCAATTGGTTGATGATGAAATTTGATGTATAAGATGAGATAGATCAGGCGCGAATGACCGCTCCGTTCCTGGCGACCAATCTGCCGGCCTTGTAGACGGAACGCTCTTTCGGAACGGCAACGACCGCTTCGGGCACATGCTCCGCCTTCAGCGTCACGAAGTCCGCGGCAGCACCGATCTTCAGGCCATAGCCATCAAGACGCAATGCTTTGGCACCGGCTTCGGTGACGACATCGAAAGCGGCCTTCAATTCGTCGTCGGTATAGAAGCCGGAGCGATAGCCGATCATCATCGCCCGGCCGAGCATGTCGCCATCGCCATAGGGCCACCAGGAGTCGCGAATATTGTCGCTGCCGCTGAACACCGTAACGCCGGCGGCCCGCAGCAGAGCAACAGGGGGGAATGCGTGGTTGCCCGGCGCGTTGGTCATGATGGAGACGCCGCTATCGGCAATCAGCGCGGCGGCACGTTTTGCCGCATCGCCGGAGAGATCGCCGAGCCCATAGGCGTGGCTCACCGTGACATGGCCCTGCATCGACAAGGCGCGCGTACGGGCGCAAATCTGTTCGATGGTAAAGAGCCCGAGCGTGCCGCCGTCGTGAAGGTGGATATCGACATCGACACCGTGTTTCCCGGCAACGCCGAACACCACGTCGAGATGCTTTTCCACATCGCGGTCGAAGCTCGCCGGGTCCAGCCCGCCGACCAGATCTGCTCCCAGCGAAATAGCCTCATCCATCAGCTGCGGCGTGCCGGGGCTTTTCAGAATACCGCTCTGCGGAAAGGCGACGAGCTGGATATCGATGAGATCGCGATAGTCTTCCCGGACGGCAAGTATCGTTTCCAGCGATTTCAGCCCCACGGAACCATCAACCATGACGTGGCTGCGCATATGCGTGCTGCCATTGGCGATGCAAAGGTCGAGCTGATTGCGCGCCCGCACATCCATGGGGGCCGCCTGCGCCATGTTCTCAGCCTGGAAGGCGACGCGCTCGTGAACGTCGAAGCCGTTCGTGCAGGGCTTGTGCGGTATCCAGGCGTCGCCATAGAAGCTGGTGTCGAGATGGATATGGCCTTCGACGAAGCCCGGAACCGTCAGCGCTCCGCCAAGGTCGACGGTCTCGGCAAGCGGGGTCTCCAGGCTCGACGGCTCGATCGAGACGATGCGGCCGCCGGCGACGCCAATATCCTTGACGGAGCCATCGGCCAGTTTCGCGCGCGTGAACAGGGTTTCGATCGGGCTCAAATCCATCTCCATGATTATGTGATCGCCGATGCGCCCTTGGGTAACGGCGAAGCCGCCGGGCGCGTTCTAGCGTTCGAAAGCGTCCTTCAAGCCGAAGCTCTTATGTTCCCGCAGGTCGAGATCGGCTTCGATATGGGAAATATGGTGCAGCATCAGTCCGCAGGCCGTCTCGATATCCTTGCGCTCGATGGCGGCGATGATGTCGCCATGCTCGGCATGGCCGCAGCTCGATACGCTCGATTGGCCGTAGAGCGCGATGACGAGCGAGGACCGGGCGACGAGCTCTTCCATGAAGCGCTGCATGATCAGGTTGCCGGAGATCGAAGCGAGCATGAGATGGAAATCGCCGGATGCCTTGATCTCGGCACGGCGCGCGGATTGGCCGCGCTCGCCCATCAGCCGGCCTTCCTCCAGGAGAAGCTGCTTCAGGTGCTGGATCTGCGAGGGCGTAATTCTGGCGGCGGCATCCTTCAGAATGCCGGGTTCCACCAGCCGTCGGGCGGCGAAGATCTGCCGGGCCTCGTCGGGCGAAGGATAGGCGACGAAGGCACCGCGGTTCTTCTCGACGCTGACGAGCCCCTCGTAGGACAAGGCCTGCAGGGCGGCACGTGCCAGCGTGCGGCTGACATTGAAGAGATTGCCGACATCGCTTTCCGAAAGCTTGGTGCCGGGCGAGAGCCGACGCTCGACGATGGCGTCGCGAATGGCGTCGCGAATCTGCTGTGCGCCGGTTTCCGCGGAATCGGTGGTTGTCTGGAGCGCGTCGGCTGTGGAGTTCATGGCATCGGATACCTGATAATCGCCGAAACCATATCCGTGTTTGCTGCAAAAGTTAAACGAAATCTGGCACAAAAATACGACTGAATTGTATACGATCTCGTGCACACATCGCAGACAATAGCCTATTTCATGTGCAGACATCAGGGCTGCCTTTATGAGGCTGTCGATCGCTATGGTGAAAAAAGACGATATTTCACAATGGCTTGTTGATTTGCCGCGCACTTGGCACGGCAGATGCATTGTCTTTCCTCAAACAGAGGGAAATACCATGTCGAAAGCCGCAGAGATCGATATAGCGTCCGTTTCGAAGGTCTATGGCACGACAACGGCCGTGCATGCGATCAGCCTCAAGATACCGGCAGGCTCCTATTGCTGCTTCCTGGGGCCGTCCGGCTGCGGCAAGACCTCCACCCTTCGCATGATCGCCGGCCATGAAACCATTTCCTCGGGCGACATCCGGCTTGGAAACGTGGTGGTGACCGATTTCCCGCCGGCCAAGCGCGGCACGGCGATGATGTTCCAGTCCTACGCGCTGTTTCCGCATCTCGATCTGATCGACAATGTCGCCTTCAGCCTGAAGATGAAGGGTGTCGCCAAGGACGAGCGCCGCGCCAAGGCGCTGGACATGCTGAAGCTGATGCAGATGGAAGCCTATGCGACGCGGCGTCCGGCGCAGCTTTCGGGCGGACAGCAGCAGCGCGTGGCGCTGGCTCGCGCACTGATCACCGATCCGGAGGCGCTGCTGCTCGACGAGCCGCTGTCCGCGCTCGATCCATTCTTGAAAATCCGCATGCGCGCCGAGCTGAAGAAACTGCAGAAGACCCTCGGCATCACCTTCGTGCATGTCACGCACAGCCAGGAAGAGGCCATGGCGCTGGCCGATATCATGGTGATCATGAATGACGGCCGGATCGAACAGGCGGCCGCGCCGCGCGAGGTCTTCGAGCGCCCGGCAACGGCCTTCGTCGCCCGTTTCATGGGCGACCATAACGTGCTTTCCGGTCGGGTGACGGCGAGCGAGGGCGGCGTGCTGACGATAACCGTGCCCGAGGGGCAGAGCTTTTCGGTGCGCGGAACCGGCAGACAGGTCGGCGAACCCGTCGATATCGGCGTCCGCACCGACCGCGTCCGCCTGGCCGCCACCTCCGAAAAGGGCCTCGGCTTCAATGGTGTGGTTTCCAACATCGAATATCGCGGCGCCTCGGTGAAGATCACCGTCATCGGCGCCGGCAGCGACGATTTCACCGTTATCGCCAGCGACGAGGATTATGCCGCCAAATTCGTATCGGTGGGCGACGCCGTGTCTCTGAGTTGGGCTTTGGGGGATGCGATCCTCCTTGGCCGCGCGACCGCATGACTATCAAGCATCACAAAAGGGGAACTGACATGACAACTGAAAGCAAGACTTCCAAGACGGCAAAGGGAATCTCCCGCCGCTCCCTGCTGAAGACCGGCGCCGCCGCTCTCGGCGCGATGGCCGGCTCCGGTGCGATCACCGGCTTCCCGACCATCTGGGCGCAATCCAACATCACGCTGCGCCAGTTCGGCACCGGCGTCTCCAACATCAATGCCATCGCCGAGAAGTGCAAGGCCGATCTCGGCATCACGCTCGAGATGACGGCGACCGATTCCGACGCCGCCGCCCAGCGCGCCGTCACCCAGCCGAACAGCTACGACATCGCCGACATCGAATACTGGATCGCCAAGAAGGTGTTCCCAGCCGGCGTCCTGCAGCCGATGGACGTCAAGAAGCTCAAATATTACGACAAGATCGTGCCGCTCTTCATCACCGGCAAACTGAAGCCGGACAGCGTAATTGCCCAAGGCACGGCGCCGCACACCGTCGGCTTCGTGGAAGGGCAGAGCTCCAAGAAATTCGCCAAGGAGCCGACGCAGTGGATGACGATGGTTCCGACCATCTACAATGCCGACACGCTCGGCATCCGCCCGGACCTGACCGGCCGGCCGATCACCAGCTGGGCCGACATTCTCGATCCGGCCTTCAAGGGCAAGACCTCGATCCTCAATATCCCGTCCATCGGCATCATGGATGCCGCCATGATCATGGAAGCCGCCGGCAAGATCAAATATGCCGACAAGGGCAACATGACCAAGGCGGAAATCGACAAGACGATCGAGTTCCTGATCAAGACCAAGGGCGAGGGTCAGTTCCGCGCCTTCTGGAAGTCCTTCGACGAAAGCGTCAACCTGATGGCCTCGGGCGAAGTCGTCATTCAGTCCATGTGGTCGCCGGCCGTTGCCGCCGTGCGCTCCAAGGGCATCCCCTGCACCTTCCAGCCGCTCAAGGAAGGCTATCGCGCCTGGGGTGGCGGCCTTGGTCTTGCCGCGCATCTCAAGGGCGCTCAGCTCGACGCCGCCTATGAATATATCAACTGGTACACGTCCGGCTGGGTCGGCGGCTACCTCAACCGCCAGGGCTATTATTCCGCCTGCATGGAAACCGCCAAGGGCTTCATGTCTGCCGACGAATGGGGCTACTGGATCGAAGGCAAGCCGGCGCAGGGCGATATCCTGTCCCCGGAAGGCAAGGTCATGGAAAAGGCCGGCGCCGTTCGCGACGGCGGCTCCTTCGAAAACCGCATGGGCGCGGTCGCCTGCTGGAACTCGGTGATGGACGAAGACCGCTACATGGTCCGCCGCTGGAACGAGTTCATCGCAGCCTGACAAATATGGGCTCTTCCCATCATATCCTCTCCCGCGTCAGCGGGGGAGGAAGCACTCAAGGAGAAACCGGACCATGGCGACGATCGCTTCATCAGAAACGGAACAGGCAGCTGAAAAGTCAGGGCGCGGGTTTCGCATGCCCCTCTGGCTGGTTTCCTATCTCCAGGCCGCACCGCTCTTCCTGATCCTCGGCGTCTTCTTCCTGCTGCCGATCGCGATGATCGGCGTCGTCAGTTTCTGGGATTATGATTTCGCCGGTCTCTATCCGGATTTCCTGACCACGAACTATACCGATACGCTCGGTTCATGGGTGACTTGGAAAACCTATCTCAACACATTGAAATTCACGGTTATTGTCTGGGCGCTAACCCTGTTCATCGGCTTCTGGATCGCTTATTTCCTGGCCTTCCATATCCGCCGCACCTCCACGCAGATGATCCTCTTCCTCGTCTGCACCGTGCCCTTCATGACCTCGAACATCATCCGGATGATCTCCTGGATTCCAGTCCTCGGGCGCAATGGCCTGGTGAATTCGACCCTGATCGAGATGGGGCTCATTCCGCGGCCGATCGAATGGCTGCTCTATTCCGATTTTGCCGTCGTGCTGGCCATGGTGCATCTCTATACGCTGTTCATGGTGACGCCGATCTTCAACACGCTGATGCGCATCGACCGTTCGCTGTTCGAGGCCGCCCGCGATGCCGGCGCCAGTGGCTGGCAGATCCTCTGGAATGTGGTGATCCCGCTTGCCAAGCCGGGAATGGCGATCGGCACGATCTTCGTCGTCACGCTGGTCATGGCGGATTTCTCCACGGTGCAGGTCATGTCCGGCGGCCAGAGCGCCTCGATCGCGCTGATGATGAAGAACCAGATGTCGCTGCTGCAATATCCGGCCGCCGCCGCCAATGCCGTGGTGCTGCTGATCCTCGTCCTGCTGATGGTTTCCGCCATCCTGCGCGTCGTCGACATCCGCAAGGAGCTTTGAGATGCACCGCGAAAAACGCAGCCTCGAATTTTATGTCCTGGCGATCTTCTTCACGATCTTCGTCCTCTTCCTCTACGGGCCGCTTTCGGCGATCCTCATCCTCTCCTTTCAGGGACCTGACGGCGGCCTGACCTTTCCGCTGAACGGCGTGTCGCTGCACTGGTTCGCAAACCTGTTCGAAAAGCAGGCGGTCGGCGATTTCGGTGCCTCGTTCCAGCGCTCCCTGGTGCTCGGTCTCATGGTCATGGTCGTCACCGTCGTCGTCTCGCTGCTGGCGGGCCTGGCCTTCCGCCGCCGGTTCCGGGGCGCGACCTTCCTGTTTTATGCCACCGTCGCCAGCCTCGTGGTTCCCTCCATCATCATTTCGCTCGGCATCGGCGTCGTCTTCCAGCAGGGAGGCCTTTCGCCGGCCTGGTATTCCTCGGCTTTCGGCGCGCATCTGACCTGGACGCTGCCTTTCGGCGTCCTCATCATGTTCGCCGTCTTCAACCGCTTCTCGCCGGCCTATGAGGAGGCGGCCCGCGATCTGGGCGCCAGTTCCTGGCAGACATTCCGCCATGTCGTTCTACCGATGATCGCACCGAGCCTCATCGGCGTCGGCCTGTTCGGCTTCACGCTGTCCTATGACGAATTCGCGCGCAGCCTGATGACCTCGGGCACCTACAACACGCTGCCCCTCGAAATCTACGGCATGACCACCAATGTCACGACGCCGGTGCTCTATGCATTGGGGACCGTGACGACGGTCTTCTCCTTCACCATCATTCTCGCCGCGCTCGGCATCATGACCATGCTCGGTCGCCAGCAGGCCAAGAAAAGCTGATCTCATGCGTTTACTGCTCGTCAATCCGAACACCACCGCCTCCATGACCGAAAAGGCGGCGATCGCCGCCCGCGCCGTCGCTGCCACCGGCACCGAGATCATCGCCGCCACCTCGCGCATGGGCCCGCCCTCGATCGAGGGATATTATGACGGCGCGCTTGCCGTGCCCGGCCTGCTGAGCGAGCTGAAAGAGCAGCGCGCGCTCGGTTACGATGCCGCGATCATTTCCTGTTTCGACGATACCGGGCTTGAGGCGGCGCGGGCCTTCTCGAATGTGCCGGTTCTCGGGCTCTGCGAATCCGCCGTCGTCACCGCCGGCCTCCTGGCGCAGCGTTTCACGGTGGTGACGACGCTGGAGCGTTCGCGCGTGCTGATCGACAATCTCGTCAGGCATTACGGCATGGGAGCCCGCGCCAGGGTGAGGGCCTCCGATATCGCCGTATTGGAACTTGAGGACGGAGCCTCGGGCGCCATCGGTAAATTGCGGGCCGAAATCGAGCGCGCGCTGGACGAAGACGGGGCGGAGGCGATCGTGCTCGGCTGCGCCGGCATGGCGGATCTGGCGCGCGAGCTGCAGGAGATCTATGGCGTGCCGGTGATCGATGGCGTGGCAGCGGCCGTCAAACAGGCCGAGGCGCTGGTGTCGCTCGGCCTTTCCACCAGCAAGCGCGGCTCCTATGCCGCGCCGCTCGCCAAATCCTTTACCGGTGCGATGAGCGCGTTCTCGCCGGCTTGAGACCTATGCGATAGGGCTGCAAACCGGGCCGCGGATCGCCCTCATCGACGCACCGCGCCGACGCGTGCAAGGACCTCGTTCGGGATGGCATAGCGCTGGATGATGTCGCGATTGTTCCTGAGACCGCAGATTTCCCGCTGGATGAAGAAAGCCCATACGGCATCCGCAGCCTTGTTCACGAGGCTTTCGCGCTCGTCGGCGCCGTGACGGTCCGCATTCCATGCCCGCAAATCGGCAAGTGCAGTTTCCACCTTCAGCCCATGACGCCCAAGGGAACTCGCGCGCTCGGCCATGAGCTCGTATTCGAGCACGTTGAAGCCGCCGTCGGTCGAATGAAACTGTCTGAGGGATTGCGGCGGGCGAACGCTCATCGAAACGATCCTTCTGGTCGCCGCCCATGTTAGCCGATCATTCCGGCGAGCGCGATAGGCCGGGCGAAGCGGGGAGAGCGCGCATCACGGCGCGGGCGACCCGGTGAGCTGGAAATATCCCCATGCAGCCGCAAACACCGCCAGTATGGCGAGGACGACGAGCAATTTGCGCAACCCCGGCCGTGGCGGCTTGGGTGGCGTCGGTCTTCGAAACTTGATGACGTTGTCGTTCATTGGTCCTCGTCGAATAATGTTCGCATTCCTAGTTCGCCCAAATCCCTCCAGGGATCAATAGAACTGCCTGCTATCCCCAAGGGACATTTTTAAGAGGCCCATCGGCCGATCCGTGCGTGGTCCGCCGGGCGCTCAGCTCTGGCAGAGCCTATCGCCGGCTTGCATTGCATGGTTGCGCTTTTCGCAACTTATTTCCTCGCTTTGCGACACGAAGAGAAAGTTCTTTCTTATATTCCATGTAATCTACGTATTTGATGGATTATTGAAACGATGCACCGCATCGGGCGCAAAATCGGTGACCCCCACATGTCCTATCTCTTGAGCCTTCTCGACAAAAGTCCCATCGAAGCCGGCAAGAATGCGTCGGACGCGCTGCGCGCGACCGCCAGGCTGGCAATCAGGGCCGAAGAACTCGGCTACCATCGTTTCTGGGTGGCGGAACACCACAATATGGCGAGCCTTGCGAGCTCGGCGCCGGAGGCGCTGATCGGCTATCTTCTGGCCAAGACATCGAAAATCCGCATCGGTTCCGGCGGCGTGATGCTGCAGCATTACAGCGCTTACAAGGTGGCCGAGACCTTCAATCTGCTCGCCTCGCTGGCGCCTGGCCGCGTCGATCTCGGGGTCGGCAAGGCGCCGGGCGGCTTTCCCTTGTCGACGCGGGCGCTGCAGGCTGCGGTCGATCCGGAACGCAAGCCGAACTTTGCCGATCAGCTCGCCGATATCAACACCTATCTTTCGGGCGAAGCCACGGCCGATATCGCTGTTGCCACACCGCTCCCGGCGAGCGCGCCGGAGCGCTATCTGCTCGGCGCCTCGGTCGACAGCGCCAGGCTGGCGGCGGAGAAGGGCTGGGAGCTGGTGTTTGCCGGCCATCTGAACGGCGACCCCGACAATCTGCGCCGGACTTTCGATGCCTACGAAGCGGCAAGCGGCGGCAAGAGCCCGATCCTGGCGCTTTCCGCCTTTGCCGCCGAGACCGAAGAGCAGGCGCGTGAGCGTGTCGGCGACCTGCGCATCGTCAAGCTTTTCCTTCCCAACGGCCAGACCGTCAATGTCGGCAGCGAGGAGCAGGCGGCGGAATTCGCCCGCCAGGCGGGGGTCAGCGACTACCGAACCGAGGAAAAGGTGCCGAGCGTGCTGCATGGCACGGCGCAACAGATCCGCAAGGAGCTCGATGAGCTGCATCGCCGCTACGGCGTCAAGGAATTCATCCTCGATGCGCCGACGCTGACGGCGGCCGAACGTCTTTCCTCCATCGAGCTGCTTGCCAAGGAGCGGCTTTCTCTCGCCGCCTGACATCGAACCCAAGAGGACAGACCCATGGCTCAAAAACATATCACCTTCGGCATCATGCTGCATGGGCCTGGCGGCCACATGAATGCCTGGAAGCATCCGAGCGGTCCGGTGGACGCCAGCGTCAATTTCGGCTTCTTCGTCGATACAGCCCGCAAGGCGGAAGAGGCGGGCATCGCCTTCGCCTTCGTCGCCGATGGCCTCTATATCAACGAGCAATCGATCCCGCATTTCCTCAACCGCTTCGAGCCGATCTCGATCCTGTCGGCGCTGGCCGCTTCGACCTCGAAGATCGGCCTGGTCGGTACGGTCTCGACCTCCTATAGCGATCCCTTCACCATCGCCCGTCAATTCGGTTCCATCGATCTGATCAGCGGCGGTAGGGCCGGATGGAACGCGGTGACGTCGCCGCTCGAAGGCTCCGGCCGCAATTACAGCCGCGAGCATCCCGACCATGAGCTGCGCTACGAGATCGCTGACGAATATCTCGACGTCATCAAGGGGCTCTGGGATTCCTGGGATGACGATGCTTTCGTCCGCGATCGCGAGACCGGCGTCTTCGTCGACAAGACCAAGCTGCGGCGGCTGAACCACAAGGGACGCTTCTTCCGCGTCGAAGGACCGTTGAACATCGGCCGATCGAAGCAGGGCCAGCCCGTCGTGTTCCAGGCCGGCGCCTCCGATTCCGGCATCAGGCTCGCCGGCAAGCATGCCGACGCCGTCTTTACCAATGGCGGGCCGATCGAGGAGGCGAAGGCCTTCTATCGCCAGCTCAAGGACAGCGTCATCGCCCATGGCCGCAGCGCCGCCGAAGTCGGCGTCTTTCCGGGCATCGGGCCGATCATCGGCGCGACGCAGGAAGAGGCCGAGGCCAAATATGAGGCGATCCGCGATCTCGTCACCATCGAGGAGGCGCTGGCCTATCTCGGCCGCTTCTTCGATCATCATGATTTCAGCACCTATCCGCTGGACGAGCCTTTCCCCGATCTCGGCGATATCGGACGCAACAATTTCCGCGCCACCACCGATCGCATCAAGAAGACGGCGCGCGAGAAGGGGCTGACGCTGCGTCAGGTCGCGCTCGATTCCGCAACACCGCGCACCGCCTTTATCGGCACGGCCGAGCATATCGCCGAGGAGATCATCCGCTGGGTGGATCAGGGTGCCGCCGATGGCTTCATCCTCGGCTTCCCCGTCATCGCCGAAGGTTTCGACGACTTCGCAAAGCATGTGCTGCCGATCCTGACGGAGCGCGGCTATTTCGATCCCGTCTTGAAGGGCACGACGCTGCGCGACCATCTGGGGCTGCCCTATCGCGAAAGCCACTATGCCGCCCACAAGGACGAGACCGAACAGGAAAGGGCGATCCGCGCCTGAGGCGCGATCGGTCGGGCCATGAACGTCGTAACACAGCACCATCGACCGGCTGATGACATCGACAAGGGGATCGCCTCTTTCATCGATGAGATCATCGAGCTTCGCCACGATCTTCATCGCTACCCGGAGCTTGCCTTCCAGGAGCGGCGGACCAGTAAGATCGTTGCCTCCCTGCTTTCCTCCTGGGGCTACGAGGTGACGACCGGTGTCGGCGGCACCGGCGTCGTCGCTACCCTTCGGGGCGGCGACGGCGAGAAACGTATCGGCATCCGCGCCGACATGGATGCGCTGCCGATCGAGGAGGCGACGGATCTTGCCTATGCCAGCGACAATCCGGGCGTCATGCATGCCTGCGGCCATGACGGGCATACGTCGATCCTGCTGGCCGCCGCCCGCTATCTCTCCGAGACCCGCCGGTTTTCCGGTGTGCTGACGCTGATCTTCCAGCCGGCCGAGGAGATCGGCGCGGGCGCGCGCAAGATGATTTCGGACGGGCTTTTCGAGCGCTTTCCCGTCGATGCCGTCTTCGGCCTGCACAATTGGCCGGGCGTGCCGCTCGGCCAGTTCGGCTTCGTCGCCGACGCCGCTATGGCCTCGGTCGATCAGGCCATCATCCGCTTCGTCGGCAAGGGCGGCCATGGGGCCGAGCCGCACAAGTCGGTCGATCCCATATTGACGTCGGCGGCTTTCATCACGGCGGTGCAGAGCGTGGTGTCGCGCAATGTCGATCCTCAGGACATGGCGGTCGTGACCGTCGGTTCGATC
>JASGEG010000303.1:0-16586 GCA_047606605.1 Rhizobium sp.
CGCTTTTCGAGGCCATTGAGCTGCACCAGCTCCAGCAATTCGACGGCACGGCGATGGATTTCCGCGCGGGGCGGGCGGCGGGAAGCCGAACGGACCTTCAGACCGAAGGAAATATTGTCCAGCACCGTCATATGGCGAAACAGCGCATAATGCTGAAAGACGAAGCCGATATTGCGCTGCTGCACCGTCTTCTTCGACGCATCCTGGTCGCCGAAGAAGATCTTGCCCTCGGTCGGCGATTCCAGCCCGGCAATGAGGCGCAGCAACGTCGTCTTGCCCGAACCGGACGGACCGAGAAGGGCTATCAGTTCGCTGGAGCGGATATCCAGGGAAACGTCGTGCAACGCGGGAAAGCGACCGAATTCCTTGCGCAGGTTTTGAACGCGAACTTCCATTAACAATTCCTTCAGTGACGCCGGCTGGCTGCGATCTCTTCGCTATAGCGCATTTCCAGCAGCGTCTTCAGTATCAATGTGACAAGGGCGAGCAGGGCGAGAAGCGTGGCAACCGCGAAAGCCCCCGAGAAATTATATTCATTATAGAGAATTTCGACCTGCAGCGGCATGGTGTTGGTCTCGCCGCGAATATGGCCGGAGACAACAGACACGGCACCGAACTCGCCCATGGCACGGGCATTGCAGAGCAGCACGCCGTAGAGCAGGCCCCATTTGATGTTCGGCAGCGTCACGTACCAGAAGGTCTGCCAGCCATTGGCGCCGAGGGAGAGGGCTGCTTCCTCGTCAGCGGTCCCCTGTTCCTGCATCAGCGGGACGAGCTCGCGCGCGACGAAGGGAAAGGTGACGAACATCGTCGCCAGAACCAGGCCGGGAACCGCGAACAGGACCTGGATGCCGTGGCTCTGCAGCCAGGGGCCAAGGACACTATTGGAGCTGAACAGCAGCACGAAGACCAGACCAGAGATGACCGGCGACACCGAGAACGGCAGGTCGATCAACGTCGTCAGGAACGCCTTGCCCTTGAACTCGAACTTGGCGATCGCCCAGGCTGCGGCGACACCGCAGACGAGATTGAGCGGCACGCTGATGCCGGCGACGATCAGCGTCAGCCGGATGGCGGCGAAGGTTTCCTCGTCCAGCAGCGAGCTGAAGAAGGCCTCGATCCCCTTGCGGAACGCCTCGACGAAGACGGCCGCCAGCGGCAACAGCACCATCAGCGTCAGGAAGGCGAGCGAGACGACGACGAAAATCCACCGCGCAAGCCTGCTCTCGGTGATGACGGAATGAACCGTGTCGGAGGAGGAAGCAGCATCATGCGCCATAGCCGTATCTCTTTCTGCTCCAGGATTGAATGAGATTGATGACCAGCAGCATTACGAAGGAGATGAAGAGCATCATGGTCGCGATCGCCGTCGCCGCCGAGTAGTTGTATTCCTCGAGGCGGATGACGATGAGCAAGGGCGCGATCTCGGAGACGTAGGGCCGGTTGCCGGCGATGAAGATCACCGAACCGTATTCGCCGGCCGCGCGCGCGAAAGCCAGCGCAAAGCCCGTCAGCGCCGCCGGCGCCAGGCCGGGCAGGAGAACGCGGGTGATCGTCTGGAAGCGGTTCGCGCCGAGCGTTGCCGCCGCCTCCTCGACTTCGCGGTCGATCTCTTCCATGACGGGTTGCGCCGTGCGCACCACGAAGGGCAGGCCGACGAAGATCAGCGCGATGACGATGCCGACCGGCGTGAAGGCGATCTTGATGCCGAGCGGCGTCAGGAACTGGCCGACCCAGCCGTTCGGCGCATAGAGCGTCGTCAGCGCGATACCGGCGACCGCGGTCGGCAGCGCAAAGGGCAGGTCCACCATGGCGTCGATGATGCGCTTGCCGGGGAACCGGTAGCGCACGAGGACCCAGGCGATGATCAGCCCGAAGACGGCATTGACGACCGCTGCGATGAAGGCACCGCCGAAGCTCATGCGCAGGGCATTGAGCGTGCGGACGTCAAGCGCAATGGCCCAGAAATTGGACCAGCCGAGATAGCTGCTCTTCCACAGCAGTCCCGAGAGCGGGATGAGAACGATCAGGATAAGCCAAGTCAAGGTAACGCCGAGCGCCAATCCGAAGCCCGGAATGACACTCGGCTGCCGAAACCGCCACCGTTTGCGGGTTATTGCATGCATTCAGAATTATTGTCCCGGCTTGTAAATCTGGTCGAAGACGCCGCCATCGGCGAAGAACTTCGGCTGAGCTTGCGACCATCCGCCGAAATCGTCAATCGTTGCAAGCTTCAAGGCCGGGAACCGGGCGATATCCTTGGGGTCTGCCGCTTCCGGCTTGATCGGCCGGTAATAGTGCTTGGCGGCGATCTTCTGACCCTCGTCGGAATAGAGATAGTTGAGATAGGCCTCGGCTTCCTTGCGGGTGCCCTTGGTATCGACATTGCCGTCGACGACGGCGACCGGCGGGTCGGCGCGGATCGAAACGGTCGGCGTTACGATCTCGAACTTATCCGGGCCGAGCTCCTCGAGCGAAAGGTAAGCCTCGTTTTCCCAGGCAAGCAGAACGTCGCCGAGACCGCGCTGGACGAAGGTGGTGGTCGCGCCGCGCGCACCGGTATCGAGCACCGGCACATGCTTCAGCAGCTGCGCGACGTAGTCCTGCGCCTTGGCGTCATCGCCGCCATTGGCCTGCTTGGCCCAGGCCCAGGCCGCCAGAATGTTCCAGCGGGCGCCGCCGGAGGTCTTCGGATTCGGCGTGATGACTTCGACGCCGTCCTTGATGAGATCCGACCAGTCCTTGATGCCCTTCGGATTGCCCTTGCGCACCAGGAAGACGATGGTCGAGGTATAGGGGACCGAATTGTTCGGGAACTTGGTCTTCCAATCGGCCGGGATCTTCTTCGTCGCCTTGGCGATGGCATCGATGTCGCCCTCGAGCGCCAGCGTCACGACATCGGCGTCGAGGCCGTCGATGACCGAGCGGGCCTGGGCGCCGGAGCCGCCATGCGAGGCCTTGATGTTGATGGTTTCACCCGTGTCCTTCTTCCACTTCGCGGCAAAGGCTACGTTGAAATCCTTATACAATTCGCGGGTTGGATCATAAGAAACATTGAGAAGCGTCTTGTCCGCCGCCCATGTCGGCGCTACGGCGCCAGCCAGAGAGAAACTGCCGATCAGTACTGCGGTGGCGAGAAGCCGGGAAAGCTTTATCGTCTGCATGGGTGGACCTCCTTCGTTGTTACTAAACCCTATCAACTTGGTCGTATAAAGTAACGAAGATTGTTCCCGTTTGGCGGCACTACATAGAACAGCATCCCATAGAATCAAGGATTGTGAAATTGCATTCTCGCAGATCGCTCACAACCGCCCCGTGCCCCCTCAGAGGGTCGAGCTGGACATGAAGATCGAATAGAGCTCGTCGGCGCTTCTCGCCTGGCGCATGGCCGTCAGGACGCCGTCGGCTCGCAAGCGTCTGGCAGTGGCGGCGAGCACGTTCAGATACTCGCTGCGGCCATGTTCGCCGAAGAGCAGAACGAAGACCAGATCGATCGGAATATCGTCGATCGCCTCGAAATCGACAGGATGGCCGAAACGGACCATCAGCCCGCGCGGGCGCGTCATGCCGGCGATCGCCGCGTGCGGAACGGCGATGCCGTTGCCGATGCCGGTGGTGCCGAGCTTCTCGCGCGCCTCCAGCGCCCGCAGGACCGACGCTTCCTCGAGCCCGAGACATTGCGCCGCCTTCTGGGATAGGATCTGCAAGGCGCGCCATTTGGTCGGCACCGACAGGCCGACGAAGACATGCTCGGGCAGGATGATGGTGGAAAGATCCATGGTCGCTCTCATGCTCGCAGGTCGGGGATGTCCGCATGGTCTGGCGCCGCCGGCCCGCTCGGCATCGGACCGGTGCGCCGAGACGGTTGGAAACGCGATGTCATTCCGGCTCACGCAGACGGTAGCCGACACCGGTTTCGGTGGTGATGTAATGCGGCTGGTCGGGGATCTGCTCGACCTTCTGGCGGAGCTGGCGGACATAGACGCGCAGATACTGCACGTCCGCCGCCGGCCCCCAGACCTGCTTCAACAGGAACTGATGCGTCAGCACCTTGCCGGCATGCTGCGCCAGGACCCGCAGAATATCGTATTCCTTGGGCGACAGCTTGATCTCCCTGCCGTCGACCTTGACGATGCGCTTGACGAGATCGATGGAGAGGCCGCCGGTCTGGAAGATCGCCTTTTCGCCCTGCTGCTGCAGGCGATGGCGCAAGGCGACGCGAATGCGCGCGCCGAGTTCGTTCACGCCGAAGGGCTTGGTGACATAATCGTCGGCGCCGCTTTCCAGCGCCCGTACGATACCGGCCTCGTCGGTGCGGCTCGACAGGATGACCACCGGGATCTCGATCCCGTCCTCGCGCCATTCCTGCAGCAGATCCTGGCCGGATGTGTCCGGCAGTCCCAGATCCAGCACGATCAGATCGGGCAGATCCTCTTTGACGGACTGGCGCGCGGCGGCGGCGTTCGGGGCTTCGTTGACGAGATAGCCCTGGGCGCTGAGGCCGACGCGCAACAGCTTGCGGATCGGCGGCTCGTCGTCGACAACGAGTATCTTGACGGCGGTGGTGTTCATCTCAACTCATCCAGCTTGGGAATATCCGTTGGTTTCGGCAGGCGAATGGTGAAGACCGCGCCCTGTCGGTCGGTCCGGTTGCCGGCAGTGATGGTGCCGCCCATGGCCTCGATGAAGCCGCGGCAGATCGAAAGCCCAAGGCCGGTCCCGGCCCGCACCTGATCGCCCTTGCGGACGCGATAGAAGGTGTCGAAGACGCGTTCGAGATCGGCGGGCGGAATGCCGGGACCTTCGTCCATGATCCGAAAAACGATGTTGTCGATATCGGCCCATGCCTCCAGGCGGATGTTCGACCCGTCCGGCGCATATTTGGCGGCATTGTCGAGCAGATTGAACAGCACCTGCTCGAACAGGACGGGATCGACCCGCACCATCGGCAGATCGGCCGGTATCTCGATCTCGACGCGATGATGGGCAAGGATCTTTTCGCCGCGCCGCAAGGCGCTGCCGACGATATCGCCGGCATAATGCAGCGCATGGTTCGGCTCCATGGCGCCGGATTCGATCTTGGTCATGTCGAGCAGATTGGCGATGAAGCGATTGAGCCGCTCGGACTCGTCCACCACCGTCGTCAGGAGATCGACGCGATCTTCCTGCGGCATCGAGTCCAGATAGTCGCGCAGCGTACCGGCGGCACCCAGGATGGCGGCGAGCGGCGTCTTGAGATCATGCGAGATCGAGGTGAGCAATGCCGAGCGCAGCCGGTCGGCCTCGACGGCCAGCTTGGCGCGGTCGACATCGGCGACCAGCTGCACCCGCTCGATGGCAAGCGCGGCCTGATCGGCCAGCGCGTCGAGAAGCCGCTGCTGCTCCGGGGTCAGGAGCGGCCCGTCGCGGCGATCGCTGTCGAGACCGATGACGCCGACGGCGGTGCGCCCCGTTCGCAACGGTACGTAAAGGCGCTTGGCGCCCGGCAGCGTATCGGCCCCTCGCCCGGCCGCGTGATTATGCTCCCAGGCCCAGCGCGCGGCGGCGATGTCGGCATCGTCGAGCGTATCGTCGGGCGGATAGCCGGCCTTGACCGCGATCGTGCCGTCCTCGGGCAGCAGCAGCACGACGCGCACCTTCAGCATCGAGGCGAGCTGGAACGCGGTCGCCCACAGCACGTCGTCCAGCGTGCCGGTGCCGGCGAGCTTCTTGGAAAAGAGATAGAGGTCCTCGGTCGTCCGCGCCCTTTGTCGCGCCGACGCCGCCTGCCGCTGCACGGTCGCCGTCAGATTGCTGGCGACAATGGCGACGCCGAGGAAAAAGAAGAAGGCGAGCACGCTTTCGGGATCGCTGATGGTCAGCGTATAGCGCGGCGGCAGGAAGAAGAAATTGAAGGCGAGCGCCCCGAGAAGGCAGGAATAGAGCGCCGGCCGCAGACCCTGTGTGACCGCGGTCGCCAGCACCGCCATCAGGAACACCAGCGCCAGGTTGCGCACATCCAGCACCTGATCGAGGATGACGCAGAAACCGAGGGCGACGGCAACATAGAGTGTCGCCAGCAGATAGCCGCGAAGCTGGAACGGCGACGGCGCGGGCGCTGCCTTGACGCCGCGGCTTGCCGCCTGGCCGTCCGCATCGCTGCCGGAGATGACGTGAACGCTGATGTCGCCGGCCTTGCGGATCAGCTCGTAGGAAACCGAACGCTTCGACCAGTCCCGCCAGGTGCCGATCTTCGGCGACCCGATGACGATATGGGTGACATTGTTGCTGGCCGAATGGCGAAGCAGCTCCTCGGCGACCTCGCGACCGGGAATGGTGATCGCCTCGCCGCCGAGCTGTTCGGCGAGCCTCAGCGTCGCGGCGATGGTGTCGCGCTGCGCTTCCGTCAGACTGATCGAGCGGTTGGTCTCGACATAGACGGCCGCCCAGGGCGCGCGCAGCCGCGAGGCCATGCGGGCAGCATAGCGCACCAGCGAGGCCGAACGCGGATGATGGTCGATCGAGACCAGCACGCGCTCGCCGGCCGCCCAGGGGCCTTGGATGGCATGCGCCTGCATATGGGTCAGAAGCTGGTCGTCGACCCGCTGCGCCGTGCGCCTCAGCGCCAGTTCGCGCAACGCCGTCAGATTGCCGGGGGTAAAGTAATTGGTCAGTGCCCGCTCTGCGGTTTTCGGCAGATAGACCTTGCCGTCATGCAGGCGCTTGATCAGGTCGTCCGGCGTCAGGTCGATGATCTCGACATCGTCGGCCATGTCGATGATCGAATCCGGCACGGTTTCGCGCACGCGGACACGGGTGATCTGCGACACCACGTCGTTCAGGCTTTCGACATGCTGGATGTTCAGCGTCGTATAGACGTCGATGCCGCGCTCCAGCAGCTCCTTGACGTCGAGGTAGCGCTTCGGATGGCGGCTGCCATGGGCATTGGTGTGGGCGAGTTCGTCCACCAGCACCAGACCGGGCCGGCGCTTCAGGATGGCGTCGAGGTCCATCTCGTCGAGCGCGCGGCCCTTATAGTCGACATTGACGCGCGGGATGATCTCGAAGCCGTCGAGCAGAGCCTCCGTCTCGCGCCGCCCATGGGTCTCGACTACGCCGACGACGACATCGACGCCGTCGGCGATCTTGGCCTTGCCGGAGATCAGCATCTCATAGGTCTTGCCGACGCCGGGCGCCGCCCCCAGGAAGATCTTCAGACGGCCGCGCGCTTCGGCCCTGGCCTTCTCCAGAAGCGCGTCGGGTGAAGGCCTGCTCAGCGTATCGCGGCTGTCGTCTGGCATCGGTCGGTCTTTCCTGGCGGGGCCGGGACGGCGCGCGCCGCCGCAACCCCTTGGTCCTATTGAGTCATAGAAGCATCCAACGCCTGGTTCAATGCCAGGACGTTGACGACCGGCTCGCCGAGAACACCGAGCTCGCGCGGCTCGACGGCTGCCTCGACGATCCCCCGCAGCTTCGCCTCGTCCATGCCGCGCGCCTTGGCGACACGCGGGATCTGGAAATAGGCGTCATCCGGCGAGATATCCGGATCGAGGCCGCTGCCGGAGGTCGTCACCAGATCGATCGGAACCGGCGCATTCGGGTTCTGCGCCTGCAGCGTCGCGGCATCGGTCTTGATGCGAGTCATCAGGCTCGAACTGGTCGGGCCAAGATTGGAACCCATGGAGTTGGCCGCATTATAGGGGGCGGCAACTGTCTTGGTTGCGTCGTTCGGGTCCGCGCCGGTTGTCGCGGAAGGTCGGCCGTGGAAATAGCGGTCGGTGGTGAAGTTCTGGCCGACGAGGCTGGAGCCGATGACCTTGCCGTCCTTCTCCACGAGGCTGCCATTCGCCTGGTGCGGGAAGACCGCCTGGGCGATGCCGGTCATGGCGAGCGGATAGGCAAGGCCGGTGACGGCGGTGGTGACGACGATCATGACGATGGCCGGTCTGATTTGTTTCAGCATGGGAAGTCTCCTTAGACCAGACCGATGGCGGTGATCGCCATGTCGATGGCCTTGATGCCGACGAAGGGCACGACGATGCCGCCGAGGCCGTAGATCAGCAGGTTGCGGCTAAGCAGCGCGCCGGCGCCGATCGGGCGATAGCGCACGCCCTTCAGCGACAGCGGGATCAGGGCAATGATGATCAGCGCGTTGAAGATGATCGCCGACAGGATGGCGCTTTGCGGCGTTGCCAGCCCCATGACGTTCAGCATCTTCAGCTGCGGATAGAAGGCGATGAACATCGCCGGGATGATGGCGAAGTACTTGGCGATGTCGTTGGCGATCGAGAAGGTGGTGAGCGCGCCGCGCGTCATCAAGAGCTGCTTGCCGATCTCGACGATCTCGATGAGCTTCGTCGGATCGCTATCGAGGTCGACCATGTTGCCGGCCTCGCGGGCGGCGACGGTGCCGGTGTTCATGGCGACGCCGACATCGGCCTGGGCAAGCGCCGGCGCATCGTTGGTGCCGTCGCCGCACATGGCGACCAGCTTGCCCTGGGCCTGTTCCTCGCGCATCAGCGCCAGCTTCATTTCCGGCGTCGCCTGGGCGAGGAAGTCATCGACGCCGGCCTCGGCTGCGATGGCGGCCGCCGTCAGCGGATTGTCGCCGGTGATCATCACGGTGCGGATGCCCATGCGGCGCAGCTCGGCGAAACGCTCGCGGATGCCGCCCTTGACGATATCCTTGAGCTGAACGACGCCGAGCAGGCGGCCGTCGCGAGCGACCGCCAGCGGCGTGCCGCCGGCCTTGGAGATCTCGTCCGACAGCGATTGCAGCTCGCGGATCGTCTCGCTGCTGGTGCGCGCCATCACGGCGGCACCGGAACCGGAGGGCGCAACGGTGCTGCCATTGACATAGGCAAGCACGGCATCCACCGCGCCCTTGCGGATCGAGGAGCCGTCGAGATCGACGCCGCTCATGCGCGTCTGGGCGGTGAAGGGCACGAAGGTGGCCTTCAGGCTGGACATGTCGCGGCCGCGGATCTGGTACTTCTCCTTGGCGAGCACGACGATCGAACGGCCCTCAGGCGTTTCGTCGGCGAGCGAGGCGAGCTGGGCGGCATCGGCCAGCTCCTGTTCCGTCACGCCCTTGACGGGGCGGAAGGACGTGGCCTGGCGATTGCCGAGCGTGATCGTGCCGGTCTTGTCGAGCAGCAGGGTGTCGACGTCGCCGGCGGCCTCGACGGCGCGGCCGGACATGGCGAGCACGTTGAAGCGCACGAGCCGGTCCATGCCGGCAATGCCGATGGCGGACAGCAGCGCGCCGATGGTCGTCGGGATCAGGGTCACGAACAAAGCGACGAGCACGACGGTCGGGATCGAACCGCCGGCATAGGCGGCAAAGCTCGGAATGGTGACAGTGGCAAGCACGAAGATCAGCGTCATGCCGGCGAGCAGGATGTTGAGCGCGATCTCGTTCGGCGTCTTCTGGCGCTCGGCGCCTTCGACCAGCGCAATCATGCGATCGATGAAGGTGGACCCGGCCGCGGCGGTGATACGCACGCGGATCTCGTCGGACAGCACCTGCGTGCCGCCGGTGACGGCAGAGCGGTCGCCGCCGGACTCGCGGATGACGGGCGCGGATTCGCCGGTGATTGCCGCTTCGTTGACCGAGGCGACGCCTTCGATCACCTCACCGTCAGAAGGGATGATGTCGCCCGCCTCGACCAGCACGATATCGCCGACTTTGAGGCTGGTGCCGGGCACCATCTTGTAGTCCGTGCGGCTGTTGCCGGAGAGAAGCTTGGCCTGGGTCTCGGTGCGCGACTTGCGCAGCGACTCGGCCTGCGCCTTGCCGCGGCCTTCGGCAACGGCTTCGGCGAAATTGGCAAACAGCACCGTGAACCAGAGCCAGATGTTGATCTGGAGGGAGAAGCCGAGATTGCCGCCGCCGGTCAGAAGGTCGCGCAGGAAGAGCACGGTGGTCAGTGCCGAGACGACGGCGACCACGAACATCACGGGGTTCTTGGCAAGGGTGCGCGGGTTCAGCTTCTTGAAGGCGGCGCCCACGGCCGGAAGGAGGATGCGAGAATCCAGAATACTCGCTGATTTTAACTGGCTCATGGAGAGGCTCCAGCGTGAAGAGGGAACGGCGGATCGGGATTGCCCGGTCAGCCCAATAGGAATCCGAAGACGACGAGGCCGAGGAACAGCGTGACCATCGCCACCAGAATGACGTCGGAAGCGCAGGCCCACCCGGCCGGGCCACGCCCCCTGTCGAAGGGGCGTGGGTCGATCAGCTTTCGAAGCCTTGGCATGAGGGGAGCGCGGGGCATCGCGGTCGTTCCTTAGAAGGCCTGGCCGGTGATCATCGCCAGATGTTCGACGATCGGACCGAGTGCCAGCGCCGGGAAGAAGGTCAGTCCGCCGACGATCAGGATCGTGCCGACGAGCAGACCGACGAACAGCGGGCCGTCGGTCGGGAAGGTGCCGGCCGAGGCGGGAACCGTCTTCTTGGCGATCAGCGAGCCGGCGATGGCGAGCGCCGGCACGATGACCAGGAAGCGGCCGATCAGCATGACGATGCCGAGCGTGATGTTGTACCAGGGCGTGTTGCCGGAAAGACCGCCGAAGGCCGAACCGTTGTTGGCCGCCGCCGAGCTGTAGGCATAGAGGATTTCCGAAAAGCCGTGCGGGCCGGGATTGCCGATCGAGGCGACGGCCGACGGCAATACGGCGGCGATGGCGGTGAAGATCAGCATGCCGGCCGGCAGGCAGAGCACGGCGAGCATCGCCATCTTCACTTCCTTGGCCTCGATCTTCTTGCCGAGATATTCCGGTGTGCGCCCGACCATCAGGCCGGCAACGAAGATGGCGATGATGATGAACATGACAATGCCGTAGAAGCCGGCGCCGACGCCGCCGACAATCACTTCGCCGAGCTGCAGGTTGATGAGCGGGATCATGCCGCCCAGTGCGGTGAAGCTGCCATGCATGGCATTGACCGCGCCGCAGGAGGCTGCCGTGGTGATGACCGCGAAGAGCGACGACAGCGTGATGCCGAAGCGGACTTCCTTGCCTTCCATATTGCCGCCCTGGATGCCGAGCGCATGCACCAGCGGATTGCCGGCGGCCTCGGCCCAATAGGTGATGGCGACACCGGCAACGAACAGGACGCCCATCGCGGCAAGGATAGCCCAGCCCTGGCGCTGGTTGCCGACCATGCGCCCGAAGACATTGGTGAGTGCGGCACCGACCGCGAAGATCGCCAGCATCTGGATGAGATTGGAGATCGCATCCGGATTTTCGAAGGGATGGGCGGAATTCGCGTTGAAGAAGCCGCCGCCATTGGTGCCGAGCATCTTGATGGCGAGCTGCGAGGCGACCGGGCCGACGGCGATGGTTTGCTGCACGCCTTCCAGTGTCGTGGCATTGACATAGGGGCCGAGCGTCTGCGGCACGCCGAGATAGACGAAAACCAGCGTCAGCACGATGCAGGCCGGGAGCAGGATGTAAAGCGTCGCCCTGGTCAGATCGACCCAGAAATTGCCGATCGCCTTGCCGGAGGCACGCGCGAAGGCGCGGATGAGGGCAATGGCGATAGCGATGCCGGTTGCGGCGGATACGAAGTTCTGGACGGTAAGACCGGCCATCTGCACGAGATAGGACATCGTGCTTTCGCCGCCGTAATTCTGCCAGTTCGTATTGGTCACGAAGCTGGTGGCGGTGTTGAACGAAAGCTCCGGTCCCATCGAGGCCATCCCCGCGGGGTTGTAAGGCAGGCTCGCCTGGAACCGCTGCAGCAGATAGAGCACGAAAAAGCCGGCGAGGCTGAACAGCAGCATGGAGATCGAATAGGTCGTCCAGTGCTGTTCTTCGCGCTCGTCGGTGCCGGCGATGCGATAGAGCCCTCGCTCCAGCGGACCGAGGACATAGGAGAGGAGGGTGCGCTCGCCGGTGAAGACTCGCGTCATATAACCGCCAAGCGGTTTGACGAGCACAAGGAGTATCCCGACGTAGATCAGGATCTGAAGCCATCCGTTGAAGGTCATGGGGGTCACTTTCCCTGCCCGGCGCAGACGCTAAAAGCGCTCGGGGCGAATGAGGGCGTAGATGAGGTAGGCGGTGAGGAAGAGGGTCACGCCGCCGCCGAGAATGTAATCCAGGAGCATCGTCGTTCTCCGGCTAGAGGCTGTCGCAGGCTTTGGTGTAAGCGATGCACAGAATGAAAAACAAAACGCCGATCCCGATAAGAAGAAGGTCCATCATCGATCGCTGATCCTTGAAGGTTCTTGTTGAACGCCGAAATGGATCGAAGGCACCTCGGGGAGGCGCCCTTGTTTCGTCCCGGCATGGAGATCGTCCTTTAGACGTCTCTAATGTCAATATGCGGCCAAACCGCATTAAGGTTCGAGAGGGCGGGCGGGAGAAAGATATAAAAATCTTATAAGTGCCGGCCGAGCCAAGCCATGACGATGGAGGCGATGAAAGCAGGCATTCAAGCGATCAGGGACTCGTGCGAATCGGAAGACTATGGCATGATAGCCTTGCCGGGCCAGAGTCTTGATCTTAAAGCGATTTTACCGGAATATGGCTGTCAACCAGGTGACTGATGGCGAAAATCCGGATCTGGCAAATCATTGAAATAAAACCATAAAATTTTGGTGCGGAAGCAAATTCGCCTTTGACTTCCACCATGCCGATTTATGGTTGACGATAGAGTTCATCCTTCCGTTTTGAACGGAGTCAAATTGGACCGCCCTCCCCTTCCCATCACTGTTCCGGACTTCATTGCTTGCCGGAGAGCCGGCCGGGCAAATTGGCGATGAAACGGTCGAACAGCTTCACGTCATAGCGACTTTCGGATGGAGCAACGCCGGGCTCGAAGGCTGGCAGCTGTGTCGGCAGGCTCCATTGAACCCGCTGCGGAAGGATCATCGCGAGCGTCTCGTACCAGGCATGCAGCGAAGCCTGTAGCCGGACATGCAGATCGAAATTCATCCGGCTTTTGGCCTGATCCAGTTCCTTCTGAAGTCGTGCCCTGCGCGGATCGATTTTCTTCACGAAGTAGACGTCGGCAAAGCCCAAAGCCTGTTTATCGAAGGCCTCACGGGTAGCAACCATCTGATGCTGCCAGTGGTTCTCGGGTGCTTCGCCGATCCGCCATAGCGACCAGATGAAGTGAAGTTTCAACGGGTCGGTATCGCAGACGGCGGTTCCTTTGCTCTGTTCCAGCGCCAGGGCTTCAGACCAGCGCCCGATATTCCAATCGGTCCAGAACCGGGCAGCTTCTCCCGCGTCACGGTTTCTGTCGGGCCGGATTTGCGGATAGGTTTCAGGCACGAGCCGGTCGAGGGCATGTTGCCGGCACCAGCTTGTCTTTCCGGCAGCGCTGATCCCTTCGATGACGACGATCATGATGTTTCCCTCGCCTCGACGCTATTGGCTCGCATCTGTGCCATGAGCATAGGTCCAAGCGAGAACGTCCCACGCCTCGCCCGCGTCGTCAGATTGCGCAGATAGCCGCCGGGTGAGTTGATGCGCCCTGCCCTTTCGAGAAGGCAAGCGATGACCGTTGCGGTATTCTGGGCTCCAAGCGTATCGCAGGCATCCCGATAGGCGCTGGGCGTAACACCGAGCATTGTTCGGACGACGGTGGCTGCCGCCATCAAGTCTCGCCAGCTCGTGATCGTGCCGGCAGGACCGTAATTGGTGATTTCCGGGCAGGCCTGGAGGACTGCAGCCAGAGGATAGGTCTTCAACGCCTGTGGCTGGTTGTCCGGCTTGGCGATCGTCAGACTGGAATCCTCAATTCGTGCAGCTGGATCGTCGTGTTCATATTCCTTTTGGGATTCGGTATTTGAATTCTGTATATGCCGTTCATTTTGAACAGCATTGCCGACTGATTTTTCGGAAATAAGCTGTTTTTCCAGCAAGTTGACGATCTCCTGGCGCAGCAGCTCCATCTTCTCCGTGACGGAGGCGATATCATGCGTGCTCGGGTTTCGCGGCAGCACGGCGATGAGCTTGAGATAATAAGCCTCGAGCGTCTGCCAGTCTCCAGGAGCGCCTTCTTCGATGGCAGCAGTAATCAGCTTGCGGACATCGCGGCGGCAGATCGAGAGCCGTTCTTTCAGCAGGCGGAGCTGCTTTCGGCTGGCGGTGATCTGTTGTGCGAGCTCGGCCAGTTCGTCGCAGCGTGCCAGCAAGGGTGCGAGATTGAAGCCATAGGCGTCCTCGATCGCGCCGCTATTGTCCTTGCGGGCGAACCGTTTTCCGTTGGGACTGTCCTTGCGCAGGATCAGTCCGGCCTCGACCAGGGCTGCCAGATGGCGTCGCAACGTCGTTCCGGTGATGCCATGGGCGCGGACGCTCAGCTGATTGTTGGATGGGAAAACCACAAGGCCGGCATCCTCGTTGAGCTCCTTGTCCGGATAGAAGGACAGAAGCGCATTGAGGACCGCAAGGGCTCGATCCGAGATGTTCAGCAAGGTCCGGGCTTCGCAGACATCGCGAAACACCTTCCATTTATCAATGCTCTTGCCCTTGATGGCGCTTGCCTTGATCTGATTTCTCATCAAGGAAAACGACATCGACCGCCGCCCGAAGGGCGTCGTGACATGCGTCTCCATTTTCTTTCACCTTTCTTCAGGCAAAAGAAAGCCGCTCACCAAAAACGGTGCCAAAGACTCTTGACTATGATTCGCGGAAGTGAGATTCTCTGTCTGCTAAAACGTGAGAAGGGCTTCTGCGATGGTTTCCGTCCAGGGGCCTTTTTCTTTTGCTGCTCAGTCTCCTACTTGGTTTTAGTCGTCTGTCCCGCTTCTTGAGATTCCCCGAGATAGTCCTCGTGCAATCTCTCCATGCGGTGCAGCAGGTAATTCACGAAGTCGTCCGGGACGGCTTTCGTGAAGGTAAGCTTGGTTCCCGCCTTGGCGTAGTTCACGACGGCCAGGGTCATTCCCTTGGACACGACTTCCTGAACACGCTCCAAAGGCTTGGGGGAAACGGTTTCCGTCTTCGAAACAGCGTTCAGAACGGCTGCGAACCGGTCATCGCTGGAGACGGATAGCGGGGCTGTCTCTTCAAGAGACTGTTCGGCCGCCTTACGGGCATTGCCATTGGCGCTCCAGCGCTCCGCCAATTGCGCCCAGCGGCGACGGCCGGTCTCGGGAGCTGCGCCAATGCCCTCCAGAATGGCCTTGGGGAAGATCTTGGCGATCTGCAGCATCTCGGAGACGTGCGATTTGCCGGTCGCCAGCGACGCGCAGATTACATCGCGCTTGAAACCCGCCTCTTCCTGGCTGAGCGCGAAGACGCATTTCTCGATGAAGGACAGGTCATCGCGATTGGCGTTTTCCTCGCCCTGGATGACGATAGCCTGTTCGTCGGAGAGATCGCGGACGATGGCGCGGAACTTGATGCCAAGCAGCTTTGCAGCGGCAAGACGGCGACGCCCGAAGACGATCTGGAACTTGCCGGCAGCACCCGCCATCGGGCGGACAAGACCGGGCGTCGTCTGCCCGTGCTCGCGCATGGACTGGACAAGATCCTGAAGCCTGTCGGCATCATAGGCGCCATCGAAGCGGTCGCGGATATGCGACGGCAGGACGGCATCGACATCGAGCTCGATAATGTGATCGGCGCCCTGAAGCAGCTTGTCGGCAAGCTCACCGCGTTCCTGCAACTGCCGAACGCCGGCCGCGACCTTGAGAAGATGCGGCGAGGGCGATGCCGGCGGTGCAACGACCGGTGTCGCCTCCTGGCCGAGACCGACCAGGACATTGGCGAACATGCCTTTGGAATCTTTCCTGCTCATTCGCGTCCCCATGCTCTCGAGAGAAGTTCTTCGATTTCGGCATTCGCCGCGTTGATCGATTCAATTGCCCGGTCATAGGTCTTCGGGGCGGAGAATCTCGACCGTTGCACCTCGTAGAGGCTCTGTTTCCAGGTCAAAGCATCCGCAACCGCGGTCGATTTGATCACGGAATTCAGCAGTAGGTCTTCGCCGAAGACTTGACGCATCAGCGCCGTCATATTGGCCTGCGGATGATCGTTCGGCTCGAACTTGGTGATCAGGAACTTGGCGAAGTCCCACTGCGCCGAGGTGCCGACCTGTTCGAGGATCTGCATGTAGGAGCCGGCCAGTTCCAGGAACTTTGCCGTTGAATCGACATCGAGCATATGGGCGGGAACCGGGATCAGCACGCCGGTGGCGGCTGTCAGCGACGACAACGTCAGGAAGTTCAGCGACGGGGCCGAATCCATCAGAATGACGTCATAGCGATCGGTAACCTGCTCCAGCGCCTGCGCCACGCGCAGCAGGAAGCCGGTGCCGCCGGACTTGCGCATTTCAAGAGCAACGGCTGTTTCGAACTCAGTCAGCTCCAGGCCGGCGCAGATGACATCGAAGCCGGCAATATGGGTCTGGTGGATGATCTGCTCGGTCGGGATCGGGTCTTCGAAGCGAATGGCCGAAAACAATGTATCGCCATTGCGATAGTCGAAATCGGGCAGGCTGCCGTGAAGGCTGGTCAAGGATGCCTGCGGATCGAGATCGACGGCCAGCACGCGATAACCCCTCAGCGCCAGGTAATGGCCGAGATGGATCGTGGTGGAGGTCTTGCTGGAGCCGCCCTTGAAATTGGTGACGGCAATGATCTGGC
>JASGEG010000304.1:0-5287 GCA_047606605.1 Rhizobium sp.
AGTCTATGAAGGCCTGAAGAAGAGAGTTCTCCATGGCAAGCCTTGCTTCAAGCGACGCAAAACGTCACTTGCCCTCGCTCTCGAGCTTCTTGTGTTCTTCCTCGAGATAGGCGGTGTTGAGCAGCCGGTTGGCCTTCGCATAGTCGAGGAGCTTGCCGCTGGCATGCAGTTCGCGGACGATCTTGTCGAGCGCGGCGCTGGTATCGCTTTCGCCCTTGCGCAGCCAGATCACCGAATCGGACGGGATGAGTTCGGTCGGGAAGAGGATGGCGTAGTCTTTCCACTCCTCCGGGCGGTCCTGCAGCAGCAGGCCGAGGGTGGCGCCGACATGCACGGCGGCGACGCAATTGCCGCCCTGCAGCGCCAGCAGCGATTCCGGCTGGCTCGGCAGCCCCTTCACTTCCGCGCCATATTGCTCCGCGAGCGGCTGGGCGTAGTTCGAGCCCTGGGAAATGCAGACCGGCTTGCCCTTCAGGTCGCTCCAGTCCTTCAGGCCGCTATCCTTGCGGCCGACGGCGGCACCGCCGCTGCGGTCGTAAGGCGTCGGCACATAGTCGAGGATCTTGGCCCGTTCCTCGGTGAACTGCATGTTGGCGATCAGGATATCCACCTTGCCCTGCTGCAGGAACTGCACGCGGTTCGGCGGCGTGACGGTGACCGTCTCCAGCTTGACGCCGAGCTTGTCGGCCAGCGCCTTGGCGAGGTCGACATTGTATCCTTTCTGCTCCTGGTTCGCCGGATCGATATAGCCGAACGGCGCGCCGGACAGGATGACGCCGACGGTCAGCGCGCCGCGTCCCTTGATGCGGTCGAGCGTGGCGTCGGCATGGGCGATCGTGCTGAAAAGCGCACCGACGGAGAGGGCGGCAGCAAACAGGGCTGTCGAAGTTCGCTTGGCAAAATTCATGGGTTTTGGCTCCTTAGTCGGCGCGGAAACTAGAGAGAGGGACAGGGGCGGGCGAGGAATAGCATGCTATTTCTTGCGGGATGATGAAATGAATTACCCACATAATATATGGATTTTAATAGAACAACTCTCTTTGCCGCTATCATCATGGAAATATTCGTCGAATTGCCATGACATCCCGCGACGTGGAAATTCCGCTGTCGAGCGGGACGGTCCCAATCATTGGTGAAATCTTTTTCTTTCAATGGGATAGTCTCGATCAGCGTTTGCTGGGGCGAATGGAGGTACGCAGGTTCAGAAGGCGGTCGAGCGATTGCAGCGTCGTTTCCTGAGCAGCGGTCGCAAGCGCCAGCATCATCGCTTCCAGGCAGACAAGGGTCGGGCCGTGCAGGGCGACATGTTCGACCTTGGCGCGGGGGATGATGATCGATGCATTGGCATGCTTGCGCAGCACCGTCTCTTCCTGCCCCAGCAGCATGACGATCGGGATGCCCAGCCGCTGTGCCTCGTTGATGGTCGTCATGCCCTCGCGATGCGGCCGCCCATGCGCCATCATGATCAGCGCGTCGCCTTCCTCCATGGTCAGCAGCTGCTCGGCAAGCGCGATGCCCGTCATGTTGAGCGGGTAGGAAGGGTAGCCATTGCGCGAAAAGAGGCGGGCGGCATAGGTCGCCAGCACGCCGGAAGCGCCGATGCCGAAAATGCCGATGCGTTTCGCGCCGAGGATGACGGCGATGGCATCGGCCATGCCCTGGCGATTGGCCGGCGAGGATAGCGCCGCCATCGCATGACGATGATCGTTGATGACGAAGTCGATGGCGGAATCGATGCTGCTGCTCAGCTCGCGCGTCGTCGCCGCCATTTTTTCGGAAGGCGAATCCGTTTCGCCGATATGGGCTTCCAGCGTGTCCTTGAGGTCGAGCAACCCTTCGAAGCCGAGCGCCTGGATCGCGCGGATGACGGTCGCGTCGGACGTGCCGGTTTCGTTGGCGATCTCCAGCGCGGATTTGCCGAGGATGGCGTGACGATGCTGGTCGATGTAATCGGCGACGCTGAGCAGGCTCGGCGAAAGCGAGGCGCGGCGGTTCTTCAGCCTTTCGCCGAAGCGGTCGATGCGGCGCGTCTTCTGGATTTTCGGGGCGGCGTCCATGGCCGGCTAGATACCTTCATTATTCAGTCATGTTAAGGAAGGCACATTGTCCTATTCCGCCGGATTTTGAAAGCCTCGGGCGTCACGGCTGCTGCGGTTTCGTGCCCGGCCGGCCGGCGACATGCGACTGTATCATGGATACCATCAGGTTGAGCGCGGCATAGGAGTTGGAAATGGCCTCCTCGCGCGGCAGCAGGATGTAGCGGCCCTCGCGGCAGGCGGCGAGGAACTGGCAATAGTCCGGCAGCGCCTTGTTCATCGCGTCGATTTCTTCGGCGGGCGTGCCGCCGGTGTCCGAGCGATAGGTGTCGAAAATGAAATCGGCATCGAGCTCCTGCAGCCGCTCGGCGCTGACCTCCATTCGGCCGCTCTCGGGAATGTTCTCGATAATATCGGGAAAGCGGAAGCCGGCATCGCGCAGCACGCGGCCAAGGGCGCGGTAGGTGTGATAGATGCTGATCTTGCCGTTCTGCGCCTGCAGCACGGAGACGGTGATCTTGGAGGGGTCGACCACCTGTTTCAATGCGTCGATCTGAGCGCGATAGCGCCGGTCGAGGATGGCAAGACGATCCTTTGTGCCGGTGAGATCGGCAAGACGCTCATAGATATGCGGCGCACCGCCGATCGTATTGTCGATGACCACGGTCGGCGCGATCTTCTCAAGCTGCTCGACCGGTGTCGTGCGGCCGGGCTCGGTGATGACGAGGTCCGGCTTTGCCGATACGATCGCTTCGAGATCGACGGTGACGGCGCCGATGTAGCTCATGCCGGAATTGTCGAAATCGACGCCGGTCAGGATCGGGCCCGAACGCAGATAGGCCTTGCCGTCCGCGCCCATGCGCCCGTGGCTGGCGACGGGACGCACGCCAAGCTCTATCAGCGGGATGGTGATGTCGAGATCGTGCAGGGAGACGATGCGCTGCGGATGGGCCGGCACCTCGACCTTGCGGCCGAGATCGTCGGTGAAGCTACGCCTTTCGAGCTCCTGCGCAAGCAGGGGCGTTGCCATGACGGCCAGCGTAAGAAGAGCGGCGGCAAAATGACGGAACATGATCATCCTCAGAGAAACTCGCGGCGCTTCCAGAGCAGAAGCAGCAGCACGGGGACGCCGACGATCGCAAGCACGATGCCGGCCGGAAGCTGAAGGGGGGCGAAGGCCAGGCGGCCGATGCTGTCGGCGGCGAGCACGAGCGCCGCGCCGAAAAGCGCGCTGCCGGCCAGAAGCGCGGTCTGGCCGCCGCCGGGCAGCGCAAGCCGCGCCATATGCGGCGCCAGCAGGCCGACGAAGCCGAGGCTGCCGACGCAGGATACGCAGGCGGCGGTCAGAAGGACCGGGGCGATGAAGCGCAGGATCGAAAGCTGCCGCAGCGGCACGCCAAGCGCGGTCGCCAGCGGGTTTCCGAGCATGGCGGCATCGGCGGCGGCGGCCGTCAGGAACAGCATGGCGGCGCCGATTGCGGCACAGACAAGCGCGACGGGGACGATATCCCAGGAGACGGCATTGAGGCTGCCGGCAAGCCAGACCATCGCCGTCTGTACGTCGCGGATATCGGCGGTCGTCAGGATCACCGAAAGGGCGGCCGACATCAGCCAGGACAGGCCGATGCCGATCAGCACGAAGCGCATGCGGGTGAGATCGCGGGCGATCGCGGCGACCAGAAGCGCGCTCAGAAACCCGCCCGCCATGCCGGCAAGGGGGCGCAGGTAAAGTCCGGCGGACGGCATGAGCAGCATCAGGGCGATCACCGAAAGGCTCGCGCCTTCCTTGACGCCGAGCAGGCCGGGATCGGCAAGGCCGTTGCGCGTCAGCGATTGCAGCGCAGCACCCGAAAGTCCGAGCATCCCGCCGGCCAGGAGTGCCATGACGATGCGCGGCAGGCGGAGATCGCGGATGATGCGATGACCCTCGCCGGTCGCCTGCGACGGATCGAAGAGGACGGTCAGGAGGTCGCGCATGCCGGCCTGATGGCTGCCGAGCGGCGCCGTGACGAAAGCCATCGCAAGGACGAAAAGGCAGAGCAGGCCGAGCGTAACAATGCCGCGCAGATGAAGGCGGCGCGACATCGGCCCCAATGAGGCGAGACGATATCCGTTTTGGCGCGCGACACTCATCGGAAAAATCTCGCGGCGGCGAGGATGAAGATCGGAGCGCCGATGATGGCCGTCATGATGCCGGTTGCGATTTCATACGGGTTCAAAAGCATGCGTGCGGCGATATCGGCGGCAAGCAACAGGGCCGCGCCGCCGAGGGCTGAGAGAGGCAGTGCCAAGCGCAGATCGCCGCCGCAAAGGCGGCGGGCGGCATTGGGAACCATCAGGCCGACGAAGCCGATCGGGCCGGCCATGGAGACGGATGCGCCACAGAGGAGCGCCGTGGCGGCAAGTCCGATCAGCCGCGTGCTTTTGACCGGTACGCCGAGCCCGGTCGCGGCGGCATCGCCGAGCGCCAGCGCGTTGAGCCGTGGCGCGATGAGGGCGGCCAGCAGCATTCCGGCCAGGATGGGGCCGAGTGCCGCGCCGATCAGGCCGTAGCCGATGCCGGCGAGGTCACCGGCAAGCCATAGCCGCATGTCCTGCAGTGTCTCTTCGTCGAGGATCAGGATCGTCGAGGTAAGCGAGGAGGCAAGCGCGGAAAGTGCGATGCCGCAAAAGGTGACCTTGAGCATGGTGAGCCCGGCGCGGCCGGCCGAGGCAAGCGCCATGACGAGGGCAAAGAGCAGGCCGGCGCCAAGCGCGGCCACCAGCGGACGGGCAAGGCCGCCGGCGAGAAAGGGCAGGCTGGAAGTCAGCACGACGGCGAGGCTGGCGCCGGCGTTGAGGCCGAGAATATGCGGCTCTCCGAGCGGATTGCGCAGCAGCGATTGCAGCAACAGGCCGGCAACGCCGAGCGCCGCGCCGACCAGAAGGGCAGCCACCAGGCGGGCAAGCCGCAGCTTCACCAGGATCTGATGCTCGAAATTATGGCTGTCGAAGGCGAAGACGGCCTTGAGCAGGGTTGCCGGTGCCACCGGGCGCGCGCCGATCCCGGCATGAATCGAGGCCAGCATCAGAATGGCGGCCATCAACAGCGCCATAACGAAAAGGCCGCGCGCGGGGCGTGCTCGCCATGGCGCGAATGCGCCTGAAGCCGGAATCACCCTCAGCATGGCCTCGTGCCGCTCTTGGTCGAGGGCAGGAAAAGCGGCAAGCCGGTTTCGGGATGGACGAGCCGCACCACCTCGGTATCGAAG
>JASGEG010000305.1:0-9360 GCA_047606605.1 Rhizobium sp.
CGATGCCGCGATTGCCGGCATCGCGCGGGCCGGTGAACTCGATGGGCTTTCCGTCCATCTCGATGGTGCCGGAGTTCGGACGGTAGACGCCCGAGAGGGTCTTGATCAACGTCGACTTGCCGGCACCGTTGTCGCCGAGCAGACAGAGCACCTCGCCGGGACGGATATCCAGCGAGATATCGGTGAGGACGTCGATCGGGCCGAAGGACTTGCAGATGTTTCTGAGCGTCAGGATGGGAGTAGACATGGCCGGCCTCACTTCTTCTTCGGCGAATAGGAGAGCGCCATGCTGCGGAAGGTGTTGTTCATCAGCACGGCAAGGAGAAGCATCACGCCGATGATGAGGCTCGACCAGTTGCGGTCGAAGGACGTGAAGTAGATGCCCTGGTTGACGACGGCAAAGGTGATGGTGCCGAAGAAGATGCCGACGATGGAGCCGAAGCCGCCGGTCAGCAGGACGCCGCCCACGACCACCGAGATGATCGAGTTGAAGATGAAGGACATGCCGGCCGAGACCTGGGCGGAGTTGAAGAGGATCGCCTGGCACATCCCGACGAAAGCCGCACTGGTCGACGAGAGCACGAAGAGCGCGATGGTCAGCTTTGCCGTCGGAATACCGGCGTTGCGAGCGCTGATCCTGTCGCCGCCCATGGCGAAGATCCAGTTGCCGTAGATCGAATAATGGATGACGTAGATGTAGAGCGCCGTCAGCGCCAGCCACCAGAAGATGATGACCTGGAAGGTGTTGGCGACGAAATGGCCGAAGAGAAGCTTCGCAAGATCGGGCGCTTTCAACGCGACACTCGTCGTTCCCGTCAGCAGCACCGATAGGCCAAGGACAAGCCCGGCAACCGCAAAGAGGGTGCCTAGCGTGACGATGAGCGACGGCACATTGGTGCGGACCACAAGAAACCCGTTCACCAGTCCCACGAATACGCCAAGTGCCAGTGAAGCGGTAATCCCAAGCCATATGGGCAACCCATAATAGCCCGAGATGATTGCGACCGTCATGGAGCCGGCGGGGATCATCGAGCCGATCGAGATATCGAGATCACCGGCGATCATCAGAAGGCCGATCGGGAAGGCGACAATGCCGAGATTGGCCGCGACGTTCAGCCAGCTTGCCGCGCCCGTCGGCTTCAGGAAGTCGACGCTGCCGAAGATAAGGAAGAAGACGAAGACGCCGAAAAGGCCGAGAAAGGCACCGGCTTCGGGCCTGCGGAAAAGCCCGCCGACGGAAAAATTGGAAACAGGCGGTGACGTCTGCGTCGTGGTCACGGCGATTGGCTGGCTTGCGGTTTTCGAGTTCATGTTCGTTTCCCTTCGCGGCGTTCCGCATGGTGTGTAGCCGCCCCCTGGGGAGGAGCAGGGAGCGGCCGGCGAGCGCGCGTATCAGCGAGCGCCCTTCGATACGCCGGCAAGCGTCGAAGCGATGTTGGAGGCATCGACGATGCCTGGACCCGTCAGCACCGGTTTGACCGGGAGATCCGTGCCAAAATCGATATGAGAGGCAAGCAATGTCACAGACAGAAGCGACTGCAGATAGGGCTGCTGATCGATGGCAAAGAGCTGCGCGCCGTTCTTGATGCGATCGAGGGTCGCTTCGTTGAAGTCGAAGGAGCCGAGCTTCACGGTCTCGACCTTGCCGGCCTGCTGGATGCCGCTTGCCGCCGCATCCGCATCGCCCGCGCCGATGGTGATGACGCCATCGATCGCGCCGTCCTGCGTCAGCGTCGCCTTGACGGCCTCGGCAATCGCCGTCGGGTCACCGAAGCTGGTCGCCGGCAGCGGCAATTGCTTGCCCGCTCCGCCAGCCTTGGTGATGCCGTCGATCACGCCCTTGCAGCGTGCTTCCTGGTTGGTGCTGCCGGGCAGCGTGTTGACGCAGAGCACGTTCTTCTGGCCGTTCTTGCCGAAATATTGTCCGCCCGCGAGCCCGGCGAGATATTCATCCGAGCCGACATAGTTGATGGCGCCGAGTTCCTTCGCCTTGTCGAGCGAGCCGGCGTTCATGAGGATGACCTTGATGCCGCTGCTGACGGCGGCCTTGATTGCCTCGTCTTCGGCTTCCGGCACCCAGTTGGGAATGACGAGGCCCTTGACGCCTTGGCTGATGGCGGTGCGCACAAGACCGGCGGCGTCGGGACCGAGATTGTCGTAGGTCTGGAGCTGCAGATAGGTCACCTTGCCGCCATTGGCCTCGATGACGAAGCGGCTGTCATCGACGCCCTTCTTGATCTTGGTCCAGAAGGCATCGTCGGTCTTGCCGCCGACGACGGCGATATCGGCGGCCAGCGCCGCGCCCGCTGTTAGACAGATGGCAACCGTGGTCGCAAGCGCCTTGGTCATGGTGGTCAGCAGTGTCATCGGGTTTTCCTCCCCCAGTTTCCGCCGGATGGCGGGTTCAAAATCTGAAGCTTTCCCTGAGCGCCCGCCTCCTCGCGGGCCTCAGGAAATAGTCGTGAAATCAGGAGCTGGCGCGCGCCGCCTTGGCGTTCATGCGCTCTTTCTTCTTGGTAAAGCGGGCCTGCATCTGCACGTCGCCCTCCTTGGTGCCGTCGTGCCAGGTGCCGAACCATTTATCGAGCGGGATCAGCCCGTCGCCGCCATAGTTCACCTCGAAATATTTGTGGTGCAGGTAATGGGCGTAGGCATGGGTATCGAGCGGTGTCTCCTCGGTGATCTCGAGCTTGTCGAAACCGATATGGCCGTTGACCGCGCCGAAGCCGGCAATGTGGAGTTGGAACAGCGCGACAATCGGATTGGACGGGATGACGAGATGCCAGAGGGCGACGGCGTGATAGAGAAAGCCTTCGACCGGATGCATGGACAGCGACGACCACGGCGACGGGTTCACCGAATTGTGGTGGACCGAATGTATCCAGCGATAGAGCGGCCCCCAATGGATCAGCCGGTGGATAATGAAGAAATGGACCTCATGGATCATCGGCGCGACGGCAACCAGGAACGCCAGATAATAGGGATTGTTCGCCCAGCTCAGCCAGGGCACCCAGCCGTTGGCGAACACCCACAGGAACAGGACCTCGACGACGGTCCATAGCGGGATCGACAGGAAGAAGGAGCGCAGGAAATTGTCGATGTTCTGGCTCTTGAACCAGAAGACGTCGGACGGCTGTTCGCTCGGGAATTTGACGTTGTATTTGAAGCGGTTGCCCTGCTTGCGCTTCACGTAGAAAAAGAGCTCGACGGAGCCATAGAAGACAAAGATCGCAGCCGCGTTGACCGCATAGAGCCAGAGCGCCCAACCCCAGCTCAGCGTTTTCATCACCTCGACATCGGGCACGACATAGAACCAGTAAAGAAGCGCCGTTGCCATGTGAAAGGCATTCCATGGCCAGATATAGTCGGGCAGCCACTTCAACACGGATGGGATCTTCGGCGGCCAGGACCAGAAGGGCGCGATTTCGATCCGCCCATTGGGCGCCCAGTCGCCGCGCTTGTTACGGGTTCCGAAATTGAGATCGTCCATCGCCATGCCTCCCGGACACCGAGCGTCCCTGTTCGTTGCGTAAGAGAGGAGCTGCGGATCGCCTGGACAAAGCGGGGCGCTCTTCGGACCAAAGCCCAAAGCCCATGAACCAGCGATGTCGATACATCTCTCTCCCGGGGCGCCGCGAACTGCATGCGCGTTCACCTGTCGCCCTCTGGCAGGGACAATGCCAACTTGACGTCCATGAAATCAAGGAGCATTTCTTCTCGGATAGATGATCGTATCATTCGTCTCATTATATCGAAAAATTGATACATTTCATATCATGGAGTTTGGATGCGAAGACCGACGATCCGCAACCTTGCCGAGGCCGCAGGCGTCTCGATCGCGACCGCCAACCGGGTCCTCTCCGGCGCCGAGAATGTGCGGACGCAGACAAGGGAGGCGGTCAGGGCTGCCGCCGAGCGCATCGGCTTTTATGGGCTTGGAGCCATCGAGGCACGCAATGCGGCCGCGCGCCCGAAATATCGCTTCGGCGTGCTGCTCCTCCAGCCGCACCGACCATTCTATCAACTCGTCGCGCGGGCCTTGCAGGAGGCGGCGGCGATGATGGAAACCGTCGACATAGACCTGCGGATCGAGCATCTGGAAGACCTCTCACCCCAGAACACCGCGGACCGGGCGCTGGCGCTGGCGGAGGAATGCGACGCCCTCTGCATCACCACCGCCGTGCATCCCATCGTCCTCCAGGCGCTGGAAAAGATCCAGGCTGGAGGCATCCCCGTCTTTGCTTTGATCTCGCAGCTCGCCGCGACGGGGCAGATCCACTATGTCGGACTGGACAATTGGAAGGTCGGGCGCACCGCGGCCTGGGCCTTCGATCATATCTGTAGAAGCCCCGGCAAAATCGGCCTGCTGATGGGCAATCCGCGCTACCGGAACCAGGAAATGAACGAGACCGGCTTTCGCTCGTATTTTCGGGAATATGCCCGGGAATTCATATTGCTCGAGCCTCTTTCGACCTTCGAATCCTCCGCCGTGGCACAGGAAATGACCGAACGCCTGCTGGCGGAGCATCCCGATCTTGCCGGGCTCTACGTCGCCGGCGGCGGCATTTCCGGCGTGCTGGCGGCGCTGCGCACGACCGGACGAGCCGGCACCCTGGCCGTCGTCGGCTACGAACTCATGGACAATGTGAAAGCGGCCCTGCTCGATGGGACACTCACGCTCTCCATCGCCCACCCGCTCGCACGCCTTGCCGGCGAAACGATGAAAGGCATGATCGTGGCCGTCGACGCCAAAGGGGAGAATGGTAGCTACACCAAGATCGTCCCTTTCGAGATCTATACGCGGGAAAATGTGTAGGGGCACGCACATCGCGCACAGCCCTTGAACGAATATTGATCCGCCTGCACCGGGAACATGCACTGTGGCGGATTCATGCTCGGCAGGCTTCCTACATCGACCATAGAATCGAAAGTGGAGCGGCCTGCAATCTTTCTCCAAAGGGCGTCACGCGATCATGATCATGAAGCACCAGACCTCGAATGAAGCGATCTCCAGCGGCCTGCTCGAGTTGCCTCAGCCCTCTGAAGTCATCTGATCTGACCGTAGCCGACGCCTTCACTTCAATCCCGATGATCCGGCCGCGGCGGTCTTCGATCACAACATCGACCTCATCTCGGTCCTTGGTCCGGTAATGTGAGAAAGTCAGCCGCCGCTCGGACCATGACGCAAGCTTCAGGAGTTCAGACACCACAAAGCTTTCCAGCAGTGCCCCAAACCTGGCTTTATCGCGTCGCAGACTTTCCAGGTTATCCTCCCGCAAGCTCGCGAGAAGCCCGGTATCGACGAAGTGCAGTTTGGGAGTTTTCACAAGCCGACTGAGACGGTTGTTCGACCATGGAGCAAGCGTACGCACGAGAAAGAGACGCTCAAGAATCGCGACGTATTTGGCCGCCGTAATGCTCGACAATCCTAACGCCGATCCGAAGCTGCTGTGGTTCACTAACTGTCCGACGTGCTCGGCAAGCACGTTCAGCAGCTTCGGCAACCGATCGAGCTGGTCAATATTTGCAATATCACGAACGTCGCGATCGAGAATGAGAGAGACATAATCCTCAAGCCACGCCGTTCGGCGCGCGGCGGTCGAACGACGGAGAGCTTCCGGATATCCACCCCTCAAGACGACATCCATGAGCCCGTCACCATACACAGCCCCATCTCCGATCGTCGGTTCATCACCGTCAAACAAACGATCAAGCAACTGGCCAGAGGTCGAGTGAATTTCGGATTGCGCGAACGGTAGCAACGGGACAACCGCCATCCGACCAGCCAAGGAGTCGGCGATGGCTGGCATGGTCGCCAAATTGGCGGAACCAGTCAGCAGGAACCGCCCAGGATCTTCATGGCGGTCTACACTCTCCTTGATGGCAAGCATCAGATCCGGAGCGCGCTGGATCTCGTCGATAACAGCTCTGTCGATGCCGCGAATGAATCCCGTTGGGTCCGTTTTCGCGGCACTCAGGGTGCCAGCGTCGTCCAGCGTGATGTAAGGGCGGCTTGCATCGGCAAACTGACGTGCAAGTGTTGTTTTTCCAGCTTGCCGCGGCCCCGATATCAGGACGACACGCGTGTCGGCCAAAGCCGTCTCGACAACTGGCCGGGCCTTACGTTCAATATAAGGATTGGTAGCGGCGTTCGTTTTCATTCGTCTATTTTTAATCGATGCCTCGACTAATTTAAAGTCATAAGCTGTCTAATTTTAAAAATATGAAAATTAAACCACATTTTCCCATCCCTTGAATCGGTATCACGCCCTTTACCCGAGCAGTGCATTGCTCGCCTCTACGCTACACCGACCGAAACCGCGAGCCTCGCTCCTGAAAAGTTTCAAACCGCCGACCAGCGGTCCCATGTGCCCAGAACGAACCCATGAGCCAGCAGACGCCCCTTACGGATTCAAATCATGCAAACCGGAATTTCCGATTCCAGTGGGAAGCCAGCAACTGTTCGACATGCCGGGTGGCCGGCAGTCACGCCGGCCTGTCTTCCGAGACAGCCTCCGCCACCGCCAGCTCGGCCATGGCAAGTGCTGCCTTTCTGGTTTTGGCGGCGGCGATGAAGCGGCCGCTATGGCAGAAGCTCGCGCCCTCTACGCCGCAGGCCGCCACAAGATCCTGATCGGTCAGGCCAGCCCAGGCGGCAGGCAGGTCGGCCCTGAGCTCGAACCCATCGTCCGCGCGGCGGATACCGGTCAGACACCAGTCATTTTCGCGCGGGTGAACGACAAACAGCAGGTGATCGGCGCCCGCCTTGACGATGGCCGGACGGAAGGGCATTCCCATCGGCAACTCCAGAATGTGGCCGTCGCCCGCAGCCGTGATGGCCTGATGCACGAGTGCCTCGGCGCGCAATTTCGCGGCGCTCTGGGCTATCCTTGCCTCGACGAAGCTTCGGGCAATGGCAAGGGCGTTTTGGAATCCGCGATCTGTGGCCTCGGGGTCCGTCTCGTCGAAAACGGGCTTCAAGGTTTCCAGCAGGGCCGGCAGCGTGAGCCCGGCCAGCGGCCCGGCAACGGAGGGGCTGAGCGCGCCATTGTCCATCAGATCGACCGGCAGCACGAAACTGGCATCGAAAGAGGCATGGACCGTGTCGATATGCCCTTCGGGAAGGCCCCAGGCGGCCAGATAGTCGCGGCCATAATGCTTCCAGATCAACCCGAACGAACTGTAGGGCTGGCCGCTCTCCCGCAGCGGCGCGCCGCGCTGATGGTGATCGAAGATGTGCGCCGCGGCGTCATATCGGCCGCCCACATCGTAGATGATGCGATCGGCGCCGGGCGTTATCCATTCCGGCGCCCTGCTGCGGATCAGGCGGGCATTCGGAAAAAGCCGGGTCAGGATGACGCTGGACAGCAGTTCGTCGGCATGAAAGCCGCCGGAATGGGTAACGAGGAAGTCTGGGATCATACGAAAATGTGCCTTGCTGTTTGCGGAGCATCCGCTTGTGGTCAGCAGCAGATAGCCGTTGCTCCCTCCCATCTCAACCCGTCATTTGCTGGTTTGGGTCGGCTGGCCCGATCCTGATATCAGGTCAGGAGTACAGCGAAGACCAGGGATGCGATGATGGACGAGCCCTTCGGGTGCTTGAGGACCAGCATCGCTGACAAATCGAAATCCGCTAATTTTGACGCTATATAACGTCATATCTACTGGCAAGCACGTCTGGAGATGCGTCATGGGTCTTGCTCAATATGCCGACGATGGGCTCTTCGCGCCGCGCAAGATCGCGGCGGCCTTCCGCACGACCAGCGAGGAGATCGCCCCCACGGCTGGCCTCGGGAAAGACGCGATCCAGCGGAAGGACCGCGTTCGCTCCGATAGGACGCAACGGCGCCTGCGCGAAATGATCGAGATCGTCAACAAGGTCGAGCCGCGCTTCGGCTCGGCCTTGATGGCCTATGCCTGATATCGTTCCGAACCATTGCCCGGCTTCTCGGGCCAGACGGCGATGCAACTGGTTCAGGATGGTCGCGCCGGCGAAGTTCTCGACTATATCGACGCGGTCAACGCCGGCGTCCACGCATAAGCCGGCTTATGCATCACAAGGGACAGCTATTCCGGGCGTTGAACCCGATCTATGCCCAGGAGCCATTATCCGGCCGTGGCGCCGCGCTCTATGGCGGCCGCTTCAATTCGAAGGGCGTGCCGGCGCTCTATACCTCGCTCTCGATCATGACGGCGCTGAGAGACGCAAACCAGGTCGGCAATCTGCAGCCGACCAGGCTTGTCTGCTATGACGCCAGGATCGAGCGGGTTTTCGATAGCCGGGACGATAAAGCGCTCAAGGCACAGGAGATGGATATGGCGGCAATGGCCGACACCACCTGGCGCGACCAGATGAAAACGACGGGAGAAGCGAGAACGCAGGCCTTCGCACGCCAGCTCGCCGCCGCGGGCTATCACGGTCTTCTGGTAAAAAGCTTTGCTCCGGGAGCAATCGGCGACGATCTCAATCTCGTGCTCTGGACATGGGGCCATGCGGCCCCCTCTCGGCTGACGCTGATCGATGACGAGAATCGTCTGTCAAGATAACGCTTCCAACGCAGCAGGCCGCCTTCAATCGCTGAAAGCCACGAGCCCCATTCCTCTGTTGACCGCCGCCTCCAGAATACCTCGCATCAGGTCGAACGCCGCGAATGCCTGCCCATTGCGTTCCAGATCATGCGTATTCGCAATGAGAATCTCCAGCAAGGTCGCGACCTGCGCCGGCATCAGCAGCGAATCCTCGAAATAGGTGAGACGGATCTTTGCCTCGCTGCTCTGATCGAGAAAAGAGGCCAGCGCACGATGCGCATCGACATCAATGGACCCCGCAAACTCCAGCTTGCCCGGATCTTCCGGCATGACAGTGACAGAGGGGTTTGCGTAGTAGATATCCAGCATGTTCTGACGGGTCCAGCGGTCGGAGGGGCGAACGGTCCTATCGTCGTTGATGGTCGCGGTGGTGCTTATATTGTCCGCGCTTGATAGCGCCAGTCATCTGTTCTGGTCCGGCATCAAGATCACCAGCGACTGGCAGGCGAGCTGTGCGCATCCGATCAGGCGTGTCGTGTCACCATTGCGCCAGGTGCTGGTGCCAGCGGCATTGATTTCGAATTCCCAGGTCGCTTCCTGAAACCGGGCATGTCCCTTGATCGAGCACGGCAGCCAGTAATAGTCATGCGGCTCGCCTTCGCGCAGTTCGGCGCTGAGCCGAAACACCGATGCAACCTGCTCTTTGTCCAGTGACCATGCCTTGCATGCCTCCGCCTCGCCGGCCACGCCGGACGTGCCCGGCGCGGGCGAATAACGCGACGGCGATACGTCCAGAACCGTGATCCCGCTGTCCGCGCTATCGGCCAGAGC
>JASGEG010000306.1:0-7198 GCA_047606605.1 Rhizobium sp.
ATCCAGAATGGAACTACTCCATCAGACCCAGACAATCGACGTAGTTATTATTCGGAGTGTCCTTAGGAAGCTCGATATGCGATTTCTATTGCTAGAAAAGGTTTCTGGTTGGGATGTTCGATCTATGAAGTGCCGAGGGCCGAATAGGTGACGTCAGTCGAGCTATAACGGTAAGAGGGTCTGCGAAGCAAAGAACCTTGGATCCCGTCATCTTTTATTTCGGCAAGGTTCACGAAAACAGGCTGAAGGGGCGAGCCTTCAGCCTGTCATGCTGCCAATGATGGAGGTCGAAGCAGCGGTAGCCGGATAGTCTTAGAACTTGTAGCTAGCGCCGAACATCACCTTGTGTTGCGTGGCGCCGAAATCGCCGATCCCGTCGCCGAAATCCTTGTTGCCGAAATCCGAGTAGCGATATTCGCCGCGAACCAGAATATGGTCGGTAAACGCATGCTCGATACCGCCGCCTGCAGTCCAGCCGATCAGGATATCATCCTTCTTGCCGACGCCCGCGACATCCACCTTGCCGCCAGCGGCGGCGACACCTGCGGTTGCGAAGAGCAGCGTACGATCGAGGGCGTAACCGACACGGGCGCGCCCGGATGCATCCCATTCGAGATTGGCGTTTTTGTTGTCCTCGAAGTTATAGTTGAAGTCGTTTTCGATACCGTAAACGATATTGCCGGACTGGAAATTATAACCGGCGTGGATACCCGCCGAGCCGCTATCGATATCCTGGTTCGAGCCCAGGACGGTCGCTTGGTTGAAGTTGTATCCACCCTGCGCACCGATGTAGAAGCCCGACCAGTCATAAGCAGAATAGGCCTCCTGCGCAGCCGGAGGAGCGGGCTCATTGTAAGTGAGATCGGCTGCGACGGCCGGCATTGCAGCCGAGAGAGCCAGGGTGGTCAGAGCGATGACTTTAATACGCATAGATTGCCTCGTTCAGTTTCAGACTTGAAGAGCGGCGGCGTGATCGCTCAGGCCGTCTCATGGCAAGAACCATGCATCATTCCAATGTTGCGGAGTGTCTTTTCACATTGCGTTATGTTGCAATGATTGTTCGTCTCATTAGACGCGGATCGGGCCCGTGCGGGTCACAATATTTCTCAACAACAAACAATCTATCGCAACGCGACGATCGATTAAGCTTAGCGTTCAACTGATACGCTCGCCGCATGAACCGGAGAATTGCCGTTGGCTACTCACATGCCGGCCCTCGATTGGGAGGTAGAGGGCATCGATATGTAGAGGATGGTCAATGAATGTACTTCTGCGCCGATCGGGCCGCCTGCTAGTGGCCTGCGTCTTCATCGCTCTCGCGGGGTGCTCGGAAGAAGAACAGAGCCAGTCGACTTCTCCGCCGCCGTCCAAAGTTTCCGTCGTCGAGGTAAAGCCCGAACGCCTACCGGTCGTCGACGAATTGCCTGGTCGGGTCGCGCCGATGGTGACCGCCGATGTGCGCCCACGCGTCACCGGGATGGTCTTGAGACGCGTGTTCGAGCAAGGCTCGACCGTTCGAGAGGGAGATCTGCTCTATGTCATCGACCCCGAGCCGTTCCGGGCAAAGGTCGACGCGGCAAGCGCAACGCTTGACTCCGCAACTGCAGCCCAGCGCCTTGCGCGTCAAAAGTCGGATCGGCAAATCCGTCTGTCGCAAACCGGCGTAGCAGCTAGGGAAAACCTCGACACCGCCGTCGCGGAGCTTGCTCAGAGAAATGCCGAAGTGGAGCGTGCGTGGGCCGACCTGAAGTCGGCTGAGCTTGATCTCCAATATACTGAAATCCGTGCTCCGGCCTCGGGGCGCATAGGGCGGGCCCTTGTAACGGAAGGTGCACTGGTTAGCCCGACATCCGACGTGATGGCGACGATCCAGCAAATGGACCCGGTCTATGCCGACTTCACGCAGCCGGCCGACAGATTGATCGCGCTGAAGAACGCGGTCTCCGACGGAAGGCTGCAAGCCGACGAGAGTGGCAGCGCGATGCTGAAGCTCATGTCGGCGGAGGGCCGAGCCTATCCGCATGACGGCAAACTGTTGTTCTCCGAGGCGACAGTGAATTCGGCGACAGGGCAACTCATCCTGCGCGGCGAGTTCCCCAATCCCGATCTCAACCTTCTACCGGGGATGTATGTCCGCGCAAGGATTGAGCAGGCTGCCATGGAAGGTGCGCTCGCAGTCCCCGAGCAGGCGGTCCAGCGCGACACTGCTGGAAAGCCGCAGCTCTATGTCGTCGGTCAAAAGGAAAAGGTCGACTTGCGGACCGTCGCGCTCGGATGGCTCGTCGATGGGCGATGGGTCGTCACTGAAGGAATCTCAGCCGGTGATCGAGTGGTCGTCGAAGGGTTCCAGAGGATCGCGCCGGGTGCGCAGGTCACAGCGGAACCCTGGACCGATCCCGCCATTGCTCTGACCACCACGCGGAAGGAGGGCTGACCCGATGGCCGCCTTCTTTATCGACCGCCCTGTCTTCGCCTGGGTCCTATCGATTGCCATCATGCTGGCAGGCATGTTATCGCTGAAACTCTTGCCAGTATCGCAATACCCAAACGTCGCGCCGCCGCAGATCAAGATCTCGGCGGTCTACCCGGGCGCATCGCCGGAAGACACCTATGATGGGGTGACGCGTCTGATCGAGGAGGAGCTGAACGGCGTTCCCGGCCTCCTCTACTACGAATCGACCTCCGATGCCTCGGGGTCGATCAATATAACCGTCACTTTCGAACCCGGCACCAACTCCGAGACGGCGGCCGTCGAGGTCCAGAACCGCGTGAGACGCGTCGAGGCCAGGCTTCCTTCCTCCATCGTACAACAGGGAATCAGCGTCGATGCGGCAGGCGGCGGGACTCTGCTCGTCGTCGCTCTGACCTCTAAGAGTGGCGGGACCGATGGCGTCGGCCTTGGCGACTACATGAGCCGCAATGTCGCAAGCGAGCTTCGGCGTGTGCCGGGCGTCGGTAGCGTTCAGCAGTTCGGCAGCGAGCGCGCCATGCGCATCTGGATCGATCCGGACAGGCTGCTCGGCTTCAGCCTCACGCCCCAGGACGTCACACAGGCCATCCAGTCGCAGAATGCCCAGGTGGCGGCAGGGCGGTTGGCGGCATCACCCGCTGGTGCGGATCGCCGTACGACCGGTTCGCTGCTGATCAAGGGGCAACTGACCTCGCCGGAAGAGTTCGGCGCGATCGTGCTCAGAGCGCAGGCGGATGGCTCGACGGTGCGGTTGCGCGACGTCGCCCGCATCGAGATTGGCGCCGAAAGCTACAGCACCTCCGTCCGCATCAACGGCAAACCCGCTTCCGGTGTCTCCGTCGAACTGGCCTCTGGTGGGAATGCGCTGAACGTCGCAACCGCGATCGAGGCGCGGATGACCGAGCTCTCGACCTCGTTCCCACCGGATGTGGAATGGTCGATCCCGTACAACACCACGCCCTTCGTTTCGATCTCGATCGAAAAAGTCCTGATGACGCTCGTCGAGGCAGTGGTGCTGGTGTTCTTCGTGATGCTGCTCTTCCTGCAGAATATCCGCTATACCATCATCCCGACCATCGTCGTGCCGATCGCGCTGCTTGGCGCCTGTGCGGTCATGCTCGTTCTCGGATTTTCCATCAACGTTCTGACGATGTTCGGCATGGTTCTCGCTATCGGCATTCTCGTCGATGACGCGATCGTCGTCGTCGAAAATGTCGAACGCATCATGATGGAAGAAGGGCTGTCACCGAAGGAGGCGACGAAGAAGGCGATGAAACAGATCACCGGAGCGGTGATCGGCATTACGCTGGTGCTGACCTCGGTCTTTGTGCCCATGGCGTTCTTCCCCGGCGCAGTCGGCGTGATCTACAAGCAGTTCGCCCTGACCATGGTCGCCTCGATCCTGTTCTCCGCCTTCCTGGCGCTGTCACTGACGCCGGCCCTCTGTGCTTCCTTCCTGAAGCCGATCAAGAAAGGACATGGTCACACGAAGAAAGGCTTCTTCGGCTGGTTCAACCGGGGTTTCGACAAAACCTCCCATGGCTACAGCAACTGGGTTGGGTGGTTGCTCACCAAGGGTGGGCGGGTCATGCTCGTCTATCTGGTTGTGGCTGGCGCCACGACATACATGTTCCTGCGGCTTCCAACAGACTTTCTGCCGGTAGAGGACCAGGGCACTTTGCTGGCGCAGGTCCAGGGGCCCGCGGATGCGACATCGGCACGAACGGCGAAATCCGTCACTGCGATGGAAAAGATCGTGCTGGCCGATCCGTCGGTCGAGCGTGTCGTCGCCATCAACGGCTTCAGCTTCTCCGGCGCGGGGGAGAATGCCGCGCTCGTGTTCATGACGCTGAAGGACTGGAGTGAACGATCCGCCGACCAGTCGGCGGCGGCAATCGCACAAAAGCTCAATGGTGCCTTCCAGTCGATCAAGGACGCTATAGCTTTCGCCACCTCTCCGCCGGCCATCTCCGGGCTTGGTAACAGCAATGGCTTTTCCTTCCGGCTTCAGGACCGTGCCAATCGTGGCTATCAGGCGTTGAGCAGTGCTCGAGACCAGTTCCTGGCCGAGGCGCGAAAGAGCTCGATCCTGGCAGGCGTCCGGGAGGAGGGTCTTACGGACGCACCGCAGACTGTGTTGACGATCGACCGCGAGAAAGCAAACGCCTTCGGCGTCACGTTCGCCGATATCAACCAGACGATCAGCACCAATATCGGCTCGTCCTATATCAACGATTTCCCGAACGCGGGGCGAATGCAGCAGGTCACGGTTCAGGCCGAACCTGGAAAGCGTGGCACGATCGATGATATTCTCAACATGAGCGTCCGCAATAATGAGGGCGGCATGGTGCCGATCTCCGTCTTCTCGGCGGTGAACTGGTCAAAGGGGCCAACACAGCTCGTTGGGTATAACGGCTTTCCGGCGATACGGTTTAGTGGTCAGGCAGCACCCGGTTATTCGTCCGGCGATGCGATCGCCGAAGTCGAACGGATCGCCTCCTTGCTACCGGCAGGCTTCGGATATGAATGGAGCGGTCAGTCGCTGCAGGAGATCCAATCGGGTTCCCAGGTGCCGTTGCTGCTCGGTCTGTCTTGCCTGCTCGTTTTCCTTTGCCTCGCGGCGCTTTACGAAAGCTGGGCCATCCCGCTCTCCGTCATGCTGGTCATTCCGCTTGGCATCATCGGTTCGCTTGCTGCAGTGATGCTGCGCGACATGCCGAATGACGTATATTTCAAGGTTGGTCTGATCACCATTATCGGGCTTTCCGCCAAGAACGCCATCCTGATCATCGAGTTCGCCAAGGACCTGCTGGTGGAAGGCAAGTCGGCCTACGACGCTGCGGTCGAAGCGGCCCATCTTCGCTTCCGCCCGATCCTGATGACATCGCTTGCCTTCACGCTCGGCGTCGTTCCCCTGGTCATCGCAAGCGGTGCCGGCTCTGCCAGTCAGCGGGCGATCGGCACGGGCGTCATGGGCGGCATGATTTCCGCGACCGTGCTGGCGGTATTCTTTGTGCCGGTGTTTTTCACGGCCGTCATCGGACTTGTCGACAAACTCTCGAGCCGAAAACGGGCGTCGCAAGACGAGGGGGAGGCGATGCCGGCAGAATAGCTTTGGGATAACGGTCCACGAGATCGTGGTGTTCGTTTCTCACATGCGGTTCCGTGGACCTGTATCTTGATACTAATCAATGCGCGGACGGTGCAGATGTCGATATTCCAATGGTCCACCCGCGGCTACACCGAGATCGCTGGCGCTGCGATCTAGAGCCGCGTTGTCATCATCTCGGGTGGGGAATGTCTTTAAGGTTCACGTCAAATCCGCATCGAGAAGGATCGCACAACAATGGCCACGACAATGAGAGCAGCCGTAGTCCGGGAGTTTCGCAAGCCCCTGGTGATCGAGGAGATGCCTATACCCACGCCCGGCCCCGGTCAGATCCTCGTAAAATACGAGGCGACGGGTGTCTGCCATACGGACTTGCATGCTGCCAACGGCGACTGGCCGGTCAAGCCAAGGCCACCGTTTATCCCCGGTCATGAAGGTGTCGGTTACGTCGCAGGTGTCGGAGCCGGCGTCAGGCGGATCAAGGAAGGCGACCGCGTCGGCGTGCCGTGGCTGCACACCGCCTGCGGCTGCTGCACGCCCTGCCGCACCGGCTGGGAAACGCTATGCCCGGAACAGCAGAACAGCGGTTATTCGGTCAACGGCTCGTTCGCGCAATACGGTCTCGCAGATCCCGACTTCGTCGGCCGGCTGCCTGATGCGCTCGAATTCGGTCCCGTGGCGCCCATCCTCTGCGCCGGTGTCACCGTCTACAAGGGCCTGAAGGAAACCGAGGTACAGCCGGGTGAATGGGTGGCGATCTCCGGCATCGGCGGGCTGGGCCACATGGCCGTCCAATACGCCAAGGCGATGGGCATGCATGTCGTCGCCGCCGATATCTTCGATGACAAGCTTGAGCTTGCGAAAAAGCTCGGCGCAGACGTCGTGGTCAACGGCAGGGACGAGGAGGCTGTCGAAAAGGTCCGACAAGCGACCGGCGGCGTGCATGGTGCGCTGGTGACAGCCGTATCGCCGAAGCCGATGGAGCAGGCCTTCGGCTTCCTGCGTTCCAAGGGTACGATGTCGCTTGTCGGACTGCCGCCGGGATATATCTCCCTTCCGGTCTTCGACACGGTCCTCAAGCGCATCACAGTGCGCGGATCGATCGTCGGCACGCGCCAGGACCTGGAGGAATCGCTTGGCTTTGCCGCCGAAGGCAAGGTTGCGGCCCACTTTTCCTGGGACCGGATCGACAACATCAACGACATCTTCCAGCGCATGGAAGAAGGGAAGATCGACGGCCGCATCGTGCTGGATCTGAATTGAACGATCGAAGCCGGTGCCCGCGCGACGGGCGCCGCCCATCCCATACCTCGCGCATCCGATATTCAAGGAGACGAGCATGACAAAGGAAAAGGCCCTGAACGGCGCGGAACTTCGCCTGATCGACCGCTACTGGCGGGCCGCCAATTATCTCTCCGTCGGGCAGATCTACCTGCTCGACAATCCGTTGTTGCGCGAGCCGCTTAAGGCGGGGCACATCAAGCCACGCCTGCTCGGCCACTGGGGCACCACGCCGGGGCTGAACTTCATCTACGCCCATCTCAACCGCATCATCCGCGCGCGCGATGCCGACGTGATCTATATCTGCGGCCCGGGCCATGGCGGGCCGGGCATGGTGG
>JASGEG010000307.1:0-22506 GCA_047606605.1 Rhizobium sp.
GCAGGGCTAAGTGTTAGAAATTGCAAGAGAGGGGGTAGGCAGGGACGCACTCGATCTCTGAATAGTACAGGCAAGAAGTGGACCATCTCTCTTGCAATTTCAATGGCTTAGAAATTGCGTCACGCGTTTATCAACAGCGCAACGCCCGTATCTCGATAGCGGGACCAATGAAACTATTGCCTCCGTTCGCCGAGGAAGAGAGAGGCCTCGGGAAACCCTCGCTTAACGAGATCATTCCTTATTATTGCTCAGCTCGACCGGTATCACCTTACAAATACCATCGAGTTTCATTGTCACTTTACGATTCCCTACCCTGACGTACGGAGCAGTCCTTTTGGATAGATATTTTGTGACAGTGAGCGCCGCAGGCATAGTCGCGTTCGCTAAAAGGTTCCATCCGTGCTGATACCGACCGTCCATCCATCAGATGGGGATTTCCATGGCTTTTCTTTATTACTGCTCAGTTCAACCGTGCTAGCCTGATTGGCTCCCGGGGTGTGGAACTCGAACCAATTCTCAGCACCATGTCCAACGGGAGACTTGCAGTAAACATGATAATCTACGTGCGTGATAACGGACGTGCCCTGCCTATAGACTGCGTGCAGATTGATCCACATCGGCCTCAAAGGGCGCCCGTTACTGACCTTGATTGTGACCCGATCGTCTTGATGCACATAAACATCAACGAACTGGTTTTTGTCATCCTGATGAAAGTAGTGCTGCCCACTTGTATCTTTTTTTACATCAGCGCAATAAGCAACGCTCGAGATGGATACCAATACAACGATGGTCGATAGACAAATTCTAACAGATTTCGACATATACACCTCCAGAGATTGTCATCCAATACATCGACTATATCATACCAGGAGTGCACTTAAGAGCGCTGATTTTGAAATACTCGCCACTCCTGCAACCCTTACCTTTCCGCAGGCACAGTACCGCCAACATCGATAACTAACGATGCTTCGAGACACGTAAAATCCAGGATGATGAATCAATCTAGGATTGTAATTTTGATTTTAAGCCCCTCAATTGCCAACCAAAAGTAACTACCACGGCAGCTTGGCTACCTTGGCGCTATTGCTGAACATCGAAGTCAACTTTAAACAGGCATCGATAGATCTTCGCCCCCGGAGCATGACATGCCGATCCTCACCCGCCGCAATCTCCTGAAAGCCTCCGCCGTGGCCGGCGCCTATGGCGTCGGGCTCGGCATCGCCGGCAAATACATCGGCAAAGCGGTGGCGGCCGAGCCGCAGGTGTTGAAGACGCTCAAAACCCAAGCCAGCCTGGCTGACGGCGGCGTGACCAGGGATGTGCTGACCTATGGCGAGGCCGGCATGCCGCCGGTCGTGCGCATGAAGAAGGGCGAGCCCTTCGCCGCACGCCTTATCAACGGCATCGACGACCCCACGACGATCCATTGGCACGGCATCCGCCTGCCGAACACCATGGACGGCGTACCGTTCCTGACGCAGCCCTATGTCTATACCGGCGATCACTTCGACTATGCCTTCACGCCGCCCGACGCCGGCACCTTCTGGTATCATCCCCATTGCAATACGCTGACCCAGATGGGTCATGGCATGACCGGCGTCATCGTCGTGGAAGATCCGAAGGACCCGTCCTTCGATTCGGAGGTGGTACTCAATCTGCGCGACTGGCGCCTCGGCGGCGATGGCCAGTTCATCGCCCAGTTCCGCCCGCGCGATTCCGCCAAATCCGGCACCTACGGCACGGTGCGCACCGCCAACTGGCAGCAGCAGCCGCAATATGACGCCCCCTCCGGCGGGCTGGTGCGGTTGCGGCTTGCCATCACCGACGTCACCCGCATCTACTCCTTCCGCGTGGACGGAGCCGAAGCGACCGTGATCGCCATCGATGGCAATCCGGTGCCGCAGCGCTTTCCGCTCGACGTGCTGCAGCTCGGCCCCGGCCAGCGGCTGGAACTCGCCGTGCGCATGCCGGACGAGGAAGGCGCCACCGTCAAGCTCGAAGACATTCGTGGCACCACGCCGAAGGTTTTGGCAGCCTTGCGCTCGGTCGGCGGCTCGCTGAAGCGCGATGTCCGCGACCTGGCGCCTCTGGCGGCCAATCCGGTTGCAAAGCCCGATGTCGCGGCGGCCGAGCATATTCCGCTCATCCTCAGCGCCACGGCGGAGGACAAGGCCGCCGAAAGCATCTGCGGCTCGCTCGGCTTTAGTTTCTGGGCAATCAACAAGGTGCCGTGGCCGGGCGACACGCCCGACCCGACGGCGCCGCTCGCCGAGCTGAAGCTCGGCAGGAGCTATGTCATCGACATGGAAAACGTGACGCCCCACGCCCATCCGATCCACCTGCACGGCATGAGCTTCACCGTGCTCTCCTCCTCGACGCGGCAGGTGCCGCCTTTCGTCTCCGATACCTATCTGATCCAGCCGGACGAGAAGGTGCAGCTCGGCTTCGTCGCCGACAATCCGGGCGACTGGCTGCTGCATTGCCACATCATCGAGCATCAGAAGACGGGCATGACAAGCTACATGCGCGTGGTCTGAAGCGCGCCGCGACCTTTCGGATTCGTTTCCCGCGCTTCAGGTCCTCGATGTTGCGCATGTCGTTCCCGCAAACCGCCGCGCAGTTTTGCGCGACATGCTCTGACACGTTGCCCATCTTCAACGATTTTTCCTAAAAGCGGAGTGCCATGAGATACTTCGCCCCTCCGCGTATTGACATATCCGGCTGAAAGGAGAAGGAAGATTAACGAACTATTTTACCGACGAATGTGTTGATATGATCGAAACTACCGCCCAGTTGGAGGCGGCCTGCCGAGAGCTGGCCAAGTCAGAATTCATTACCATCGACACCGAATTCCTGCGCGAGACGACCTTCTGGCCGGAGCTTTGCCTGATTCAGATGGCGAGCCCGACGACCGAGGTTATCGTCGATCCGCTGGCCAAGGGCCTGGACCTGAAACCCTTCTTCGAGCTGATGGCCAATCCCGCCGTCATGAAGGTGTTCCACGCCGCCCGCCAGGATATCGAAATCATCTTCAATCGCGGCAACCTCATTCCGCATCCGATCTTCGACACCCAAGTGGCAGCGATGGTCTGCGGCTTCGGTGATTCCGTCTCCTACGATCAGCTCGTCAGCCGCATCAAGAATGTCCAGATCGACAAGTCCTCGCGTTTCACCGACTGGAGCCGCCGGCCGCTGTCGGAAAAGCAGCTCGACTACGCGCTGGCCGACGTCACCCATCTGCGCGATGTCTATCTGTCGCTGAAGGAGCAGCTGGAGCGCGAAGGCCGCGCCTCCTGGCTTCTGGAGGAAATGGCGATCCTTGAGGCGCGCGAGACCTACGACCTGCACCCGGACGATGCCTGGCAGCGGCTGAAGATGCGGCTGCGCAAGCCGCAGGAATTGGCCGTGTTGAAATATGTCGCCGCCTGGCGCGAGCGCGAGGCGCGTGCCCGCAACGTGCCGCGCGCCCGCGTGCTGAAGGACGACGCCATCTACGAAATCGCGCAGCAGCAGCCGAAGGACACCGAAGCACTTGCCCGGCTGCGCACCATCCCCAAGGGCTGGGAGCGTTCCGCCTCGGGCGCTTCCGTGCTCGAAGCAATCACTCAGGCGCTGTCGCTGCCCAAGGCGGAGATGCCGCATGCGCCCCGCCATCAGCAGGCGCCGGAGGGCACGGCCGCCGCGGCCGAACTGCTGAAAGTGCTGCTGAAGCTCACCGCCGAAAAGCATGGCGTCGCCCCGAAGGTCATCGCCAACAGCGAAGATCTGGACAAGATCGCCGCCGAAGGCGAGAAGGCCGATGTCGCCGCCCTCACCGGCTGGCGGCGTGATCTCTTCGGCGAGACGGCGCTGCAGCTCATCCAGGGCCAGGTCGCCCTGCGCTTCGTCGGCAAGCGGGTGGAAACGGTCGCGCTGTGATCCCCTCGATGGGATGATCACGCCGGCTTGAACGACAAGATTGCAGGCGCACCACGATTGCGCCGCAAATCTCTTGGAATGAACGCCTGATATAACCATATGTCCGATAACGCATAGTCTTTGCCGAAGCGCTGTATTTTTGGCAAAATGCGCTATCTCTTGGCGGATCGACCGGATGGGAATGCTCCCTGCTGCGCGCAACTGGATTTTGACGGCGCTCTTCGTCGCCGGCAGCGGCATTGTCTATGGCAAGCTGTTCTTCCCGGGATCGCCGATCTATATCGGTGCGATCTTCGCGCTGTTCACCGGCATGCCGCTGCTGGCCTTCGAGCGCCGCATGATCCTGCCGCGCCTGAACCAGTGGATGCATCGTCTGCCCACGCCGGCCTTCATCGTCTCCGCGCTCATTGCCGATTTCGCCCTGATCGCCACCGGCTTTGCCGTCGCGGGCGGCCTGATGAAATCCCTGGGAGTGATCACCGGCTCCTGGGCCGACGTCATGCTGCTGCAGCTCGACGTCTATCTCTACGCCGTGGCCGTGACCGCGGTGGTCATTTTCGTCGCCCGCGTGCGGGAGTTGCTCGGCCGCGATGTCTTCCTCAGCCTGCTGACCGGCCGCTATCGCAACCCGGTGCAGGAGGAGCGCGTGTTTCTCTTCATCGACCTCGTCGGCTCCACGGCCTTCGCCGAGGAGCACGGAGACCTCAAAACGCAGCAGTTTCTGAGCGCTGTCTTCGGCGCCATCGCCGAGCCGATACGACGGCACAAAGGCGCGATCGACGATTATATCGGCGACGCGGCCATCGTGACCTGGCCTCTGAACCGTGGCGCGAAGAACGCCAATTGCGTGCGCTGCGTTTTCGATATCCTCGCCGATATCGAGGCAAATGCGGAGAAATGGCTGAAATCCTATGGCAGGGTGCCGCGTCTCAGGGCCGCCTTGCACGGCGGCGGCATCGTCACCGCTGAAATCGGCGTCGATCGCCACAAGATCGCTTATTTCGGCGATACGGTGAACACCACATCGAGGCTGGAAGCGCTGTGCAAGACGCTGGACCGCCAGGTGCTGATCTCGGCCGATCTGGCGCGTCGGCTGGAGCTTCCGGACGGCATCGTTCCCGAGGATCTCGGCGAGCATGCCGTCCGCGGCCGTGATCACACGCTTGGCGTCATCGCCCTGCACAAGCAGCAAAAGCCGGCATTGAAGGCGATGGGCGGCGGGCTGTAGGCGCTATTGGCCGCCGCCAGCGCTTTTGCAGCCTATGAGTTGTGCACCGTCACCAAAGCTTCACCCAAGCGTTAATTCGCCGACACAACTCGCCTGTTAAGCGAGGATTGTCCTGTCAATCCAAGCCAACAAGGTGATGCGATGACCCGAATCCTTTTCGCTTCCACGGCACTTTTCGTTCTGATTGCCGCCTCGGCCCAGGCCGACGACCAACAGTTTCCGGCGAAGCTTGCCGCGCAAGCCGTCCTGCGCCGGCCAACACCATGGTCGCGGCGCCCGCCGATGCGCCCAATTTCCTCAAAACCTCCGGCAAGTTCACGACGCCGGACCGCAAGCGCACCGAGGCGCTCGGCACCGTACCGGGCAAGGACGGCGCGCGCATCACCGACCTGAAGCTGCCTTTCGACGGCCAGCCGATCCAGGGCTTTTCCGGCATCAAGGCCATGCCCGACGGCACCTTCTGGACGCTCTCCGACAATGGCTTCGGCTCCAAGCAGAATTCCAGCGACGCCATGCTCTTCCTTCACCAGCTCAAATTCGACTGGGACAATGGCAAGGTCGACGTCGTCAAGAACCTGTTCCTCACCGACCCGAACAAGAAAGCCCCCTTCCCCATCGTCCTCGAAGGCAGCGACAAGCGCTATCTGACGGGTGCGGATTTCGATATCGAATCCATCCAGCCCGTCGCCGACGGCTTCTGGATCGGCGACGAATTCGGCCCCTATCTCTTGAAGTTCGATACGAACGGCCAGTTGACCGACGTCATTTCGACGACGCTCGACGGCAAGCCGGTGCTGTCCCCCGACAATGCCCTGCTGCAGCTTCCCGGCAATCCCTCGCAGAAGCTGCCTGCCTTCAACCTGAAGCGCTCCGGCGGCTTCGAAGGTCTTGCCATGTCGAAGGACGGAGCCAAACTCTACGGCCTGCTGGAAGGCGCGATCTACAAGGATGACGGCCAGATGGAGAGCGTCGATGGCCATACCGCCATCCGCGTCATCGAATTCGACGTCGCCTCGAAGAGCTGGACCGGCCGCAGCTGGCTCTATCCCTTCGCCGACAAGGGCGTCTCGATCGGCGATTTCAACATGCTGGACGACAAGACCGCGCTGGTGATCGAGCGCGACAATGGCGCCGGCACGAAGGACAAGGCCTGTGCCGATCCCAAGCAGCCGAAGCCGGATTGCTTCGAGGCTCCGGCCGAGCTGAAGCGCGTCTACAAGATCGAGTTCAGCGACGCCAATGTCGGCAAGGCCGTGCGCAAGATCGGCTATATCGACCTGCTGCGCATCGAGGACCCCGACCACAAGCGCCGTCAGGGCGGCGGCGACGGCTTCTACGACATGCCCTTCGTCACCATCGAGAATGTCGACCGCGTCGATGCCACGCATATCATCATCGGCAACGACAACAACCTGCCGTTCTCGGCCGGCCGCGCCGTCGACAAGGCTGATGACAACGAGTTCAGCATTCTCGAGGTCGGCGACTTCCTGAACGCGAAGTAAGAACGAACGAGCCTTCTCCCCTCGGGGAGAAGGCATCCCTATTCGTGCCCGACCCTATTCGAACCGGAATGCCAGCCGCCGGTTCGTGAGCTTGGCGAGCTGCTGCAGGCGCCCGTCCAGCCGTTCGCCGGCAAAGTCGTGATATTCGGCCGGGACGACGAATTCGAGATCCAGATCGGGGTTCGAGGAGCGGCGGATCGACAGGTTGCGGACGATGCCCGGCATCGAGGCCGAGAAGAGATAGACGACGCGCAGGAGGCCGCCGAGCAGCTTGGCACGCTCGACGAATTGCGGCGTGGCGATCGTCGCCAGTGGCTCGGTGGCGCCGTCATCGTGCAGGCCTTCGAAGCGATAGTAGTTGGCAAGCGCGATGAAGGCGCGGCCGGCATGGCTGATGCCGACGAAGGACGTATGGGCGATGATGTTCAGCGCCTGCAGGCCGCGATAATCGGGATGGGCGCGCCAGCTGATATCGGCGAGCAGGCAGGCTGCCTGACGATAACGGCTTTCTTCCTCGGTCTCGACGACACCGAAGAAGGGCATTATGCGGCCGGTCCATTCGGCAAGCTCGCGGGCATGCTCCGGCGAACGGGCACGCAGGATCGCAAGCTCGCCGGCCGCGACCAGCAGCGGGTCGCTATGGCGCTCTGCCTCGGTCAGCAGCGAATAGAGATAGCCTTCGCGCACGCCCTGGGCCGAAAAGGAGACCATGGACGGCTTCATCGCCGCCAGCACCTCCCGCATCGCCACGGCGCCGAAAGGCAGCAGCGAACGGCGATGCTTGGAGATGGACAGGAATGCCGGGTCCTTCGAATCCTTCGCCTCGGCGATCTGATCGAGAAAACGGATCATCTCGTCGAGCGGCACTTCATAGCCCTGCATCATGTGCAGCGGGTATTTGCGGATTTCCATGTGCAGCTTGGCGATGTTTCGCCAGGTGCCGCCGACGGCGTAAAAGGTGCGGCCCTCGCCCTTGCTGAGAAGCTTCGCGGTCTTCACATGCTTGCGGGCAAAGCTATGCGCCTTGGCGAGCGAGCCATTGGCATATTCGGAGAGCCGGAGGCCGCCCAGCGGCAGGGTGATGCCCTTGCCGATTTCCCTGTCCTTGATGTCGATCAGCTCCAGCGAGCCGCCGCCGAGGTCGCCGGCGATGCCGTCGGGATGGAAAAAGCCGCTGACGATGCCGAGGGCGGAAAAACGCGCCTCTTCCTCGCCCGACAGCACCCGCACCTTGCGCTGCAGGATCGTCTCGGCCTGATGGATGAATTCCGGGCCGTTGGTCGCCTCGCGGGCCGCGGCCGTCGCCAGCACATAGATGGTCGAGGCGCGCGCCTGATCGGACAACGCCTTGAAGCGGTGCAGAGCGGCGAGCGCCCGCGCGACGTTCTCTTCATCCATCTTCCCGGTCAGCGCCAGGCCCTTTCCGAGGCCGCAAAGCACTTTCTCGTTGAAAAGGATGGTCGGCGAGCGCGAATGGCCCTCGTAGACGACAAGACGAACGGAGTTCGAGCCGATATCGACAACGGAGACAGGGGCAACACCGGGAAGGCGCCCCTGGGCTTCTGATTCAACCATGCAGGTCCAGTTTATTTCTTGCGGCCCGATAACAGCCCGGCGATCAGTTTCGGCGCACTGGATTTCAGAGCTTCACCACGGCCGGACAGGCTCGGATTGGTCATGAAATACTGCTGCGCGTTGAAAGGTTCTTCTCCCTTGCGCACCTCCATGCGCCGTGAAGTACCGTCCGGCAATATCTCGTAGCTCTGCTGATTGTCAATGATGTTGCCCAGCATGATCTGCGAAAGAACCTGCTCATGCACGGTCTTGTTGGTCAGCGGCACGAGGGTTTCGACGCGGCGGTCGAGATTTCTCGGCATCATGTCGGCCGAGCCGATATAGACCAGCGCCTTGTCCGACGGCAGGCCATGGCCGTTGCCGAAGCAGAAGATGCGGCTGTGCTCGAGGAAGCGGCCGACGATCGACTTGACCCGGATCTTCTCGGAGAGACCCGGCACCTGCGGACGCAGGCAGCAGATGCCGCGCACCACGAGCTCGATGTCGACGCCGGCATTGCTGGCGCGATAAAGCGCATCGATGATGTCGGGATCGACAAGCGAGTTCATTTTCATCCAGATCGCCGCCGGCCGGCCATTCTTGGCATGCTCGATTTCCTCCTCGATGTGCTGGAGGATGCGCGGACGCAGCGTATAGGGCGAAACGGCGATCTTCGTGCTCGGCTCCGGCTCGCCATAGCCGGTGATGAAATTGAAGATATTCGCCATGTCGTGCGCGATCTTCGGATCGCAGGTGAAGTAGGACAGGTCCGTATAGATCTTGGCGGTGACCGGGTGATAGTTGCCGGTGCCGAGATGGCAATAGGTCCGCAGCTTGCCGTCCTCGCGGCGGACGACCATCGACATCTTCGCATGCGTCTTGAGCTCGATGAAGCCGAAGACGACCTGCACGCCGGCGCGTTCGAGGTCGCGCGCCCAGCGGATGTTGGCCTCTTCGTCGAAACGGGCCTTGAGCTCCACCAGCGCCGTGACCGACTTGCCCATGTCTGCGGCGTCGATCAGCGCGCGGACGATCGGGCTGTCGTTGGAGGTGCGGTAGAGTGTCTGCTTTATCGCCAGAACGTCAGGATCGCGCGCAGCCTGGAGCAGGAACTGGACCACCACGTCGAAGGATTCGTAGGGATGGTGGACCACCATGTCCTTTTCGCGGATGGCGGCGAAGCAATCGCCGGCGTGCTCGCGGACGCGTTCAGGAAATCGGGCATTGTAAGGCTCGAAGCGCAGGTCGTCGCGTGGCGCCTTGGCGATTTCGGACAGCGTGTTGAGCGCCAGCAGGCCCGGCAGAACCGCGATGCGGTTTTCCGGCACGTTCAGCGATTCCACCACGAACTGGCGCAGTTCGAGCGGCATTTCCGAGTCCGTCTCGATGCGGATCACCGAACCGCGGCGGCGGCGCTTCAGCGCGGTCTCGAAGAAACGCACGAGATCTTCTGCCTCTTCCTCGACTTCGATATCGCTGTCGCGGATGATGCGGAACGTACCCGAGCCCTGCACCTCATAACCGGGATAGAGGCGGTGGATGAAGATGTTCACCACGTCTTCCAGCGTGATGTAGCGGATGACGTTGCTGGCATCCGGCAGGCGGACGAAACGATCGAGCGCCGGCGGCAGGCGCAGAAGCGCGGTCATCGGCTCGCGGCCGCTCTTGCTGTTCAGTTGCAGCGCGATCGAGAAACCGAGATTCGGGATGAACGGGAACGGATGCGCCGGGTCGATGGAGAGCGGCGTCAGGACCGGGAAGATCGACTGCTCGAATTCGGCGGCCAGCCACTGCCGATCGACGTCGGAAAGGGCCGCCGGGCGGACGATCAGGATATCTTCCTTGGCGAGATACTGCTGAAGCACGGCCAGCGAGGCCTGCTGCTCCATCTGGAGATTATCGATTTCGCGCAGGATGTCGTCGAGCTGCTCGGCCGGCGTCTTGCCGTCCGGCGTGCGGATGAGAATCTTCTGGCGCACCTGACCTTCGAGGCCGGCGACGCGCACCATGAAGAATTCGTCGAGGTTGGCGGCGGAGATGGAGAGGAAGCGGATGCGCTCCAGCAGCGGATGCACCGTGTTCAGCGTTTCCTCGAGAACGCGGCGATTGAACTGGAGCCAGGAAAATTCGCGATTGATGAAGCGCTCGGGGCTGGTCAGCAGCTCATTGATCGGCGGCGCAGCCTCCGCGGCTTGCTGGTTGGCGTCCTGATGTTCCGTTACTGCCGAGTCCATATTCCACCTACCCTCATCTCTATCTCTGTGCCACGTATAGCAGTTTGACGACGGAACTGTGACAGTGCGGCGATCGCTCAATCTGCCTGACCGGAATTACCCAATTCATTCAACACTTCAGCGGCCAGTATGCGTGTAATCCTGGTGCCGCGCGCAAGCGCCAGCCGGTCCAGCCGGTCGACGATCAGTTGCGCGGCGTTCAAAGACCGCTCCATGCGATTGACGATATAGAGGACAAGTTTGTCATCGATATAAAGCTGACGGTCGGCAAAGAGCTTTACGATGACCTGCGACAACAATTCTTCGTCCGGCTCGCCGATCTCGACCACGGTCGCCGCCTTCAGCCGCGAGCGCAGGTCCGGCAGCGTCACCGGCCAGGACATCGGCCAGAGGCGGCTCGTCATCAAAAGGCCGGTGCCGTTTTCGCGGACGCTGTTGATGACGTGGAAGAGTTCCGTGTCGTCGAAGCCCTGCCGATCCACATCCTCGAAAATGACCGGGCCGTTCGCCGCGATGACCGCCGCGTCGGAGCCGGCCTTCGGATGGATAAAGACGGCCTCGCTCCGCTCACGCCAGATATTGGCCAAGTGCGACTTTCCAGAGCCCACGGGGCCGGCGAGAATGACGACGGGAGACGGCCAGTTCGGCCAGGAATCGACGATCTTCACCGCCGCGCTCAAGGGATCGGCGACCAAGAGGTCGTCGCGGCCGCTCGCCGCGTCATGGGTAAAGGCCAGGGGCAGCTGTTCGGCGGACTTACGCCTCAAATCAGCATTCTTCGCGTCGGTCATGTCTAGTTTTTCTCAGGATTCCCGGCCTTGGCGCCGCGCGCCCGGCCGGCCTCCGAGTGTCCATAATAGAGGTCGCTTTGAAGGTATCGCGAAAGGGCGAAGCGGACAAGCACGCCGCAGGCGGCCGCCGCCGGAACGGCGACCAGCAGGCCGACGAAGCCGAAGAGCGCACCGAAGGCGAAAAGCGCGAACATCAGCCAGACCGGATGCAGGCCGACGCTTTCGCCAACGAGCTTCGGCTGCAATATGTTGCCTTCCAGGAACTGGCCGGTGAAGAAGACCACCAGCGTCAGGCCGACCCAGAGATAATCCGGCCAGAACTGCACCAGCGCGACGCTGACCGCCAGCACCAGACCGACCAGGGAGCCGACATAGGGAATGAAGCTGATCAGGCCGGCGAACAGGCCGATCAGCAGGCCGAAATTCAGGCCGACCAGCGTCAGGCCGACGCCGTAATAGACGCCGAGAATGATGCAGAGCGAGCCCTGGCCGCGGATGAAGCCGGCGATGGCCTGGTCGATCTCGCGCGCAATCTGGCGCACGCTGGCGACATGGTCGCGCGGCACCCAGGCATCGACCTTGGCGATCATGCGGTCCCAGTCGAGCAATATATAGAAGGCGACGACGGGCGTGATGACCATCAGCGAGAGGATATTGACCACCGCCTTACCCGAGCTCCAGATCTGCGCGAACAGGCCGCCGACGAAGCTCAGGCCATCCGACATGATGTTGGAGAAATTGTCCTTGATGGCGCCGATCTGATTGCGAATCCAGTCCGGCAGCACCATCGTCTGGGTCTTGGCGATCAGCTGCTGAAGCTGCTGCACATAGCTCGGTATATGCTGGACGAAATCGTTGAACTGATTGATGATGATCGGGATGAAGATCGTCAGTGCCAGGGCGAAGACCAGCACGAAGCCGACCAGGATGACGATCGTCGCCATCAGGCGGCTGAGGCCGATCCTTTCCAGCCGGTCCGCGACCGGATCGAGGAAATAGGCGATCGCCATGCCCGCGATGAAAGGCAGGAGGATCGAGCTGAAGAGATAGAGGAAGAGGATGAAGGCGGCGAGCACGAACACCCAGAAGGTGACCTGACGCTTGAGGCTCGCCCCGCTGACCTGTTGCTTCATCGACTTCCCCACTGATCGTCGGCTGTCTGCCGCTTGCTTAGGACATAGGATGACGCCGCAATTATGGTCAAGCCTGCGGCGGGAAATCCGCTTTTCTGTGCTGTGAAGCGGGGAAAATCGAGGGTTTGCCAGTGCTAGCGCCTTGCATAAAGGCCCATGTCATGCAATGGCGACCCGATCAAGGCCCTGCCGAAGCGGAAGGGCGGCCATCGGAGGCGGAAGCATGAGCCAGTCTGGAAAAAACGGTCTGACCTATAGCGACGCGGGCGTCGATATCGATGCCGGCAACCTGCTGGTCGAAAAGATCAAGCCCGCCGTGCGCTCGACGCGCCGCCCCGGCGCCGACGGCGAGATCGGCGGCTTCGGCGGCCTCTTCGACCTGAAGGCCGCGGGCTTTACCGACCCGGTTCTGGTTGCCGCCAATGACGGCGTCGGCACCAAGCTGAAGATCGCCATCGATGCGGATTATCACGACACGGTCGGCATCGATCTCGTCGCCATGTGCGTCAACGACCTCGTCGTCCAGGGCGCCGAACCGCTGTTCTTCCTCGACTATTTCGCCACCGGCAAGCTCGATCCCGATCAGGGTGCCGCGATCGTCGGCGGCATCGCAGCCGGCTGCCGCGACGCAGGCTGCGCGCTGATCGGCGGCGAGACGGCGGAAATGCCGGGCATGTATTCCGACGGCGATTACGATCTGGCCGGCTTTGCCGTGGGTGCGGCCGAGCGCGGCCAGCTTCTGCCCTCCGGCGATATCGCCGAGGGCGACGTCATTCTCGGCCTCGCCTCTTCCGGCGTTCATTCCAACGGCTTCTCGCTGGTGCGCAAGATCGTCGATCTCTCCGGCCTCGCCTGGGACGCCCCCGCTCCTTTCGCGCAAGGCAAGGCGCTGGGTGAGGCACTGCTGACGCCGACGCGCATCTATGTGAAGCCGCTTTTGAAGGCGATCCGCGAAACCAACGCCATCAAGGCGCTTGCTCACATCACCGGCGGCGGCTTTCCGGAAAACATTCCGCGCGTGCTGCCGAAGCATCTGGCCGCCGAGATCGATCTTGCCGCCGTCAAGGTGCCGCCGGTCTTCTCGTGGCTCGCCAGGACGGGCGGCGTCGAGTCCCATGAAATGCTGCGCACCTTCAATTGCGGCATCGGCATGATCGCCGTCGTCGCGGCCGAAAATGTCGATATCGTCAAGGCGGCGCTCGAGGCCGAAGGCGAAACGATCGTCACGCTCGGCCGCATGATCGCGCGCACCGAAGGCGCTGCCGGCACGGTCTACAAGGGTACGCTGGCAATATGAGTTCGGCCCGCAAACGCGTCGTCGTCTTCATCTCCGGCAGCGGCTCGAACATGATGGCATTGGTCAAGGCGACGCAGGCCGCGGACTACCCTGCCGAGATCGTCGGCGTCATTTCCGACAAGGCGGATGCCGGCGGGCTTGCGAAAGCCGCCGCCGAGGGCATCCCCACCTTCGCCTTCGTGCGCAAGGATTTCGCCAGCAAGGATGCGCATGAGGAGGCGATCCTGGCCCGGCTCGAGGCCCTCTCGCCCGATATCATCTGCCTTGCCGGCTACATGCGCCTGCTTTCGGGCCGTTTCATCCAGCGCCACGAGGGCCGGATCATCAACATCCACCCGTCCCTGCTGCCGCTCTTCCCCGGCCTGCACACGCATCAGCGCGCCATCGACGCCGGCCAGCGGATCGCCGGCTGCACCGTCCATTTCGTCACCGAGGGCATGGATGAAGGTCCGGTCATCGGCCAGGCGGCCGTGCCGGTGCTGACGGACGATACCGCCGAGACCCTCGCCTCGCGCGTGCTGACGGTGGAGCATCAACTCTATCCGCAATCGCTGCGGCTCTTGGCAGAGGGCAAGGTGCGGATGGAAAGCGGCAAGGCCGTGAGCCTCGGCGAAACGCCTGTGGTCCACGGACGGCAGATTTTGTCACTACTTGGTGACGTTAATTAGATAAGTGCCCAACAGGCCCCCTCATCCGATAGCCGTCTCCCCTCAAGCCGCCAGCGCCATCAACGGATGCAGCGTGCCGTCGCTATAGACGATGCGACCGCCCCGGAAGGTGGCGCGGATGCGGTGAACGGAGCCCGGCTCGACAGCGACGAGGTCCGCCTTCTGGCCGATGGCGATCGCGCCGCGATCCGTCAGGCCGGCAGCCCGCGCGGCATTGGCCGTCGCCATGGCGACCGCGGCAGGCAGGCCGCCGCGCGTGACATCCGCAAGCTTGAAGGTCGCCGGCACGAAGGCGGCGGGGTGATAATCGGCGGCGATCGTGCCGAGCAGGCCCGCCCGCGCCGCATCGAGGGCGCTGAGATTGCCGGACATGGATTGACCGCGCAACGCGTTCGGCGCCCCCATCAGCGTCCACAAGCCGCGCCGATGCGCCTCTTCGGCGGCCGGCAGCGTGACTGGGAATTCGCTGATCGTGACGCCGAGAGCATGCATCTCCGCCACCTTCCCGGCGCTATCGTCGTCATGCGAAGCCAGCGACAGCCTGTGCTTCAGGGAGAGGCCGACGATATCGCGCAGCTTGGCTTCGATATCCGGGTCCTGGCGCATGGCGATGCGGCGCGCCACCACCTCTTGCGCCGCCTCGCGCGACATGGAGCGGCGCTCGGACATGCTGAGGATATAGGCCTCGATATTGTTGTACTGCCCCTGCCCCGGCGTATGGTCGGTCAGCGACACCATATCGACGGCGCCGTCGTTCAGCAGCCGCTCCAGCGTCGGCGCCGCGCCCACATTGGTGATCTCATAGCGGGCGTGGACGCGATGATCGATCAGCAGATGGTCGCGCAGACCCCGCAGGCCCTTGATGACGGCAGAGGTCGTTTCCAGCGAGCGGACATGGCCATAGACGCTTTCGGTGGCGAAGGAGACGGCGGCGTAAGCTGTCGTGACGCCGGCGGCGGCAAGCTTCTTGTCGAGTTCATGGATGCCGAAATCGATCGGCATCGTCGCATTCGGCCGCGGCGCGATCTCGCGCTCGATCATGTCGCCGTGCAGGTCGACGAAGCCCGGCATCAGCAGCCGTTCGCCACCATCGAAGGTCGCAGTCGCCACGGGCTCGGGCCGGATTTCCGCGATGACGCCATCCTCGATCCGAACAGATCCCTGCTCGACGACCTCATCGGGAAGAACGAGCGTGAAATTGCTGAGCCACATCGGCTTTCTCCTGAAATAGCGTCGATCGTTTCGAGGATGCGAAATTGGTCCGGACGAATCCGGCGAACGTCTCCCGATAGCCACGATTCGTGACGCCATGATGAACAGAACTGGCGTGCTTCGCGGATTCCCGAGGATCGGGCGGTCTATTTCAAGCTCGCCTTGTTCAAGGCCGCCCATTGCAGCAGCATTACCGTCTTGGCGTCGCAGATCTCGCCGGTCTCGATCATCGCCACCGCATCGCTCAGCGGGACTTCAAGCACCTCGATATCCTCATGCTCGTCGGCAAGCCCGCCGCCGGCCGCGACGCGGTCCGTTGTGTCGACAAGAGCGACGAAGAAATGGATGATTTCGGTGACCGAGCCCGGCGAGGTAAACACCTTGAACAGAAAGCGGACATCGCGGACGCGAAAGCCGGTTTCCTCGATCGCCTCGCGACGGATGGCCTCTTCCGGATGATCGCCGTCGAGCAGACCGGCGGGCACCTCGATCATCCAGCCGGGAAAACCGGAGAGATGGGCCGGCAGGCGGAACTGGCGCACCAGCACCACCGTTTCGCGCTTGGGATCGTAGAGCAGGATGCAGGCGGCCGGCGTGCGGTGATAGATCTCGCGCTTCAGCCTGTGGGTCTCGCCCTCGGAATCCGTATAGTCGATGTCATAGCTGCTGAGCCGCGTCCATTGATCCGCAAGTGTCTTCTCACTGACGATTTCGACGCTCGCCTTCTCGAACTTGTTCATGCCAGGTCCTTGCGCAGCCAGACCTTGTTGTCGTGCACGGCCGCGCCGCCATAGGGGGCGACGGGATCAGCGCCGGTGAGCACGTTGATCCCCTCGCCGTCGATATGCGCCTTGTTAGGCCACAGGCCTTCGGCGATCAGCACGCCCGGCCTCACCTCCGCCGTCACCCGCGCATGAATGCGCAGATCGCCCCTGGCATTGCCGATCCTGACGAGATCGCCGGCCGCGATATCCAGCGCTACGGCATCGGCGGGATTGATCATCACCTCCGGCCGTCCCTCCTTCTGCCGCGACGTCTTCGTTTCGGCAAAGCTCGAATTCAGGAAATTGCGGGCGGGCGAGGTCGCCAGCCGGAAAGGGTGATCCTGATCGGCGACTTCGATCACATCGACCTGGTCCGGGAATTCCGGTAACTCGACATGCGGCCCAAGCAGGCCGATCGCCGCCGGCGGCCGGTTCGGCGCGGGCTGGTTGGCCCAGTCCGGACGAAAACGGAACTTGCCGCCGGGATGGGCGAAACCCTTGACGAAATGCGCCTCCTCGAAAGCCGGCTGGCGGTCGAACCATTTATGCTCGAGAAAATAGTCGTAATCCGGCAGGCCGCTATTCGACAGGATGCGGTCGACCATCTCGCGCGCCGAGAAGCCGAAGCCGGGACGATCCGCCACGCCGAGGCGCTTCGCCAGTTCCTCGATGACGAAGAGATTGCTGCGCACGGTCGGCGGCGGTTCCACCAGCTTGGGACCGAGCAGGATATGGTTCTGGCCGCCGGCGCGATAGATATCGTCATGCTCGACGAACATGGTGGCGGGGATGACGATATCGGCCATCTCCGCGGTCTCGGTCATGAATTGCTCATGCACGGCGACGAAGAGATCGTCGCGGGCAAAGCCGCGCTTCACCAGCCGCTGCTCCGGCGCGATGTTCACCGGATTGGTGTTCTGGATCAGCATCGCCGTGACCGGGCCGCGATGGCGTAGCGCCACCGCGTCGCCCGTCAGCGCCCGGCCGATCTGCGACTGGTCGATCATCCGGATATCGGCATCCTTCAGCGACTGGCCGTTCAGTTCGCCCGCATCCATGCGAAAGATATCGTTGTTGGAATGAAAGGCGCCGCCGCCTTCATATTGCCAGGAACCGAGCACGGTGGCGACCGAGGCGGCCGCATGCATGGCGACCGCGCCGTTGCGCTGGCGGGTGAAGCCGTAGCCGAGTCGGAAATAGGTTTTCTTCGTGGTGCCGACGAGCTTGGCGAAGGCCTCGATCTCGTCCACGGAGAGGCCGGTGATCGCAGCCGCCCATTGTGGCGTCTTCGTGCGCAAATGCGCTTCCAGGCCGGCAGGATCGTCGGCATATCCGGCCATATAGGCGCGGTCGGCATAGCCGTCGCGGAAGGCGATGTGCATCACCGCGCAGGCAAGGGCCGCATCCGTACCCGGCTTGACGATCAGCGCCATGTCGGCCTGTTTCATCGTCGGATTGTCGTAGATATCGATGACGACGATCCTGGCGCCGCGCTCCTTGCGCGCCTTCACCGCATGGGTCATCACGTTGACCTGCGTGGCGACCGCGTTGGTTCCCCAGATCACGACGCAATCGGTGCGGCCCATCTCGCGCGGGTCCGGACCGCGCAGGGCGCCCGTCGCCATGGTGAAGCCGGTCCAGGCGGGATTGGTGCAGATCGACGAAAAAAAGCCTGAATAGCGCTTGGCATGGCGCAGGCGGTTGATGGAATCGCGCTGCACCCAGCCCATCGTGCCGGCATAATAATAGGGCCAGACCGCCTCGCTGCCATCCTTGGCTTCCGCCTTGACGAAGGCTTCGGCGATTTCGTTCAGCGCGTCGTCCCAGGAGATTTCCTGCCAACGCCCCTCGCCCTTGGCGCCGGCGCGGCGCAGCGGCTTCATCAGCCGGTCGGGATGATAGAGCCGCTCGGCATAGCGGGCGACCTTGGCGCAGATGACGCCCGAAGTGTAGGAATGATCGCCGGCGCCGCGCACGCGACCGATCCTGCCATCCTCGGTCAGGTCGACCTCCAACGCGCAGGTGGAGGGACAGTCATGCGGACAGGCCGTGTGGCCCACCTTGGATTTGGCGTGACTGGGGGTCGCAATGTTCATGATGTTTGTATATTTCAAGCCATGCCCGGCCAAAAGACGGAATCTGGCCCATCGCAACAATTCATGCGGACATCATCGACAATGAACTATCGGCATATCTACCATGCGGGCAATTTCGCCGATGTGCTGAAGCACGCGGTGCTCGCCCGCCTCGTCCGCTACATGCAGAACAAGGACAAGGCCTTCCGCGTTCTCGACACCCATGCCGGCATCGGCCTCTACGACCTCTCCTCGGAAGAGGCGCAGAAGACCGGCGAATGGCGCGACGGCATCGGCCGGCTGCTGGAGGCCGAACTGGTGCCGCAAGTGGCCGATCTGCTGGAGCCCTATCTGACCGCCGTTCGCGCGCTCAATCCCGAAGGTGGCCTGCGCTATTATCCCGGTTCTCCGAAACTTGCCCGCATGCTGTTCCGCCCGCAGGACCGGCTGTCGGCCATGGAACTGCATCCGGAAGACTTTCACCGCCTGCACCGGCTGTTCGAAGGCGATCATCACGCGCGCATCACCGAACTCGACGGCTGGCTGGCGCTCGGCGCGCATCTGCCGCCGAAGGAAAAGCGCGGCATCGTGCTGGTCGATCCGCCCTTCGAGGAGGAGGGCGAATATGCACGGCTGGCGGATGGCCTGGCGAAGGCCTGGCGCCGCTTTCCCGGCGGCACCTATTGCCTGTGGTATCCGATCAAGAAGGATGCCCCCATCAAGGCGTTTCATGAGGCGCTGCAGGCCCTGGAGATTCCAAAGATGCTCTGCGCCGAGCTGACGGTCAGAAGCGACCGTGGCTTCACCGGCCTGACCGGCTCCGGCCTCATCATCGTCAATCCGCCCTTCACGCTGAAGGACGAATTGCATGCGCTGCTGCCGGCGCTGAAAGACATGCTGGCGCAGGACCGCTTTGCCTCGCAGCGCGCCTTCTGGCTGCGCGGCGAACACTGACTTTCATTCTAAAGCCCGTCGCGATCTTTCAGATTCGCTTCTCGTGCTTTAGGTCTTTGTTTCTTTCGCATGTCGTTGTCGCAAAACCGCGGAACACTTTTGCGCGACATGCCCCAGACATCGAATAGGTGATTCCATGCGACTTCTCTGCTCGTCCACCTCCCCCTTCTCCAGCAAGGTGCGGATGGCCGCGCGTCATCTCGGGATCGCGCTCGACGAGGTCCGCGTGGACACCAATGCCGGGCCGGCGGTGCTCGTCGACAACAACCCGCTCGGCAAGATCCCGACGCTGCTGACCGAAGACGGCGATGCGATCTTCGACAGCCGCTCCATCATGCATTACTTCCATCGGCAGAAGGGCAAGAAGCTCTATCCCGCCAAGGACCGCAAGCGCACCGAAGTCGAGGTCCTGGAAGCGCTTTGCGACGGCACCGCCGAATGCCTGCTGTCGATCGTCTATGAACGCCGCCTGCGCGATCCGGAAAAGCAGCACCAGCCCTGGATCGACCGGCAATGGACGAAAGCCGGCCGCGCGCTTGCCCATCTCAACGCCGAGCCGCCGAAGATCGGCAAGGCGCTGCATGCCGGCCATTTTGCCCTGGCCGCCCTGCTCGGCTATCTGCAATTGCGCTTCGAGGGCCAGTGGGAAGAGGATCACGCCGATCTCGTCGCCTGGGCGCGCAAGTTCGAAAAACATTTCCCCGACTATCCGGCGATGAAGCCGCAGGGATGACCGGTTAACGCGCTCGCTAAATAACGGTTTTTCTTCAGGAAATCGCTTCATTCGGCTGTGGTGAATACGGCTTGAACAAATTCGTTTTTACCCGGCAAGTCCTTTACTTCACGCCCGCGCGTGAAGACGAACGTCCTCCAGGCATGTCTCCTGGTAACAACGACGGTAATCTCGACGTTCGTATCATTGTCCTTGATACTCTTACCAACAGCGCGCAGAGCGGGATATCCATAAACGATCACAGGCTCCCACTCCGAGCTAATGCTAATATCTGAGGCGATCGTGCTCTCAATAGCATTGGCATAGGTGAGGTTATCAATATCATCCAGCTCGAGCTCTTCATAACCGAAAAGCGCGTCCGCGAGTTGCATTTTCGCCGCAAAGTAGAACAGGCGGCCGCCATCCGTCTTCAACTCTTGCGCCTGCCACATCCTTCCAATACGGGCAGTGCGGTTGTTGATGGGATTGGTCCAGGGCTGGGTTGCATAAATATTGCGATTAGCCCACACATCCTCTGCCTGGTACGTTAGGAAACTGTACAGGCTCAACGCGACGAGTATTCCCGCCCCGATACGGAACTTCGTCGGTCTTCCAACAACGGCAGTTCCCCCTTCATCATAGCTCGCCGGATTTCCGGCTGCCACCTGGCGATGTTGGTAGATTTGGGTTAACAGAGTAACGATTGGGATACCAAGCCCGAGGCCTACCAGCCATATCTTTAACTCCCGAATGAGAAAGAACTTTAGCCTGCCTTGTCCCTTAGGGACATCGACACGTATCCCCAATATTGTTTTGCCTAGCGTTGTCCCCGTCAGCGCCATTGTCAGCGCAAGCACCAAAGCCGCGATCGGCAAAAGACATATTGCCCAGACGGTATCGTTCATTTCTATGATCTTGATATATAAAGCGGGAGCGTAAAGCGCGCTAGCAAACGTAAGCGCAGTTCCAAGCACCGCTATCATAATAGTATTATCGATGAATCGCGCCAAGAAACGTGGCCATGGGCGTGCACGAGCAGGCAAATCGACGTTTTCAATTATGGATACTACCGCTGCAATTGACGATGACGGCGGTGTTGGCTGAGGTTCTGGTCGCACAAAAGCGTTTGCGAATTTTTCAACATCCTCGGCGCGTAACCACCTATCTGCTCCAGAGCTCCACAGAAGCGTTTCGCCTTTCACCGTTCCCGATTGGATCAGTGCGCGTATCTCATCTTCCTCAATCGGCCCCAGATAGCCGTCTCCTACACTGTAAAGCCACTTCGCCATCCATATATGCCCCCGCCCACCACAACCATATAGGCGGATTTCAGCAACAAATTCAAACGGTAAAGTTGAGTAATTTTCGAAATAATGAATGCACGGGACTCGATCGGAAACGAAAAAAGCCGGGGCAAAACCCCGGCTTCTTCGTCAGACATTGCTGTCGGATTAGAACTTTACGCCGATACCGACCTTGACGCTCTGCTCGTCGTAACCGCGAGAGAAGCTGCCGGAGTCGAGGTTGTAATGTTCCTTGCCGTAATCGGTGTAACGATATTCGATACGAGCCGTGACGTTGTTGGTCAGGAAGGTTTCAGCACCGGCACCGACCGTGTAGCCAACAGCCGTCTTGCTGTCGGACGAGGTGTCGTCGGAGAGCTTGTTCTGACCGATGGCCAGACCAGCCGTGCCGTACAGCATGAACGGGTTGAAGTCGTAACCGATACGGCCGCGAACCGAGCCGTTGACGCCGCTCTTGGCGGTCAGGCCGTTGCGGGTCGTATCCGAGTCGGAGTAGCCGAGGTCGCCTTCGACGCCGTATACGATCTGACCCTGCTGCCAGTTGTAGCCAGTGAAGGCCTGGCCGCCGAAGCCGTAGGTGTTACCCGTGCCGTTGAAGTGGCCCATGTTGTAGGTGCCAGCACCGCCGATGTAGAAACCGGACCAGTTGTTGACGGCCGGAGCTGCTTCCTGAGCAACGGGCGGCTGCGGGATCTGCTCGACGGCGTCGGCTGCGTGAGCAGCGGTGAAGCCACCGAGAGCAAAAGCGGAGACCATGAGGGTCGTGATAAGAGTACGCATACTTTTCTCCTTTCAGGCCCGTGCTCTTCGTCTACTGTGATCGACTTCGAAGCATCACGAGCAATTACAATATGTCCCTCCCGGATCGGCACTGAAATTGGAATGCAAATGAGGAATTCGAAGAGCTAAATTATGATATCATTGTGGCACAGGCGTGGCTGAATTTCGATGTTGCTTCAAGGCAACAGACGAATTGTTAACCATAATGAGTGGTTAAAGCAGGTATACTTATTTTTATCGAAATATATCTAAAGTTTTACATAGATCATCGTCGTTACTTGTGCTGCAGAAGCACCATTTCATATGGTGTATCGACGCCCTATATGAGGTCGAGTTGGGTAACGACGACGAAAAAGGCAACATGGTGAGCCAGGAAAAAC
>JASGEG010000308.1:0-10112 GCA_047606605.1 Rhizobium sp.
GATTATACCGGTGAAGGAGATGCGTCGATCCGCTGTTCTCGCCATTCCGGAAGCAAAACTGACCGAACGCAAGAGCGCGGGTTCGCTGCTTCAAGCCCATGCAGCGGTGTCCGCGCGCCTGCTGGTTTCAGCGATGGAAGCGGTCGGGCGCGACCTGAACCGAACGCGGTTGGTCGCGGCGATTGGCCTCCTGGAGGATACTGAACTGAGTTTGCGGTTTTCCGCCGAGGGCCTCAATGGCACATCAGACGTCTCATTCGTCGAGACAAAGTCTGGTGACCCTCAATAGGCATGCGCCCTAACGGGACAGCTTGATAGCCGTTCAAAGGTCGACTGAATTCGGTGGGGCAAGCACGGCAGTCGTGGTCAAGTGCGGATTTTGGTAAATTGGGACGGCAATTTCAGAAAGTCGCGGACAAGCATTTCGCTAAGTCGCGGACAACGGATTCGATCGAGTTCCGGTTGCCTTGTTTCTATTAGGATGGACTGATTTCGGTTATTTCGCCGCGGTGGACTGCCCCCTGAAAAGTGATCCTTCATGACGTATGGCGGCCAGGTCTGGATGCAGATCAATCACCCCGGCCGGCAGATGCCGGCAGGACTCGGGCAGGAGACGCTGGCGCCGTCGGCGATCCCACTTGATCTCGGTGCACAGTCCAAGGTCTTTCCCATCCCTCGCGAAATGACGGCTGCCAACATTGCCGAGGTCGAGCGCCGTTTTGTCAACACCGCTGCCCTCGCGGAACGCGCTGGTTTCACCGGTGTCGAGATTCACGCCGCCCACGGCTATCTGCTCAGTCAGTTCCTCTCGCCGCTCGCCAACCACCGCAAGGATCGCTGGGGCGGGAGCCTTGAAAACCGCGCGCGCCTGCTGCTCGACATTGTACGCGGCGTACGCGCAGCCGTCTCGCCGGGTTTCGCGGTGTCGGTCAAGCTCAACTCTGCCGATTTCCAGCGCGGCGGCTTCTCGCCGGAGGACGCGCGTGACGTCGTCAAGATGCTCGGCTCGCTTGGCGTTGACCTCGTCGAACTGTCGGGCGGTAGCTACGAGGCCCCTGTGATGATGGGTGCGGCGCGCGACGAACGCACCCTGGCGCGTGAAGCCTACTTCCTCGAGTTTGCGCATGAGATTGCCGAGGTCGCGATGATGCCGTTGATGGTCACGGGTGGCATTCGCCGCCGCGAAGTGGCGGAGAAGGTGATCGAGAGCGGTGTGGCCATGGCAGGGATCGCAACCGCGCTCGCCATCGAGCCGAACCTGCCACGCAACTGGAAGCTCGGGAAAAACGACGCATCGACGATGAGGCCGATCACCTGGAAGAACAAGCCGGTTGCGTCTTCGGCGCACATGGCGGCTGTCCGCTATCAGTTGGTTCGGCTCAGCCGACGCCGGCGCACAGTTCCCAATGTGTCGCCGGTCTGGGCGCTGCTGATCTCGCAGATATCGGCCAAGCGCAACGCCCGTCAGTACCGGCGCTGGATAGCGGCCCGGAAAACGGCGGCTTGATCGCAGACTGCCGGGATCGTTCCCGGCAATAGAAGGCGCCGATCGATACTTGACCTTAAACTGGGCTTTAACGTTATCATGCCGCTCGGCAAGACCGGCGGCATCATTGAAGAAAGTGACTGCTCATGGCAGAGGCGCAAACAGAAGTCGATTTTGGCGGCCATTCGGTCATGGTGCCGAAAGGCGGATACTACGACCGCTTTCGTTCCAATCCCGATCTTGATGAGGTGGCGAAAGACCCGGCGACCGGCAATATCGATTTCTTCCGGCGCATCCCCAAAGTGATGGTCCCGTCGCGGATCGGCCCGACATGGGCGCCGAACTTCTATTTCCGTGCCGCGCTCGCCGCCAACCGCGCGCAATTCTTCCTCGATGTGCCCGCCGGTCCCTTTTATGGCTACAATCGTCCCGGCGCGAAGGCCTCGCAGGGCGTCATAGAGAATTGGTGGCGACAGGGCATGATGGGAAGCGCCAAGGCGCATTACGAAGGGATCAAGGCGTTCTCGGAAACCGACCAGACCGAGGATTTGAAGGCGATCACCGTTCCGACGCTCGTGCTGCAGGGCGATGACGACCAGGTGGTCCCCTACAAGACGGCGGCGATCATGCAGGATAAGCTCCTGCAGAACAGCAAGCTGATCATCTATCCGGGCTTCTCGCACGGGATGCTTACGGTCAACGCCGATGTGATCAACGCTCACCTGCTGGCGTTCATCCGTGGATGAGTCCCGAGCGCCGGGCCTGGCGCTCACCCTGCCGCTCCCAAACGCCAGCCGCCGCCAGCAATGTTTTCGCGAGATGCCATGACCCTGCACGTACAGCCTGATCCAGACGTCGAAATGGCGCAAAGCCTCGAACGGCAACGCGGCGCCTTCCTGAAGGACGGCCCGCCAACCCTCGGTGACCGCAAGGCCCGGTTGGTCAGGCTGCGCGCCGCCGTCCTTGGCCACAGGGCGGCGATCCAGGACGCAGTTAGCGCCGATTTCGGCCATCGCTCCCGCCACGAGACCGACCTCATGGAGTTTGTCGGGGTGGTCCAGTCGATCGACTATCTCGGGCGCAATCTGCGCCGGTTCATGAAGCCGCAGCGCCGGCATGTCGGTCTCTTCTACCGGTCCGGCCGGGCGCATGTGGAATATCAGCCGAAGGGTGTTGTAGGTGTGATGGCGCCCTGGAACTATCCTTTCTCCCTCTCTATCATCCCGCTCGCGACCGCGCTTGCCGCCGGCAACCGGGTGATGCTGAAACCTTCCGAGCTGACGCCGCGCACGAGCGAGGCGATCGGGCGCATGCTTGCCGGTGTCTTTACCCCCGACGAAGTGTCGGTGGTGCTCGGTGGGCCGGATGTCGGCGCCGCCTTCAGCCGTCTTCCCTTCGATCACCTGCTCTTCACCGGCAGCACGGAGGTCGGCCGCATGGTCATGAAAGCGGCGAGCGACAATCTCGTGCCCGTGACGCTGGAGCTCGGTGGCAAAAGCCCCGTCATCGTCCAGCGCGGCCACGTCGACGAGCGGACGATGGGAAGCATCGTCTTCGGCAAGCTGTCGAATGCCGGCCAGACCTGCGTCGCGCCGGATTATGCGCTCGTCCATGAGGACGACCTCGCCGCTTTCGTCGAGGGATACGAAAAGGCCGTCATCCGCGCCTATCCGGCCGGGCCTGTGAGCGACGACTACACGTCCATCATCAGTGACCGGCATTTCGGCCGGCTGAGAGGACTTCTCGACGATGCCCGCGGCAGGGGCGCGCGGGTGGTCGAGGTCGGCGTCCGGCCGGAGAGGGCTGCCGGACGGCCGCGTACGCTCGCCCCTACGCTGGTCCTCGGCGCCGGCGACGATACGGCCGTCATGCGCGAGGAGATTTTCGGTCCGATCCTGCCGGTACGCGCTTATTGCACGCTGGACGAGGTCATCGAGCATGTGAACGGGCGTCCACGGCCGCTGGCGCTCTATTATTTCGGCGAACGGGACGCCGAATGCGCTCGCCTGTTACAACTGACGACATCGGGCAATGTCGGGATCAACAACACGATGATCCATGTCGCCCAAGACGATCTGCCGTTCGGCGGCATCGGTCCGAGCGGCATGGGTGCCTATCACGGCATCGAGGGGTTTCGCGCCATGAGCCATGCCAAAGGCGTGTTCGACCAGGGGCGCTGGAACCTACCCAGCTTGCTGCACGCGCCGTTCGGCAGGCTCGTCGATCTCGCCGTTCGGGTGGCAATGCGTTAGCAGCGCCGTTACAGCACTTCCTGATCCCGGCAGTCGACACGAGAACAGGCCCGGCGCACAGGGCGGAACACCGGTTGCAATAAAATTCAGCGGACCTTCTGTTTTACAAAATAGGAAAGCGACGTCGAAGGTTCACACCCTTTCAAGAGCTTAATTCGTAATCCCGGTCTCGGCAAACCTAGCCGAACAACGGCGTTCTCCGAAATTATTTGGAGCCAGGCACGGATGTTGCACGCGGTGAGGCGAGCTGTATGATGACGGTTGAAGTCAGGACTTCAAAAGAGAAGCTCACCTTCGCCGATGTCGCCGAACGATTGCCGACGTTCATCGAACGGGTCTACAATTCCAGGCGTTTACACTCGGCACTTGGATATCGATCGCCAGAGGAATTTGAAAATCAACTTGCCCAGCAGGCGGCTTAGTTTGAAGCGTCCGTGGTCCAGCCCGAAGGGTTCACTCCAATCCAGGGTCACTTCTGGGTGGAAATCAACATGTATTGGTTATAACTAATTGTTTAAAATATGATTTCTGTGATTTTCAAGACGAAAGTCAGAGGGGAGCGAGCTGTTGAGGGGCTGCTTTCTCAGTTTTCGACGATTCGCCAATCAGAAGTCTCATTCGTGCATATTGTCGCTCGGTAACAGACAGTGTGCGCAGACTTCCCTTGACCGGGATGCTCTTCACGAGGCGATTTATTAAGCTGCTATGAAAAGGCAAAGACAGGATCACGGAACGAGCGTTGGCCGCGGATAAGCAAGTGGGTACATATGTCAGCAGACCAAGAGTTCGCGATGCCCTTCTGGCGCGTCGGGAGCCGCTCGTCGTTCTTGAGGCGCCCGCCGGGATGGGCAAGTCTGCGGCGCTGTGGGAGCTCGCGGTGCATTTCGGCGTGGAGGTTCATGTTGGCGAAACGGCGCCCGTCGTTGCGGGCAGCGAGGTCTGCATCTGGGATATCCCGCCGCATGTCGAGCCTGCGGCCTTGCCCGAAGCCTTCTTATCGGCAGGGGTGCGTATCTTCATTGCCAAGCGTCCGGATATAGTATTGCCGGGTCTTTCCCGGGCGGTTGCCTATGGCAAGGCGTATATTGCGGACGACGCTCTTCTGCTGATCGGGCGGGAGGAGGCTGGCGCGGTTTTGGGTGCGGACCGTGCGGATGAGATCATGCGCACTTCCGGCGGCTGGCCGCTTCTTGCCTTCAATCCGGAGCTTTCCGGCCAAAGGCTGAGCGCCTTTCTCGAAAGCGAGTTCTTGCATCCGGTGCCGGCGGAAGCGCTGGTCGATCTCAGGATCATGCTTGATGCAGAAGAGACTGATCCGGATAGTCGTTACCCGCTGTTGCCGTTCGCAGCGGGCGGAAGCTTGTGTTTGCCGTCGATTGCCGCCGATCTTCGGCTCGCCCTCGACAATGTGATCGCGCAGCGCATCAAGGTGCCCGCGGATGCCAAGGCGATTGCCGAAGCCGCTGCCGCGCGTGGCTTTCCGGTCAAGGCGATCGAAATCTTCCAGCAGGCCGGCTTCTACGACAATGCCCTGAGGGTCTTCGTCGAGGCGAAGGGAATCTTCCTGCTCTATTTCCAGGGGCCGGAGGCCTATGACCGCATTCTCGCGGGTTTTCCTCGCAGTTATGCCCTTCAGAGCGAAGTGCTGGTGCTCGCCCTTGCCCTGCAGGCGCTGAAGCTCGGCGACGTGTCGCGGGCGCGGCGCTTGCTTGCCGACCGTTTCGGTGATCTCGCCAACGATCCGGAAGCGGTCTTTTCGCAACGCGCCGTCTTCTCTCGCGAGTTCCGCGCCTTCCGGCTGCTGATGCTGATCTACGAGGATTATTTCTTTTCCGAAGACCTGCTCGAAAAGTGTTTCGCTTTGATTGCCGAATTTCCTCTGGACGATCACCTCCTGCGCGGCAGCTTCTATAATTCGGTGCTCGAATTCTATATCCGTAACCGCCGCTTCGCCGAGGCGGAAGAGGTGGCGCTGCGGGCCATGCATCATTACGAGCGCGCCAAAGCGCCGATGCTGTGTTTTTACATCTCCCTTCATCAGGCGCTGATCCGGCTGCTGATGGGCGATGCGCTCGCCGCCCGCAAGCATTCCGCGCGCGCGGCGCAGAGCCTGCGCGAGCTCCCTTTCGATAGTCCGAACGACGTACGGTTGCAGGCGCTGCTGGAAGCCTGTGTCGAATATGAAGGCGGCCGGGCGGAGCCGCTCGCACGGTTCCTCAGCCTGGAAATCGACGATTTCTCCCATGGCGAGATCTGGCCGAGCCTGCTGGAATTCGCGCTGCATTACGGCAGCCAAGCGCTAGGCGATCATTTCTCGACGATCGCCGCGCGCAGTTTCCTCGATCGCTGGCGCGTCTACCAGGTGTCCAACCGGCAGTTCCAATCGATGATCGAGATCCGCGAGGCGGCTGTCCTGCAAAACGCCAATCGCTGGCAGGAAGCCTCCCAACGCCTGTCGCGGATCGATTCGCGCGTCGATCGCCACTGGGTGCTGAATGCGGGAGCGGAACTTGTCCATCTGCACGATCGCGACGAGATCGCGCTTGCGCTCGCCTGGCTGCGTCAGGTGACCTACGAGCAGCCGTCGCGTCCCGGCCTCGACGAGCTCATCAACGGCATGACCGGCAATCTGCACCTTGCGGACCGTCAGCGCATGAGCAGCGAAATCTGGCTCGCCTATATCGCCAAGCGCCAGCGCAACCTGACGCGCGCCCGCGCCATTCTGCAGAAGACCTTCGAGGACTGCGCGCGCCTCGGCGCCATCGCGCCGCTCTCCGAAGAGCGCGTCTTCCTGGAGGAACTGATCGGCAACCAGCGCATCGGCGGCTTCCTGGCGACGACGCTGCCGATCAAGCAGATCATCCGCAAGCTGCGCGACAGCGGCCGGCTGTCGAGCCCGACGGGCGGGCGCAACGAGCTTTCTCGACGCGAAAGCAAGATCCTGCTGATGATTTCGGAAGGGGCGGCCAACAAGTTCATCGCCAATACGCTGGGCCTCAGCGAGGCAACGGTGAAATTCCATCTCGGCAACGTCTATCGCAAGCTCGGCTGCCGTAACCGGCAGGAAGCGATCAGTTCCGCCCGTGCGCTCGGCCTCGTCAGCTGATCGGGGTTGCCGACGGCGAGCTTTGGCATCGGCGCCGGCGCAAAACCTATACTATTTAATCAAAAACCTAGACCCGCTGTGTGTTGAGCCGGCTCCCGCGGCCATGCAATCTTCCCTCGGACCACCGCCCCGGAACAGAAGAGGACGGGGTCGGCAGGAGAAATGCCCGGCGACCCGAGCGCCCGCGGCGGTTGACCTTGCCCTATCAGTTCGGCCGCGCCTCTGAAGTCTCGTCAACGCCTCGGATGGAACGGAACAATCATAAGCGGCCGGGAATGGCCGCGGGGAACAATCGAACCGGGAGATACCATGCGCAGATTCAAACTGATTGCTTCAGCCGCAATTGCCGCCTGCATGGCAGGCGTTGCCGGCCAGGCGGCGGCCAAGACCGTCGTGACCATGAATACCGTCCAGATCTTCGGCTCGATCGATCCGGCCAAGATCTCCGATTACACCGACTACATGGCGGCGGTGAACCTTTATGATGGTCTCGTGACCGTCGATTCCAGCGGCAATCTCCTGCCGGAACTCGCCGAGAGCTGGACTGTTTCACCGGACGCCAAGGACGTGACCTTCAAGCTGCGCGCCGACGCGCATTTCAGTGATGGCTCGCCGGTCGAGGCCTCGGATGTGGTCTATTCCTTCGAGCGGCTGCTGAAGATCAATCTCGGGCCTGCCAATCTGTTTGCCGATGTGCTGAAGCCGGGCTCTGTCGTCGCGGTCGATCCGCATACGGTCAGGTTCACGCTGTCGAAGGCCTTCGCGCCGTTTCTGAGCACCGTGCCGGCCGTCTTCATTCTCAATGCCGATGTCGTCAAGGCGAATGCCGGCGCCGACGACGGGCAGACCTATCTTGCGACCAGGGCGGCCGGCGCCGGCCCCTACACGTTGAAGGAATGGGATCGCGGCGCGTCCATGACAATCGAACGCGACCCGAATTATTACAAGGGCTTCAACGATGGCCCTATCGACGAAGTGCATTGGATCATCACCAATGACGAGGCGACGGTGCGCTCGCTCGCGGCTTCGGGCGAATTGACGATGAGCAGCCAGTATCAATCGCCCGATACCTATAAGGCGCTGAAGGAAATGGGCCGCTTCAACATCGTCAGCGAAGATACGACGATCGGCTTTTACCTGAAGCTCAACACCAAGGTGCCGCCGACCGACGATATCCATATTCGTCGCGCGATAGCCTATGCGACGGACTACGATACGGTTCGCAACGTCATCGTTCCCGGCGGCCAGTTGAACGGCCCGCTGCCGGCCGGCTTCGCCGATTTCTACGCCAACGATCTTCCGGCGCCGAAATACGACCTCGAAGCCGCCAAGGCTGAAATCGCCCAGTCCAAATATGCCGGCGGTGAAATTCCGATCACGCTCGGCTATGTCGCCGGCACGAAATTCGAGGAGGAACTGAGCCTGCTGATGCAGTCCAATCTCGAACAGCTCGGCTTCAAGGTGACCCAACAGGCCGATCCGTGGAACCGCGTAACCGAGATCACCAACAAGGTGGAGACAACGCCGGCGGTCAACCAGATATTCTTCGGCCCGACTTACCCTTCGCCGGATTCCATGTTCTTTACCCAGTATCATTCGAAGGCCGCGGGTACCTGGGCCTCGGCCGAATGGCTGCAGGACCCGGCCGTCGATACCCTTATCGATCAGGCCCGCGAGACGCCCGACAAGGCCAAACAGGCGGAGATCTACAAGGAGCTGCAGCACAAGATCGTCGATCTCCAGCCGGACGTCTTCCTGGAAACGCAGACCGTTCAGCATGCCATGGACAAGTGCCTGGAAGGTTTCCACGCCGTGCCGATGCAGTCCTTCGATTACAAGTTCACCCGCTACCGCTGGATCTGCAAGTAGCGCCTGACCGGACTTCGGGCAGCGTCGTCCTCATGTGGCTGCTCGCAGAGGACGGCCCCGAAAGGGCCGTCCGCATCCTCCATCATCTTCAATACGGGCTGGAACATTGGAATTCCTATTCTTCCTGATCAGGCGCGTGTTCTGGTCGCTACTGGTGCTTTTCGGGCTGTCGGTCGTGATCTTCACGATCGCCCGCGGTATGCCCGGGGACCCGGTGCGACTGGCGCTCGGGCCGCGGGCCAGCAATGAGCAGGTTGAGCAGTTGCGCCAGACGCTCGGCTTCGACAAACCGCTGATCCAGCAATACGGCATCTATGTCTCCGGGCTCGCCGGCGGTGATCTGGGCCTGTCGCTCCTGACCAAACGGCCGGTCAGCGACGATATCAGGGAAACGTTTGCGGCGACATTCGAGCTGGTGCTGGCAACGATTACCATCGCTTTCGTCCTCGGTGTGCCGCTCGGCGTGGCTGCCGCGCGATGGAAGGACAAATGGCCCGATAATCTGGTGCGGCTGATTGCAATCTTCTGCGCCGTGACCCCAAGCTTTTTCCTTGCGCTCGTTCTGCAGATCCTGGCCGGCTACGTCCTGCATATCCTGCCGACAACGGGGCGTCTGCCGCCCGGTGCGGCCTTTAGTGCGGACATCACCGGGCTCCTGACCCTCGATTCCCTGCTGCACGGCCGGTTGGACATTTTCGGCGAGACGCTGCGCTATCTGCTTCTGCCGTCGCTGGCTCTGTCGGCGGCTACCATGGGGCAGATCGCCCGCGTCACCCGGTCGTCGATGATCGACGTTTCCAGCCAGGACTATATCGAGGCCAGCCGCGCCTTCGGCATCCCGGAACGGGTCCGGGTCTTCAAATACATGCTGCGGCCGAGCTTCGTATTGCCGCTGACGATTTCCGGCCTCGAATTCGCGTCGCTGATCGGCAATGCCTTCGTCGTCGAACTCGTCTTCGCCTGGCCCGGCATGGCGGCCTATGGTGTGCGCACCATCATGCAGAAGGATCTGAATGCCGTCATGGGCGTGGTGATCGTCTCCGGCGTCTTCTTCGTGCTCGTCAATCTCATCATCGACGTGCTGGTCGGCATCGTCGATCCCCGCATCCGTATCCGGGGGAGGCGCTGATGTCCGATACTGCGGTCGCAGAGGTCGAACGCCTCTCCAACGCCTATCAGAACTGGTATCGGTTCTCCCGCAATCCGACGGCGGTCATCGGCGCCGCCATCGTCGTCATCTGCGTGCTCGCGGCCATTCTCGCGCCCTGGATCACACCGCATCCGGAGCATGTCGGGGCGGCGGTCAATTTCCGTGCCCGCCACCTGCCGCCATCCGCCGACTATTGGTTCGGTACGGACAATGTCGGCCGCGACCTGTTCACGCGTGTCGTCTTCGGGA
>JASGEG010000309.1:0-4155 GCA_047606605.1 Rhizobium sp.
AAGCGGCGACGCCAGATGGCATCTTCGGGGATTGGGCGCGGATACATCAGGCCCCCCTTTCTTCCATGCGGATGATGCGCGAGAGATACCAGACGATGAAGGCCGCCATGATCACGAACAGGACCGAAGCGATCGCCGCGCCGTAGCCGAAGCGGTAGGAGAAGATCGACTGTTCGAACATCTGATAGGCGAGCACTTGCGATGAGCCGAACGGCCCGCCCTGGGTCATGACGGACACCATGTCGAAGGAGCGGAGCGCGCCGACGACCGTGACGGCAATGGCGATGAAGGTGACCTGCGTCAGCTGCGGCAGGACGATGTGGCGCAGCATGTTCCAGCCCCTCGCCCCATCCACCCGGCCGGCGCCGATCAGCTCCTCGCTGAGATTGTTGAGGCCGGCGAGATAAAGCACCATGCAGAAGGCGATCTGCGGCCAGAGTGCGGCGATGACGATGGCGAAGGTCACGAAATGCTCGTCCGACAGGACGGCCGGCGCGGTCGCGCCGAAAAAGCCGAAGATCAGCGCCAGCAGGCCGAGCTGCGGCGTGTAGACCCAGGTGAAGACGACGCCGACGGCGACCGAGGCCAGCACCAGCGGAATGAAGAACAGCGACTTCAATAGCCGCATGCCGCGGATCTTCTGGTTGACGAGAAGCGCGATGGCCAGCCCGAGCGGCGGCGCGGCCATGAACATCACCAGCCAGATCAGGTTGTTCTTCAGCGACACGTAGAATTGCGGATCGTTGAACAGCTCGACGTAATTGCCGAGGCCGATCCAGGTCATCGGGCTGAAGCCATCCCATTCGTGCAGGCTGATCCAGATGCTTTCGAGCGCCGACCACAGGATGACGACGGAAAACAGGATGGCCGCGGGTAAAATGAGCAAAGCGGGGGTAAGCCACCAGCGATGGCGGCGCCAGAATATCATCATCTGAGATCCTCTTTCGATATGGGGAGGCGGAGCAGCGGCCCCGCCTCCCGGTCGCCGGGAGGAAACGCTAGAGCTTGTAGATACGCTTGCGCGTACCTTCGAGCCGCTTGAGGATCGCATCGCGCCGTTCGGGCTTCGCCATGAATTCCTGGAAGCCCACCAGGCCGGCCTGCGCCATGTCGGGATCGCTGTCGCGGTCGTAATATTGCGAGGTGCCCTGCACCGTCTTCAGCGTCTCGACGGCGGCATTGACCAGCGGGTCCTTGCTCGGCGGCAGATCGTTGCGCGGCGGAACGTTGCCGCCGGGCTCGAGATAAGGACCGAGATTTTCCGGTCGGTAGAAATAGGCCAGGAACTCGCGGGCGCCCTGCTTGTTCTTGGCATTCGCCGGAATATGGACCGAATTCAGCGAAAACTCTTCGAAACGGCCGACCTTCGGATCGATCGTCGGGAACGGCGCAAAGGCGAGCTGATCGAGGTCTTCCTTCGGGAAGGCATAGCGGACGAAGGCGCCGAGATTCATCATGCCGGCCTTCTTCTGCGCCAGCAGTGCGCCCGCCTCCTGCCAGCCGAAGGACGTATGGTTGGGCGTGAAGAAGTCCTGCTTGATCAGGGCTTCCCATTGGTCGAACACCGGCTTCAGGGCCGGGTCGAGATAGCTCATCTCGCCGTTCATCAGCGCCATATGCTTGTCGAGGCCGTTGATGCGCAGGTTCATCTGGTCGAACCAGCCGGCTGCCGGCCAGAGTTCCTTGGTACCCATGGCGACCGGCGTCAGATTGGCTGACTTGCATTTTGCTCCGAAGGCGAGGAAATCGTCCCAGCTCGCCGGCACCGCGGCGCCAAGCTGGCTGAAGACGTCCTTGCGGTAGAACATGCCCCAGAGCGTGCCCCCGGTCGGCAGACCATATTGCTTGCCGTCGACAGTGACCGAACCGGCCGCCGCACCGAGCACGTCCTTGTATTTCTCCTTCTCGAACAGATCGGAGATATCGTCAAAAAGACCGCGCTTGACGAAGGCGCGCATGCGGTTTCCGGAAAACCAGAAGCAGATGTCCGGTGCGCCGGCGACCAGATAGTTGCGGATCGCGGTCTTATGGGCCTCATGGTCCATGTTGTTGATCACGACCTTGACGCCGGCCTGCTTGCCGAAGTCGTCGCCGATCTTGCGCAGGATCGCCAGCGCGTCGGCGTTATTCTCGTCGGAAATGATATTGATATCCTGCGCCTGCGCGATCGCCGGCATCGGGAAACCGGTGAGCGCCGCGGCCGAAACCGCCCCTGCCCCCATCAGAAAGCTACGACGGCTCGATTGCCTTCCAAGCAAATTGAAAGTCATTTAAAAATCCTCCCATTGTAACGCCGTCATCACCCTCAACCCGTGGCCAGCCGGGCCCTGCGAGCATTCCCATGCCCAATTCCGGACGCATGGCCGCAAGGGACCCGCCGAGGCAACGGTGAACGCTGCCCGGACAAACGGAGCCGAGAAACTATGAGTCCTTTTTTGACTTCTTCGTGCTTGCGCACGGGCCGGATGTTGATCGACAAGGGAAGTTATGCATAGGTTCGAAACAGACGCAATAATTAATTTACAAAATTAAGAAAGAGACATCGTGAAGCTGAAAGGCGACCAGAGCACCTCGCGCGCCCTGAACCGGCGGCTCATTCTCAACCTTCTGCGCCAGGAAGGGCCGAAAAGCCGCGCGGAGATTGCGACGATTACCGGCCTCAGCCCGGCGGCCGTCACCTTCGTCATCTCGGATCTGATCGAGGAGGGTCATGTCAGCGAAGGCAAGGCGGTGGCAGGGCTCGCCGGCCGACGGCCGATCCCTGTTGAAATCAATTATACCAATGGGTTGGCAATCGGTTTTAAACTGATGGTTGATACCGTGGAATGCGTCGTCACCGACCTTGCCACCAACCCGCTCGGCTCCTTGCGGCTGACCCTTGCCGACCGCGATCCCGAAAACGTCGCAAAGACGCTGGCTGCGGCCGTCCCCCTGCTCGTCCAATATGCCGCGCGGCCGAACGCCCAGCTTGCCGGCATCGGCATTTCGATGCCCGGCGTCATCGACAATGATCAGACCACCTGCGTGCGCAGCCACCGCTTCGGCTGGAACAATGTTCCCCTCGCCTCCATTCTGGCGCAGAAGGTCAACGTGCCGGTCTGGCTCGAAGACGATACGAACGCATATGCCATCGCCCAGCAGCTCTTTGGGCTCGGACGACAGCACCGCAATATGGCCGTCATGGCGATCGGCGTCGGCATCAGTTGCTCCCTGATCATCGAGGGCAAGCTCTATCGCGGCGCCAATGGCGCGGCCGGCAAGTTCGGCCATGTGTTGCACGAGGAAGGTGGCCGCCTGTGCGAATGCGGCAAGCGCGGCTGCCTGATGGCCTATCATTCGCAGGTCTCGATGCTCCGCACCTGGCGCGAGAGAACAAACCGCAATGATGACGCAAGCTTAGCGGAAATGATTCAAGCATCAAAAGAAGAAGAGCCCACCGCCATGACCATCCTCGCGGAAGCCGGGGCCGGGATCGGCAAGGCGCTCGCCAATCTCGTCAACGTCACCGATCCGGAGGTGATCGTGGTGGGAGGCGAAGCCGTTTCCTTCGGCGATGCGCTGTTCGGACCACTGCGGTCAACCCTGGCCGCTCATACTTTTCGCGCCGCTCCCCCGCTGCTCCCGGATTGGGAGGACAATTCCTGGGCACGCGGCGCCGCTGCTCTCGTCACCCAGAAGTTCTTCGATTTCGAAACATCGGGCGGAACATCGGCGAGCAGCGAGGCGCCTGCCAAGACCTCGGTTGCATAGCGCCAGAACAAACCGACGACCGCGGGCGCGCTGACCAAATCCGGCAGCGCGCCCGTTTTACGGATGGCCTTTTCGGCCGTCATCGTTATCAGCTATCGGATTTCAGCTTGCCGGCCGTCGCCCAGGCCTCTTTCGAAACTTCGGTTATCACGATCTCCACCGATTCCGGCGGGCAGACGAGCGTCTCGACGACAACCCTGGTCGCTTCGCGAACGAAGGCACGCTTCTGTTCCTGCGTGCGTCCCGGATGCATTTCCAAGCGTAAGATGGGCATAACGGCTCCTATGATGATTGTCCAGCAGGACGTTGTTTTGCGCCTGCGATGATGAAGTTTGGGAAGTCTTCGAACACCCAGCCCTTACGGAGTGTGTCGTAGATAATGGTCAGTAGCTTGCGGGCCGTGGC
>JASGEG010000310.1:0-14793 GCA_047606605.1 Rhizobium sp.
CCATACATTTATCGCGATAATTAATTGCGCAATAAATTTATGATGGACAGTCGGGCGAAGTTGCCCTATGCATATAGATATCGCGATAACAAATCGTGCGATATATGATGATTGGAGATTGAAATGAGTAACCCGATCACGCAAGCGACCCGCCGCGGCGTCATGTCGGCTGGACTGGGTCTGGCCGCCACGGCGGCTGTCATGCCCTTCACGCAACCTGCACAAGCTTCCGCCAAGCAATCTTCGAAAGGTAGGGATACCACCATGAGCAGCAGCACGATCACCACCAAGGACGGAACCCAGATTTTCTACAAGGATTGGGGCACCGGACAGCCGATCGTCTTCCATCACGGCTGGCCGCTGAGCTCCGATGACTGGGATGCGCAGATGCTGTTTTTCCTCCATCACGGCTTCCGTGTCATCGCCCATGACCGCCGTGGTCACGGCCGCTCGAGCCAGACTGCCACCGGCAATGAAATGGACACATATGCTGCCGACGTCGCGGCACTGGTCGAGCATCTCGATCTCAAGAACGCCATTCATGTGGGACATTCGACCGGCGGCGGCGAGGTTGCCCGTTATGTCGCGCAATATGGCGGCCATGGCCGTGTCGCCAAGGCAGTGCTGATCGGTGCGGTGCCGCCGATCATGGTCAAGTCCGACAAGAACCCGGGCGGCCTGCCGATCGAGGTATTCGACGGCTTCCGCGCGGCGCTGGTCGCCAATCGCGCCCAGTTCTTCCGTGATATCCCGGCTGGCCCGTTCTATGGCTTCAATCGTCCGGGTGCCGCGGTCTCGGAGGGCGTCATCGCCAACTGGTGGCGTCAGGGCATGATGGGCGGCGCCAAGGCGCATTATGATTGCATCAAGGCCTTCTCGGAAACCGACTTCACCGAGGACCTGAAGAAGATCGACGTGCCGGTGCTGGTGATGCATGGCGACGACGACCAGATCGTGCCGATCGCCGATTCCGCTCTTCTGTCCGCCAAGCTGCTGAAGAAGGGCACGCTGAAGGTCTATAAGGGTCTTCCGCACGGCATGGCGACGACCCATGCGGATGTGATCAACGCCGATCTGCTTGAATTTATAAAGGCATAAGGCATTTTGTTGGATCTGAACGCCTGCTTTCGGGCAGGCGTTCTGTTCTATCGCAGACGAGGCCTTCAGCCGAGGGTATCAGCCTGCCACGCCTCAGCTCGGTGGCTTGTCGTCGCTTCTGATCTTCTGCCCGTCCAGATAGCCATGCTCGAATGCCTTGGCGCGACTGCTATTTTCCGGATAGGGGTTCTTCTCGGCGATCGACTCCTTCTTGCCGGCTTCAACGCCCTTTGCATAGGCATCATCTTCCGTTTCCACCCTCGGCAGTTTTACCAAGGGAGGCTGGAGGGGATTGGGGAGTCCGGCATGCGAAGCCGCGGCTGGCGATAGTATCGGACCATGCTTTGCCATGTGTCTCTCCTTCCGGAAGAAAACGCGATGGCGTAACAGCGGTTCCCTTCGGCCCGGGATATTGGCTTGTGCCGTCATGGTCGGTCGCTTGACGATGAGACCGTCAATCAAGCTTGAGGGAAAGCTGCACGGCACGCGGCAGCGGCGGCAGTGGGCGGCTGATATCGACGCGGCGTTTCCAGGCGGCGAGCCGCTCCTGTTCCCGCTGCCGCAGGGCCTTGGAGACTGCGACAAAGGTCATGGCACGCTCGATGACTTGTTGCGTATTCGTCATGGATACCTCCATTTGTTCACTATATGTTCTCATAACGAATGCAAATAGTCAAGTTGAGGGAGGAACGCCGCGCGGGACGATCCCAGCGCGGCCCCATTGCCGATGCTCTCATACGTCTTGCGATGACCTATTCCGCCGCCTCGACGAAGCGATGGCGTTCATAGAGGAACTTCAGCACGGCTTCGCGGCATTTGAGATAGGTTCGGTCGGAGGCGAGCTCGAGGCGGCTGCGCGGCCGGGCGATCGGCACTTCGAGCACGTCGCCGATACAGGCGGCCGGGCCATTGGTCATCATCACGATGCGGTCGGACAGAAGCACGGCCTCGTCGACATCGTGGGTGATCATCACCATGGTGCTGCCGAGCCGGGCGTGGATCTCCATCACCGCATCCTGCAGATGCGCGCGGGTCAGGGCGTCGAGCGCGCCGAAGGGCTCGTCGAGCAGCAGGATCTTCGGTTCCATGGCGAGCGCCCTGGCGATGCCGACGCGCTGCTTCATGCCGCCGGATATCTCCGAGGGACGCTTGTCCTTGGCATGCGCCATCTGCACGAGGTCCAGGTTGCGCATGACCCATTCGTGGCGTTCCGCCCTGGTCTTCGTGCCGCGAAACAGCTTGGATACGGCGAGATTGACGTTTTCATAGACCGTCAGCCAAGGCAGCAGGCTATGGTTCTGGAAGACGACGGCGCGCTCGGGGCCGGGCGAATTGACCTCGCGGTTCTCAAGCAGAACGGCGCCGGCCGAGACCGGCGTCAGCCCGGCGATCAGGTTGAGCAGGGTGGATTTGCCGCAGCCGGAATGGCCGATGATCGAGACGAATTCGCCCTTGTTGATCGCGAGATCGATGCCTTTCAGCACCTCGGCGCGCTGGCCGCCGCGGTCGAAATGCTTGTCGATGTGATCGAGCTTCAGATAAGCGCTCATGATGCTCTCCTCAGTTGCCGGCCGCGCCGCGGGTGACGATGGCGCCGATTGCCGCCACCAGCCTGTCGAGGACGAAGCCGGTGACGCCGATATAGGCAAGCGCGACGATGATGTCGGGCAGGCGCGACGAGTTCCACGCATCCCAGATGAAGAAACCGATGCCGACGCCGCCGGTCAGCATTTCCGCCGCAACGATGGCGAGCCATGACAGGCCGGCGCCGATGCGCAGTCCGGTGAAGATATAGGGTGCTGCGGCCGGCACCATGATGCGGAAGAAGAATTCGATCTGGTTCAGCCGCAGCACCCTGGCGACGTTGCGGTAATCCTGCGGGATGTTGCGCACGCCGACGGCGGTGTTGATGATGACCGGCCAGATCGAGGTGATGAAGATCACGAAGATTGCCGAGGGGTTGGAGTTCTGGAAGGCGGCGAGCGACAGCGGCAGCCAGGCGAGCGGCGGCACGGTGCGCAGCACCTGGAAGATCGGGTCGAGGCCGCGCATCGCCCAGACCGATTGCCCGATCACCGCGCCGATCAGCACGCCGACGACGGCAGCAAGCCCGAAACCGTAGGCGACGCGCTGGAGCGAGACCAGCACGCGCCAGGCAAGGCCGATATCCTGTGGGCCGTTATCGAAGAAGGGATAGGCGATGAGATCGTAGCTTTCCTGCCAGACCTGCGATGGCGGCGGCAGGCTGGCGCCCGGCTGCTCACAGAGGAGCTGCCAGACACCGAGCAGGATTGCGAGCACGACGAGGGGCGGGAGGACGTTGCGCAGGATCGTCAGCGCGACGCGGCCGAGATCGATGCGGCGGACCGGGCGGGCGGTGAGGGTCACGACACGACTTTCCTTTTGCGGCGCGGCCGTGGCCGTGATGTCCTGTTTGCGGGCTGCTGCAGACATGAATCAGATCCTTGAGACTTGCGCGGCGCGGGTGTCGAACGATGTTTCCGGCGTGGCGGTCGTCATCACGATGCCACCTTGATCGACAGGCTTTCGAGATAGGCCGAGGGGTTCTCTGGGTCGAAGACCTTGCCGTCGAAGAAGGTTTCCTTGCCGCGCGAGGTCGAGGCCGGAATATCGGCCGCGGCCACGCCGAGGTCCTTGGCGGCGTCGCGCCAGATGTCCTGGCGGTTCACCTGGCCGACCAGCGCCTTGACGTCGGTATTCGGCGCAAACTTGCCCCAGCGCATATTTTCGGTGATGAACCAGGCGTCATGGCTCTGGTAGGGATAGGAAACTCCGCCTTTCCAGAATTTCATGTAAAGGTCGGTTCCCTTGACCTCACGGCCATTGCCGTAATTGATGTCGCCCTTGAGGCGGCCAAGAACATCCTTGGGCGGCACGTTGAACCATTGGCGCTTGCCGAGGATGGTCGCCATTTCCTCCTTGTTGTCCATGCTGTCGCACCATTGCTGGGCTTCCATGACGGCCATCAGCAGCGCCTTGGCGGCATTGGGGTTCTTTTCGATCCAGTCGGCGCGCATGCCCAATGCCTTTTCCGGATGACCCTTCCAGATTTCGCCGGTGGTACAGGCTGTAAAGCCGATGCCCTGGTTGACGAGCTGCTCGTTCCAGGGCTCGCCGACACAGAAGACGTCCATGTTGCCCACCTTCATGTTCGCCACCATCTGCGGCGGCGGCACGACGATGGTCGAAACATCCTTGTCGGGGTCGATGCCGCCGGCGGCGAGCCAATAGCGAATCCACAGGTCGTGCGTGCCGCCGGGGAAGGTCATGGCGGCCTTGATCTCCTTGCCGGCCGCGCGCTTGGCGTCGAAGGCGGCTTTCAGCTTGGCGGCATCCAGCTGCACGCCGGTTTCGGCATATTCCTTGGCGACCGAGATGGCCTGGCTGTCGTAGTTGAGGCGGGCCAGGATCGCCATCGGAACGGGCTGGTTGTTCTGCGTCACCTTGCCGGTGTGCATGAGGTAGGGCAGCGGCGAGAGGATATGGGCGCCGTCGATGCCGTTGGCCGCGCCCCCGAGCACGAGATTGTCGCGCGTCGCGCCCCAGGAGGCCTGCTTGGCGACATCGACGTCGGGCAGGCCGTGCTTGGCAAACAGGCCCTTTTCCTTGGCGATGACCAGCGGGGCGGAATCGGTGAGCGCGATGAAGCCGAGCTTGGCCCCCGTGACTTCCGGCCCGGCCGTGGCCGCGAAGGCGCCGGAGGGGAAAGCCGTCTTCGCGGCTGCGACAAGCGCTGCCGTGGCGGAGGTTTTCAATAGGCTGCGGCGCGTAACGCCACCCGACAAAATCTTGTTCATGCGCAGGTTCCCCTCTGCTGATGTCTGACGGATTTTTGACATAAAAAAACGCCGCTCGGTTGCTGCGGCCCGGGACGGAAGAAAGCTCTCCGGGGCAAAACCTTGCGACGTCGATGTCTTTTGCGGGCGCGTATCGCGTGCCCGGCTTGCCGCGATCGCCGTTGATCGGGGCGATCATTACCAAGCAAGCGGCATGCCAATTCTCTTGGTGGCGCCTATGTGATTGAAGTTGCTCTTATAATTTTCAGACTTCCGACCGAGATCAATTTTTGAGCAACGCTGTTTCGTGCGAATATTTTAAGCGTATCACGTGATTGGAATACGATGCGCTGCGTCGATTTTGTGCAGTGCACGCGAGGGCGCCTTAAAAATCCTCGCTTGCGGATGTCGCCGGCATCTCCGCTTTGACCGCAAATCCGGCAACATAGGCCGCCATGTCCGCCGGATCGAAAATGTAGCCATCCATGAAGCGATCGTCATCGCCTGCGCCTTCGATGCGAATATCGGCATCGGTGGGCGCGGCATCGTTGCCGAGCGCCAGCCGATAGAGATCGGGCCGGTAGGCGGAGGTGGCGAGCCGACTATTCTGCTCGGACAATGCGCTCTGCCCCCAGCGGACCATCTGGCTGAAGATCCAGAGCGCCTGACTGGGGCGCGGATAATTGGCGAAGCCGGCATGGAAGCTGAAATACCGGTCGATCACCCGGCGATGGCCTTTGGCGTCGAGGCTGAACTCGCCGGCCAGGACATGGCGGATGATGTTGACGGGGGCGGCGATATAGCGCTGATCGGCCAAAGCCTCGGCGAGCGCATCGTGATTGTCCGCCCGGTCGCACCAGCGCGCGGCGGCATCGAGCGCGACGATCAGGCGGGAGACCGTTTCGGGGTGGCTTTCCGCCCAGTCCGGCCGCATGCCGATGACTTTTTCCGGCGCCGAGGGCCAGATATCCTGCTTGGCGGCGACGATGCGGCCGACGCCGCGCTCCGAGGCGACCATGTTCCATGGCGCGCCGACGCAGAAACCATCGATGGCACCGGCGGCGAGCGCATCGGATGTCAGCGGCGGCGGCACGACCACGAGCCTGACGTCGCGGTCGGGGTCGATGCCGCCGGCGGCAAGCCAATAGCGGAATTCGTAATTATGGGAGGAGAAGGGATAGGTCATGCCCAGCGTCGGCGGCGGCTCGCCGCTGGCTTTCATCTGTTTGACCACTGTTGCCAGCGCCTGGGTGCTTTCCAGCGCGCTTGCCTGATCCGAAAGCCCCGTTTTGCTCCGCATCCGCTCGAAAAGCCGCGTCGACAGGGTGATGGCGTTGCCGCCGCTGCCGAGCGAGAAGGGGGTGATGGTGGGCGAGGGATTGGAGCCCAGCCCCAGCATCGAGGCAACCGGCATCGGCGACAGCATGTGCGCGATGTCGAACTGGCGGAAGGCGAGGCGGTCGCGGACATTGGCCCAGGAGACGTCCTTGACGAGATCGAGCGTAATGCCTTCTTTCTGCGCGAAGCCGAATTCCGCCGCTGCAATCAGGACCGAGGCATCGACAAGCGGGATGAAACCCGCGCGCAATACCCTCGGTCCCTCGCCAGTCAGGCGGGACGGCGCGGCCAGATTGCTGCCGAAACTGCTCATCATCATATCCACTCCGGTTTCCTCCGGACATTTTCCTCGTTGCGCGGCGGCCTCACATCAACAGTCCTGCGGCGGTCACCACGCTTTGTGCGATTTCGGAAATCTTCTTCTTTTCATTCATCGCCGTCTGCCGGAGCAGGGCGAAAGCCTCCTCTTCCGACAGGCCGCGCATCTTCATGAGAATGCCTTTGGCGCGATCGATGATCTTGCGCTGCTCCAGCGCTGATTTGGCCTCGGCCAATTCCTGCTGCAATCGGCTGAAGGCATTGAAACGGCTGACGGCCATGTCCAGGATCGGCTTGACCCGCTCCTTCTTCAGGCCGTCGACGATATAGGCCGAAACGCCGGCTTCGACCGCAGCCTCGATCGAGGCGGTATCGGAGCGGTCGACGAACATGGCGATCGGCCGCCCGACCGTGCGCGTCAATTGAAACAAATGCTCCATCATGTCGCGATTCGGATTTTCGATATCGATGATGATGACGTCCGGTCTCAGCGTCTCGATGGTGCGCGCTACGCCTTGGACCTCATGGATGACGGTCACGCGCGTATGGCCCGCGTCCCGCAACCCCTCTTCGATGATCGAGGCGCGGATCGTGTTTTCGTCGATCACAAGAATGGTCAGATCCAGACGGCTCATGCCGTCTTTATGACGCAATGCAGCAAACCGGGCAAGTCGTCCGCAAAAATTTTAGGCGGATGTATTTTTGCTCAAAAAATATTCAACTTGCCTAACCTGTGTTCCCGGGAACTATCTCAATGCGAGAGCCAATGATCCACATCATCGCTCCAACGCGTGCTTCGGAAGGCCAGCCTTCCGAAGCAGATCTGCTTGTTTCTTTCCAGACTCTTGATGGAATTCAATCAGAGCGTGAATAAGCGATGGGGTTGGGATGTCGATTGTGACGCTGGATCATTTCACCCGCTGTGTCGGGGACCCGCCGGAGGCCATTGGGCTTGTCGAAGGCGACGTATGTGAATCGGGGAAATTGAAGACGGTGCAGGCAGCGTAAGCCATACCCGGCGTTGCCAGCGATAGGCGGATGCAGAATAGCGTAACAAGAAGCGCTATCTTCAACAGCAGGGCAGGAGCGCGCGTAACGGCGGCTGCTGATCTTGCGGCTGCTTCAAATGCCGGCTCCGCCATCCGTATTGTGCGATGCGTCCGAATTCCGGCCAGATCATCTCGCGAGATAGCGCCTTCGCCCCCAAGCCAAGGCTCTCTTCTGGCAGGTCCGGTGTACAGCTGTGCGTCGCTTTTCATTTGCCCAACCCAAAGATCGAGCTCGCTCCACTGCCAGAGAGCAGGAGGTTGCTCTTGCACTTGTCCGCAGCAACCCCGGGATTTCCATGCGCCATTCGATCATCTGGCCCTCGCGCGCCTTCATGGTCACGCCGACAGCCGGCGGCATCCGCGTCGGCGGCACGGTCGAGATGGCCGGGCTCGATGCGCCGCCGGATTATCGTCGTGCAAGAGTGCTGGTGAAGCGGGCGAAGGAAGCCCTGCCGGATCTGCAGGCGCACGGGGCAGCGGAGTGGATGGGGCACCGCCCGGCGCTCCCCGACACGGTTCCCGTGATGGGGCCGTCCGCCAGGCGGAGCAATGTCTGGTACGCGACGGGCCACGGCCATCTCGGCCTGACCTATGCGGCAACGACCGCCCGGTTGATGGGCGATATCATAACGGGCGCCCCGCCGCCTGTGGACATGAAACCCTATCGCGTCGACCGGTTCTAGGACCGTTGCGACCGACCCATGGCAGCAAGGATATGACGATGCGAAGCGAACTCTATATCGACGGCAAATGGGTAAAGCCCCTCAAGGGTGGCACCTGCGAGGTGATCAATCCGGCGACGGAAGAGGTCGTGCAGACGATCGCCGCGGCAACGGCCGAGGATGTCGACGTCGCGGTCAGGGCCGCCCGGCGCGCCTTCGACAAGGACGGCTGGCCGAAGCTTTCCGGCGCACAGCGCGGCAGATATCTGCGAGGGATCGCCGAAGGCATTCGCGCTCGTCAGGCGGACATCGCCCGCCTCGAGGTCATCGACAACGGCAAGCCCTTTCCCGAGGCCGATTGGGATGTCGCCGACGCCGCCGGCTGCTTCGACTACTATGCCGGGCTTGCCGAACAGCTCGACAACAATCCCGAGGAAATCATCGCTCTCCCTGACGATCGCTTCACGTCGAAAGCCGTCAAGGAGCCCGTCGGCGTCGCCGGCGCGATCATCCCCTGGAACTATCCGCTGCTGATGGCCGCGTGGAAGGTTGCCCCGGCTCTGGCCGCAGGATGCACGGTCGTCCTCAAACCCGCCGAGCTGACGTCGCTGACCGCATTGGAGCTCGCCGCCATCGCCGATGAGACGGGATTGCCTCCGGGTGTGCTGAACATCGTCACGGGCGCGGGTTCGGTCGCCGGGCAGGCCATCATTGACCACAAGGGCGTCGACAAGCTGGCCTTCACCGGCTCCGGCCCGGTGGGCTCGAAGATCATGGCGGCCGCCGCCCGCGACATCAAGCGCGTCAGTCTCGAACTTGGCGGCAAGTCGCCCTTCGTCGTATTCGAGGATGCCGATATCGCCGAGGCGGTGGAATGGATCATGTTCGGCATCTTCTGGAACCAGGGCCAGGTCTGCTCGGCAACGTCCCGCGTGCTCGTGCATCGGGACATCTACGAGCGGCTGCTGGCGCGGCTCATCGAAGAGACGGACAAGATCAGCATCGGCAACGGTCTGGACGACGGTGTCCTGCTGGGGCCGCTGGTTTCCAGGCGCCAGTACGAGCAGGTCGTCGTCGCGATCGAAGGCGCGCGGAAAGCCGGGGCGACGGTCGCATACGGCGGAACGCGGCCGGAAGGGTTCGACAAAGGCTATTATCTGCGTCCGACCGTGCTGACCGACGTGCCTCTCGACAGCGATGCCTGGGTCGAGGAGATATTCGGCCCGGTCGTCTGCATCCGGCCTTTTGAGACAGAGGAGGAGGCGGTCGCACTTGCCAACGATTCCCGTTTCGGCCTCGCCGCCGCCGTCATGTCGAAGGACGAGGTGCGTGCCGAGCGCGTCGCTGCGGCCTTCCGGGCCGGCATCGTCTGGATCAATTGCTCCCAGCCCACCTTCACCGAGGCGCCATGGGGCGGCTACAAGGAATCCGGCATCGGTCGCGAGCTGGGCCGCTGGGGCCTCGAAAACTATCTCGAGACCAAGCAGATCACCAGATATGTCACCGACAAGCCCTGGGGCTGGTACATCAAGTAAAGGCTCGCTCGGATGCGTTTCGACAGATCTCTCGAACTGCTGCTCGTTCACTGCCAGGGTGAGCTCGGTCATGTTCTGGTCGACGGTGCTCCGGACATCCCCGGTGCGACCATGCTCGACAAGATGAACCATATCAACACGGTCGACGGCAGCCTCAGGCGCTTCGTCACCTTCGAGCCGCGCGCCAATGTCGCCATGTCCGTCAATCTGCTTGTCGCACCAACGCGCGATGACGCCGACGCGGGGTTCATCGTCCTGCAGGCCGACCGGGCGCATCCGATGTCGGGCAGCAACTGCATCTGTGTGGTCACGGCCCTTCTGGAGAGTGGCCGCGTACCGATGACGGAGCCGGAGACCGTGGTACGGCTCGACACGCCGGCCGGTCTCGTCGTCGCCCGCGCGCAATGCGAAGGCGGGTGCTGTGTCGATGTCAGCCTCGACAATGTGCCGAGCTTCGCGGAACTGCTCGACCACGAGATCGACACGCCCATCTGGGGACGGATCAAGGTCGATGTCGCCTTCGGCGGCGTTTACTATGCACTGGTCGATGCGTACCAGATCGGATTGAAGATCGAACCGGGCAACGCCCGCATGCTGGCCGAGGCGGGCATCGAACTGAAGCGCCTGCTGGCGGAGCAGGTCGAGGTCGCTCACCCGACGTTGCCCGGTGTCACCGAGATTGCCTATGTGATGTTCCGCGACCAGGAGCCGGACGGTGCCGTTCGAACCTGCACGACGCTGCAGCCCGGCCGCGTCGATCGCTCGCCCTGCGGCACTGGCAGTTCCGCCAATCTTGCCACCCTTCACGCGCGAGGTATCGTCTGTGTCGGCGACGTCCGGACCTCACGTTCCATCATTGGCGGAGAGTTCAAAGCCGAGGTGATCGGCGAAACGCAGGTCGGCGGACGAAAGGCGATCCTTCCCCGCATCACCGGCCGCGGATATGTCTACGGCCGTTCGCAATTGCGCCTCTCGGAGAACGATCCATTCGCGGCCGGTTTCGCGCTCTCCGACACGTGGGGACCGCAGGTCGACTTGTTGAGGTGAAAGGCAGTCATGGACAGATCGCTTGCAGGACAGGCCATATTGGTCACGGGAGCATCCGGCGGAATAGGGGCCGCCATCGTCGAGCGGCTTGCCGCCGAAGGTGCGCGCCCGATCATTCACTTCGGCCGGGACAAGGCCGGCGCGGAAGCCTTGCTGGCCCGCATCGGCGGGCACGGCTGGATCATCCAGGCGGATCTGTCGACGCCGGACGGGCCGTTCGAACTCTGGCGGCGGGCCGTGGAGGTCGCCGGACGCGTGAACGGGCTCGTCAACAATGCAGGGATCCGGACGGAAATATCCATGGATGCCTCGCCGGTGGATTGGCGAGCCGCGTGGCAGAGGGAGTTCCAGGTCAACTTCTTCGCCGCCGCGGACCTTTCCAAGGAAGCGATCCTGCATTTCAAGGCCAATGGCGGCGGCCGTATCGTCAACATCGCCAGCCGCGCCGGTCAGCGTGGTTATGCGGCCGATGCGATGCCTTATGGTGCGACCAAGGCGGCACTCGTCAATCTCACCAAATCGATTGCCCGCAGCTTCGGTGCCGAAGGCGTGACGGCGGTTGCGATCGCTCCCGGCTGGGTGCGCACGGAGATGGCGGAGGATTTTATCGCCGCGCATGGCAAGGCTGCGGCGGTTGCCGATATTCCGATCGGGGAGATGGCCGAGCCGTGCGAAGTGGCAGAACTCGTCGCTTTCGTCTTGCGCCCGAGCCAGGTGTCGCTGAACGGGGCGACGCTCGATGTCAACGGCGGAAGCTACATTCGATAGATGGAGAAGGTTCCCATGAAGCGCTTTGAGGGAAAGGTTGCGATCGTCACGGGGGCGGGCGGCGGGATCGGCTCGGCCATCGCCAGACGTCTGTCGAGCGAAGGCGCTCGTCGTCGTGACGGATGTGAATGCCGAGGCCGCGGCGCAGACCGTCCGCGACATCGAGGCCGAAGGCGGCAGGGCGGCGATGATTGCCGCGGATATCTCAAGGAAGGATTCGTGCCTCAATCTTGTCGAACAGGCATTCGGTTTGCAAAACCGCATGGACGTCCTCGTCAACAATGCCGGCATCAATCGTCGCGGCAATCTGCTGTCGCTGTCCGATGAGGATTGGGACATCAGCTTTACGGTCAATCTCGACTCGATGTTCCACCTGTGCCGTGCCGTACTTCCGCACATGATCGCGGCCGGCGGCGGCGCGATCGTCAATACGGCCTCGCAATGGGGACTCTATCCTGCGCCCAATCACATTGCTTACAACACCACCAAGGCCGCCGTTGCGGCCTTCACCCAGAATCTGGCGCGCGACTATGCGCCCGACAAGGTTCGGGTCAACGCAGTCTGCCCGGGCGAGATCCATACGCCGATGCTGGAAGCGGGCGTTAAGCGCTCCGGCCGCACGATTGCGGATCTCGACAGGCTCGTGCCTTTCGGGCGCATCGGCAAGCCCGAGGAAGTCGCGGCTCTCGTTGCGTTCCTGGCGTCCGACGAAGCCGCATTCATCTGCGGGTCTCTGGTCGAGATTACCGGCGCTCAGGCGGTTGCTTAGGGCGCGGAAAATCTGCATCCACGCAGCCTTCGCAGGCGGGACTCGAAAAGATCCTGCCCATGCGGCAATAGTCCGCGCCGTCATGACCTGTCCCTTGGGAAGATGACATCGGCTACCGGGCGCGAGCTCCTTGCTATCGCCGGCGGCTTCACACGAAAAACAGAGCCGCTCGGAGACAATATCGGCTTGAAATTTCGGTCTTCATCCGCCACCTCTTCGGCGCGACATTTAATATTCCCAGGAGACGAGACACTTATGACAACCACCACCGCAGAGAACTCCGCCGAAAGCCACGTCTTTGAGGCCGACGTCGCCCGCCTTCTGCATATGATGGTTCATTCGGTTTATTCGGATAAGGATGTTTTCCTCAGAGAGCTGATCTCGAATGCAGCCGATGCCTGCGAAAAGCTGCGATACGAGGCCATCGCCACGCCGGCTCTTCTGGCGAGCGATCCCGACAGCCGCATCCTGCTGACGCTCGACGAGGAGGCCAACAGGCTGATCGTCGAGGACAACGGCATCGGCATGAGCCGCGACGAGATGATCGAAGCCCTCGGAACGATCGCGCGTTCCGGCACCCGCGCCTTCATGGAGCGCATCGAGGCCAACAGGCAGGGCGAGGGGGCGCAGCTCATCGGCCAGTTCGGCGTCGGCTTTTATTCCTGCTTCATGGTTGCCGACAGGGTGGATGTCATCTCCCGCCGCGCCGGTGCCGAGGATGCCTGGCTCTGGTCCTCCGACGGCAAAGGCGGATACAGCGTCGCTCCCATCGATGCCAGCGAGGCTCCGGCGCGCGGTACGCGCATCACGTTGCATCTGATGGAGGATGCCAAGAGCAACGCGTCGCGCTGGAGCGTCGAGCGCATCGTCAAGGAGCAGTCGGGCCATGTTCCGGTGCCGATCCGGATTGCCGAGAAGCCCGGCGCCGAAGCGGTGCAACTGACCGATGGCAGCGCGCTTTGGACCAAGTCGAAGAACGATATCACCAGCGAGGACTATACCGATTTCTATCGCGGGGTTTCGGGTCAGTATGACGAGCCGGCGCTGACGGTGCATTTCCGCGCCGAAGGTCGCCATGAATATTCCGCGCTCGCCTTCGTGCCCGGCTCGCAGCCTTTCGATCTCTTCGATCCGGATCGAAAGGGCCGCATGAAGCTCTACGTGAAGCGCGTCTTCATCACCGATGAGGCGGAATTGCTGCCGCGCTATCTCCGTTTCGTGCGCGGCCTTGTCGATACCGCAGATCTGCCGCTGAACGTCTCGCGCGAGATGATCCAGGAAAGCCCGATCCTGTCGGCGATCCGCAAGGGCGTCACCAACAGGATCATCACCGCCATCGAGAAACTGGCCGAGAGCGACGGGGATGCCTTCCTCAAGCTCTGGGAAAACTTCGGAAGCCTGATCAAGGAAGGCATTTACGAGGATTTCGAGCGGCGCAGCCAGTTGATGGCGCTGTCGCGCTTCCGCACGACCGTCTCGGGTGACGGCTATCGATCCCTTTCCGACTACGTCAAGGACATGAAGGAAGGCCAGCAATCGATCTATTATCTTGCCGGCAACAGCCTGGAGCAGTTGAACGCTTCGCCGCAGCTCGAAGGGTTCCGTGCGCGCGGCATCGAGGTTCTGTTGCTCACCGACTCCGTCGACAGCTTCTGGGTGACGAACGCCCCCGAATTCGAGGGCAAGGCCCTGAAGTCGATCACCCAGGGTTCGGCGGATCTCGCCCAGTTCGCCAAGCCGGAGCAGGACAAGGAAGCCGCGAAGGAGGAAGCGCCCGCGGAGGTGCAGGCCTTTATCGATTTTGCCAGGGAAAAACTTGCCGATCAGGTTTCCGACGTGCGCGCATCCGACCGCCTGATCGAAAGTGCCGTCTGCCTCGTCGCTCCGGAACAGGGCTATGACCGGCAGCTCGAAAAGATCCTGCAGGGCGCCGGCCGGCTGCAGTCGGGCGCAAAGCCGATCCTGGAGATCAACGGCGACCATCCGGTGGTCAAGGCCATTGCCGCCAGGGGCGATCAGCCGTCGCTGCGCGACGATGCGGCATTTCTGCTGCTCGATCAGGCGCGCGTTCTGGATGGCGACAAGCCGGCCGATCCGCGCGCCTTTGCCGAGCGGCTGGCAAGGCTGATGGAAAAGGCGTTGCAGTAATGCGTTAATGTCTTCCGGCAATGGATTGAAAAATAATAGCTTGGCGCCGTCGCGATATCCCGCGGCGGCGCCGGCTTTCGGTGTTATTGCGAGCGGGGCTGATAGGGCTGATAGAAATCCTCCCCTGCCCAATGTTCGATAGCGGCTTCGTCACGTTTGCCGCGCCCGTAGCTGCCGGCAAGGTTCGGATCTCCCTTGCCGTCATATTTCGTGGTGAAGGGATAGGGGTAGACCGGGCGCGAGCGAGCAATCGCATCCTTTGGA
>JASGEG010000311.1:0-17966 GCA_047606605.1 Rhizobium sp.
CCACCCCCGCGGCGATTGCGGCGGCGCTGTCGGCAGGCGCCCGCAACGGCCTGCTCTTGAAGGGCGGCGCGGTGCTGGAGACCTTGGGCAAGGTGACGAAGGTCGCCTTCGACAAGACGGGCACGCTCACCGAAGGCAAGCCCAAGGTGACCGATATCATCGGTTTCGACCGCCCGGAAGCGCAGGTTCTGTCGCGAGCAGCCGCGCTGGAAAACGGTTCGAGCCATCCCCTCGCCCTGGCGATCCTGGAGCGGGCGAAAGCCGACCGTGTGCCGATGCCGCCAGCCGCCGAAGCGAAGGCCCTGCCGGGCAAGGGGGTCAGCGGCCGCGTCGGCGGCGAGACTATTCTGCTCCTTTCGCCGCAGGCCGCGCGCGACAGCGAACCTTTGTCGGCCGAACAGGACAGGCGAATTGCGGCGCTGAACGACGAAGGCAAAAGCGTCTCCGTGCTGGTCGTGAACGGCAAGATCACCGGTTTGCTCGCCATGCGCGACGAGCCGCGGGCGGATGCGCGCACGGGCCTGGAAGCCCTGCGCAATGCCGGCATCGGCGCGCTCATGCTGACCGGCGACAACGCGCGGACGGCCGCCGCTATCGCCAAGGGCCTTGGCATCGAAGCGCGCGCCCAGCTCCTGCCGGAAGACAAGCAGCGCATCGTGCGCGAACTGCAGGCGCAAAAGCAGGTGGTCGCCAAAGTCGGCGACGGCATCAACGACGCGCCGGCGCTCGCCGCCGCCGATGTCGGCATCGCCATGGGCGGCGGCACCGACGTGGCGCTGGAGACGGCCGACGCCGCCGTATTGCACGGCCGCGTCACCGACGTCGCCAACATGGTCACGCTGTCGCGCACCACGATGAGCAACATCCATCAGAACATCACCATGGCGCTGGGCCTGAAGGCGGTGTTCCTGGTGACGACGATCGCCGGCATCACCGGATTGTGGCCGGCGATCCTCGCCGATACCGGCGCCACCGTGCTCGTCACCGCCAATGCGATGCGGCTGCTCGGCTGGAAGGGGGCGAGAGCCTGACGATCATCCCGGGCTGCGGATTTTCTTCCACTGCCCGGGTCTTCATTGCCCGTTCAAAAGACCGCGCAGCTCCGGCAGCTTGTCGTTGACCAGCCAGCCGTAATAATTTTCCTCCGGCAGCTTTCTGCCGCCGGGCTTATCGGCATCCTGGCGCAAGGCCAGTGCCCTGCGGCGAGGCTGGCCGACATTGTAGAGCGTCGCGGTCAGGCCGGGATTGCCGGAAATATCGAATCCTTGGTCGCGATAGGCTTCTATCGCATCCTTGATGATCGCGGCGATGTAAATGACGCTGCGCGAGGGGTCCATGATGTCGCGATAGATCGCCTGCGGATCATCCGGCGAGAGCTTTGGCAACCCGCTGGTGGCATGCACCATGTCGGTGACCTCCAGCGCCGTCAGCGGGCTGATCTGCCCGAGGCCGAAGGTCTGGCCGGCATAGAAGGGCTGGAAAAATGCCCTTTGGAACGTCAGGTTCTCGTAGGAAACGCCATCGATGGTCTTGCCGCGAAAATTCTGATCCCACACCTCGTCGCGGCATTCCCAAAGCTCGTTGCCGGCAGAAAGAGCGGCGCAGCGTGCGAATTCGGGCTTCTTGACGAAGGATTGAACCGAGACGCCTTTGTAGGAAAAGGCGAAATCGGCCTTCGAATAGGCAAGCGCCTTCACATAATAGGACTGCACCCGATCGACGATGGTGATGTTGTAGGTGTGTTCGCCGACAAGGGCGCCGACAATGTGCATCGGATCGATACCATAGGCTTGTGCGGCTTTCCTGATCTGCTGCATCAGGCTCTTGTCCTGGCGCAGCACCGTGAGGATTTTCTGGTATTTCTCCTCATAGGTGGTGGCAAAGGCCTTGGCGCGCAGGGCCGAGGCGCTGGGGATCGCCGGCTGCTCGGAAAAACGGTTGCCGGGAGGCACAAGCACCATGTCGCGAGCGGCACCGGCAGAGGCGGCAGAAAGGAACATAACGAGGCAGATCGCCGAGATCTTCGATAGGCTTATTGGCATTCGATCATCGCTTTCGTGGAGGGCCACCTTCATATTCGATCAAGCTCCTGAAACAAGGCTGAGCTTCCGAACCCGAAAACGGATCACGATAAGTTTTGTTGGTGAGCGCCCGATCACGCCGGAATCGCGGGTTTCGGCCAGCACCGCGATCAATCTTGTCGCCGCCTCCACTGGCGCGGCGGAGCGTTGCCGCATATCTTCACCGGCATCGTCATCAATCGTAAGAGCCGGTTTTGTTACTTGAAATTGCAATCGTCGTCCTGCTGACCATCCTCAACGGTGTGCTGGCAATGTCGGAGCTCGCCGTGGTTTCCTCCCGCCCAGCCCGTCTCAAGGTCCTCGCGGACCAGGGCAGCCGAGGCGCCCGCCTGGCGATCAATTTGGCCGAAAACCCCGGCCGCTTTCTCTCGACGGTCCAGATCGGCATCACGCTGGTCGGCGTCCTGTCCGGCGCGTTCTCGGGCGCGACGCTCGGCGCCCGCTTCACCGGCTGGCTCCTGAGCCAGGGGATTTCCCAGGCCTTCGCCGACGCTCTTGGCGTGGGAACGGTCGTCGTCGCCATCACCTATCTCTCCCTGATCGTCGGCGAGCTGGTGCCGAAGCAGATCGCGCTTCGCGAGCCGGAAGCGGTCGCAAGCAAAGTCGCGCCGGCAATGACCGTGCTGTCGAAGCTCGCCTTGCCGCTGGTGTGGCTGCTCGATGCTTCCGGCCGCCTCGTGCTTGGCCTACTCGGCCAGTCGGGGAAAGGCAGCGACAGCGTCACCGATGAGGAGATCAAGACCATTCTTGCCGAGGCGCAGAGCGCCGGCGTGATCGAGCGGGAGGAGTCCGCGATGATTTCCGGCGTCATGCGCCTGGCGGACCGCACCGCCCGCGCGCTGATGACGCCGCGGCGCGAGGTCGAGCTGATCGATATCGACGACAGTGCAGACGAGATCCGCGCGCAGCTTCGCCAGACCAGCCGCTCGCGCCTGCCGGTGCGCAAGGGAAGCTCGGATGAGGTTCTCGGCGTTCTCTTCGTCAAGGACTATTACGACGCCATATCCACCAAGGGCAGCGCCGATCTCAAGGCGCTGACGCGCGAAGCCCCTGTTGTCTCGGATCTCGCCACCGCCAACACCGTCATCCAGACGATCCGGACCTCGCCCACCGATATGGTTCTCGTGTTCGACGAATACGGACATTTCGAAGGCATTGTCACCTTCGGTGACATCATGGAAGCCATCCTGGGCGTATTCCAGGCGGAAACGGGCGAGGAACCGGCAATCGCGCGCCGTGACGACGGCTCCTATCTCGTCTCCGGCTGGATGCCGATCGACGAATTCTCCGAATTCATGAGCATGCCGCTGGACGGGGATGCCGAATACCAGACCGTCGCCGGCCTGGTCCTCGAAGAGCTGAAGCATCTGCCGGAACTCGGCGAGAGTTTCATCCGGAACGGCTGGCGCTTCGAGGTCATCGACCTCGACGGCAGGCGCATCGACAAGCTTCTGCTGACGCCCGAGAAGGCCGAGGCCGCATGATGGCATGACCAAGCCGGCTTCGCGGACGTCCGGAAAGCCTTGCTGCATGGCAGCAATTTTCACGGATCATGACACCGAAAAGCTGCGACAGAGCCGGCAACACGTGGCATAAGGGCGCCGAAATCTCTTTCCTCGGGCCTCGCGTAACCATGATTCGTATCGAAAATATCAGCAAGCAGAACAGCCATCGCATCCTCTTCATCGAGGCATCCGCGGCGCTCAACAGAGGCGAGAGCATCGGGCTGGTCGGCCCGAACGGCGCCGGCAAGACCACGCTTTTCCGGATGATCACCGGACAGGAGCTGCCCGACGAAGGACAGGTGTCCGCCGATAAGGGCATCACCATCGGTTATTTCAACCAGGATGTCGGCGAGATGGAAGGCCGCAGCGCCGTCTCCGAGGTCATGGAGGGCGCCGGTCCGGTGAGCGCCGTCGCCGCCGAACTGCGCGAGCTAGAAGCCGCCATGATCGATCCCGACCGGGCCGACGAGATGGACGCGATCATCGAGCGCTATGGCGAGGTGCAGGCGCGCTACGAGGAGCTGGACGGCTATGCGCTGGAAGGCCGCGCCCGCGAGGTTCTGGCCGGCCTCAGCTTCAGCCAGGAGATGATGGACGGCGATGTCGGCGCCTTGTCGGGCGGCTGGAAGATGCGCGTGGCGCTTGCCCGCATCCTTCTGATGCGCCCAGACGTCATGCTGCTCGACGAACCGAGCAACCATCTGGATCTGGAAAGCCTCATCTGGCTGGAAGAGTTCCTGAGGGGTTATGAAGGCGCGCTGCTGATGACCTCGCACGACCGCGAGTTCATGAACCGTATCGTCACCAAGATCATCGAAATCGATGCCGGCAGCCTGACCAGCTATTCGGGCGACTATGAGTTCTACGAGCAGCAGCGCGCGCAGAACGAGAAGCAGCAGCAGGCGCAATTCGAGCGCCAGCAGGCCATGCTTGCCAAGGAAATCAAGTTCATCGAGCGCTTCAAGGCGCGCGCCTCGCATGCCTCGCAGGTGCAGAGCCGGGTGAAGAAGCTGGAAAAGATCGATCGAGTCGAGCCGCCCAAGCGCCGCCAGACCGTCGCTTTCGAGTTCCAGCCGGCGCCGCGCTCCGGCGAGGACGTGGTCAACCTGAAGAACGTTCACAAGAAATACGGCAGCCGCGTCATCTATGAAGGGCTGGACTTCATGGTCCGCCGCCGGGAACGCTGGTGCATCATGGGCATCAACGGCGCCGGCAAATCCACCTTGCTGAAGCTGGTCGCGGGCTCGACGACGCCGGACGAAGGCAGCGTAGCACTCGGCGCCAGCGTCAAGATGGGCTATTTCGCCCAGCACGCCATGGATCTGCTCGACGGCGAACGCACCGTCTTCCAGCAGCTCGAACATGATTTCCCGCAAGCCGGCCAGGGCTCGCTGCGCGCGCTCGCCGGTTGCTTCGGCTTTTCGGGCGACGATGTGGAAAAGAAATGCCGGGTGCTGTCGGGCGGCGAAAAGGCGCGGCTCGTCATGGCGATCATGCTCTTCGACCCGCCGAACCTGCTGGTTCTGGACGAGCCGACGAACCACCTCGACCTCGACACCAAGGAAATGCTCATCAATGCCCTGTCGCAATATGAGGGCACCATGCTGTTCGTCTCGCACGACCGGCATTTTCTCGCCGCCCTGTCCAATCGCGTGCTGGAGCTGACGCCCGAGGGCATCCATCAATATGGCGGCGGCTATACGGAATATGTCGAGCGCACCGGCTATGAAGCGCCGGGCATCCATGGCTGATGAAATAAGCTAAGCCGCTTGGTTCAGTGCAGACTGACCGGGCCTACCGCCGCGCTGTCGATCACCGCGACCGGCGCGGTCCGGCCGCGCACGCGGATTTCGATGCGCCGGCGCGATTCCATGGCACCGGCCTGCCCGCGCGTCACGGTATCGCCGGGCAGGATCAGCTGCGCCGCCGACATTGGCAGGATGGTGGCGTTCTTCAACTTGGGATTGGCTTTCAGGACATTGGCGACGGCGATGGCGCGCGCCAGGCCCAGGCCGGCATTGTCGGCCGGCTCGACCGCCGAGATTGGCAGCCTGCCCTCCATCGCGCCGATCAGCGTATCGTCGAGGTTGGAGATCCTTCGCGCCACCGGCTGCTCGTCCGTATGGCCGATCACCTCGACGATATTGGCATCATAGTCGTTGAGGTTGCCTGCGATCTCGTCGGCAACGGTCGTGTTGAGCAATTGCACGAAGGTCCTGGTCAGATCGGTGCTGCCGGACTGGAAGTAGTTCGTCCGGACATCGTCGAGATTGATGATCGGCGGCCATTCGCGAGGGCCTGCTCTTCCCTGCCCCGCGGCAAGCAGCTTGTCGACCGCATCCGGCGCCTTGGCAAGGTCGATATCGTGCTGCTTCAGCACCTCGGCGACCTTTACCAGCTCGCGCAGATCCTCCGATTTCATGCCCTCGGCGCTCAAACTGTCCAGGGTCTCGCGGGCCAGCACCAGCTCGCGCCATTCCTTTTCCAGCTTTGCCTGGTCGGCCGGCGACAAATCGCCGGACTTGAGCTGCCTTTGCAGCTGCACGATGAGCAAGCTCTGCTCGGACCGCTTCTTCTCCGCAAGCGCGAGTTGCTGCTCGGCCTCCTTCAGCTTGCGTTCGGCCTCGTAGCGATGGCTCCGTTCCGCCGAAATCATCGCCGCCGCCGCCAGCAGGAGGCAGAAGACGAGGAGCAGCATGGATTCGGCCATGGTGAGGCCGAGGATCAGGCCGCGATTGTAGCCCTTGTGTTCGAGCTTGGGTGCCTTGTCGGAAACGCCCGTCACCATAGGTGCCACCGACGCTTTGGCCGAACGGTGGCCGTGACCGGCGCATTCTCGTTGGCTGATCGGGCCGCATCCACTTGGCTTTCCACCGATGCGGCATCGGCGGCAGGCGACACAAGCGGTGCCGGCGCTGCCCGCCCCGGCAGATCCGCCATACGCTTCAGCGTCTCCTCGATGTTGCGCAGCGGCTGCAATTGCGCCTCGGCCATCTCCTTGATCGCGGCGATGGCAGGCGCCAGCTCGGCACGCACCACGTCTTCCGGCGAGCGGATGTCCTCGAGCTTCTTGCCGACGGTTTCGACCGCCGTGCCGAATTTGCCGATGATCTCGGAAAGCTGCGACGTCGTTTCCGTCAGCTGCGCCGCCGCCTCGTTGATCGGCTTGACCGCCTGTTTCGCCAGGACTTCCAATATCTTCTGGATCTCCTCGCCGTTGCGCTCGGCCTGCCGGGCGATCTCCTCGAAGCCCTCCGACAGCATCTGATTGCTGACGCGGCGATAATGCGAGAACTCGCGCGACGAGGAATCCAGCTCCGAACGGACGCGCCGCGTCATTTCGGCCAGCTCATGGCGAACGCTGCGCTCGATGTCGATCGGATCGCGGCGCATCTGGTTGAAGAGAATGCGCAGCGTCACGCCGGCGATGGTCGAGGTAACGGCGATGCCGAAATTGCGCACGATCGTCTCGATCGAGGTTTCGCCGGCAAAGAGATAGAGCGAGACGCCGAGGCTCGACAGGGTGAAGAGGAAGCCCATGTAGTAGAGATTGTCGCCGGCCTGCTCGTTGTGCAGCCGGAAACCGGCAAAGGCGAGCGACACCGCGAAATAGACAGCCATCAGCAGCAGCGGCACGCCGGTGACGACCGGCAGCGACCAGCCGAGAAGCTTCGACGTCCAGATGAAGATCATGCCGCCGATGGTGACGGAAGAGAAGAGGATCATCGGTCCGTAGTCGCGCAGGGCCTGTCTCGCCTCGACATCCGCCATCAGCGTATCCCCTCCAATCGGACGAAGCCGTCGAAATAGCCGTTATTCTCCTTGATCCACTGTGCCCAGAAGTTTGCCAGCTCCTCCATGCCGAACTTCATGCCGGGCCTTTGGAAGGCGAGTATCCTGATCTTGACACCATCCAGTGACGTGCGGAAGCGGTCGCGCGCCGGGCTTGCCTGGAACTTCCGGTAGGAGACGCCGTCGCGATAATGGGAGAAGGCGTCGGTATGCTCGATCATGTCGGAGGCGATATAAAGCTGTTTCGGGATGCCGCCCGCACCGCCGGTGAAGACTTCCAGATTGATCTTCTGGATGCCGGCCATGATCGGCGATTGCTTCCCGGCCTCACCCGTGTTCAGTTTGCCGGCGATATCGGCAAGCGGCTTTTGAAAGCCCTTCTCCCAGCGCGCCTGCATCAGCCTGGGATTGCTGGTCCACTCGTCGGCTGTGGCGCCGCTGCCGGGGTTGCAGCCGTGAAAGGTCTGGACGAGCACGCCTTCCTTCTCCGTCAGCGCATAAATGTCGATCGCACCGCCGACCGGCACCTCGGCGACAATCTTCTGGAACTGGTTGCGCAGGTCGAGCGACGTCGTATCCGAAATCGGGTCGGTCACGTCGAGCAGGATGGCCGTTTCCGATTTCGGTCCATCCACCGGGCAGAGCGATGCCTGATCGACCGCGACATTGCCGCTCGCCTTGTAGCGCAGCCAGCCATAGGCGCCGACGATGCCGAGCGAGAGCACGGCAAGGCATACCGTCGCGATGATGAGACCCGCCGAGCTGCCGCCCCGGCTACGCCGCCTGCGTCGCGCCAATACCATTCTCCGGGAAAAGATGATCGAGCTTGTGATATTTCTCGATCGCGCTTTCGAATTCGTCACCGATCCGTTTGATCTGCTCGCTCAGTTCGGCCTGCGCGCCCTGGATGCGCTCGCCCAGCGCCTTGTCGTCCCATTCCTCTTCGGTGCGCAGCACCGGCGTCAGCCGTTCGAGCTGATAGCGGGTGGAAAAATAGTCGGGTTCCGGCTCGGTGCGTCCGCCCGCGTTCGCCTCGCGATAGATGGTGAGCAGCGTATTGGCGGTGCGTTCGAGATGGTTCTGATGCTCGGCGAAGAGGCCGGCCGTTCGCGCGCGATGGGCGATGATGGCGGCGGTTTCCTGCCGGCGCATGCTGAGATCGCGGATGATCTCCTCGATCTTGCTGTTGTGCTCGTCACGGATATCCCGGAGATCGTCGATCAGGTCGACCCGGCGGTCGATATAGCTGTTTCTCGCGGCATCCAGGCGCTTCTGCACGCCGGCAAATCCCGGATAGGGATCAGTCAGATAGCAGCCGTCGATGAAGGCGACGAGCGAGAACATCAGGCCGATGGCGAAGAGCATCCAGGAATTCAACTCCTGCAGGCCGAGCGGCGCCGTCTTCAGCCGCTGGATCACCTCCATGCCCGCACCGGACAGGATCGTCGCCGACACCTCTCGATAATGCGCCAGCGCGATGTTGATCCCCAGGGCCACGGCGACATAGGCGACCAGCCCCAATAGACCGAGCAGCTTCAGCAGGAAAGACCGGTGCACGAGGAAACGGACACAGAAGAAGGAAAATATCAGGGCCGCACCGATATTCAGGAAAGCGAAGGCCGCCGCCTCCGTCACGCCGCCGACGATCCCCTGCTCGCTGCCCTTGGCAAGGAAGCTGCCGTTCATCACCATTTCGATGAGGACGAGGAAGACGATCAGCGCCACCTTGAAGCCCCAGGCTGCCTTGCTGGAGACCTTCGCGGCGCGTTGAAGCCTGTGCCTGGCCTTGAAGTCCACCATTTCGTCCTCGGCGGTCTTCAGATTGCGGCGCAGGCCATGCAGCTCGTCGACACCGCTGGCGGCTTCCGCCCTGAAATCCGAAACGCTGGAGGCATTCGCCTGCCGGATGAGCCCGAACTGTCCCTCGAAATCGAGATTGCGCAACCGGCTGTCGAAGGTCTGGAATTGATCCTCGAGCACCTGATAGGAACTCTTCTTCTCCGCCTCGACCCAGCCGACGATGTGCTGCTCGGTCTCATCGAAGGATTGCGCGTTCTGGGCGGGACGGTTTGCCCTGCCGGCAGCCGCGCCCTTCTCCCTGAGGCCAAGCGTCGTGCTCAGCTTCTCGACATCGACGACGGGAAACACATCGGTTGAGGCCCGAAAGTCATGGCTGGTCTCCCGGGCGGTCTCCCACAAGCGGTTTAGGGCTTCGAAACGCAACGATCCTCCCAGGCGAAACCATCAACTTTAAAAGGACTGACAATCAACGGATACCGCACCGGTTGTCCCTGGTCCAGAGCAGTATCCCGAAGTTAAAATGCGATTGTGGTAAAGAATAGCCCGAACGAACGATGCGTCTGCGAAGCCGACCATTGCCGGCGGCGATGGGCGGGAATTTCGCATCCGCGTCAATAAAGCGCTCGCCAAATCATGAAGATCGCCTAACTTGCTCCCATTGAGAAAGACCGGAGATCACGACCATGACATCCTCCCCTCCCAAGACCATCTGCATCTACGGCGCCGGCGCGCTCGGCGGCGCGATCGCGGCAAAGCTTGCGACGGGACTTGGGGAGCAGGTGACCGTTTCGGTGGTGGCGCGCGGCGCGCATCTGGAAGCGATCCGCGCGCAGGGCCTGCGGCTGTGGGAAGCTGACGCCGATCGTTCGCTCGTGGCGCGCATGACCGCAACCGACAATGCGGCTGACTTGCCGCCACAGGATCTGGTGATCACCGGACTGAAGGGCCATCAGCTCGGCGCGGCCGCGCCCGGCATCGCCGGGCTCCTGCATTCCGGCACGCGCGTCGCGATGATCCTCAACGGCGTGCCCTGGTGGTATTTCCACCGGGACCAGCAGAGCGGCCATGCCGAGCGCCAGATCGAGGAGCTCGATCCGAATGGCGAACTCTGGCGGCGGATCGGGCCAGAGCGGGTGATCGGTTGCGTTGCCTATCAGGGTGCGGAGGTTATCAATCCCGGCGAGGTCAAGCTTGCCAATAACGGCCATTTCATCCTCGGCGAGCCTTCCGGCGAGACCTCCCGGGATGTCGAGGCCGTTGCGGCGCTGCTGAAACGGGCCGGCGTCAACATTTCGATTTCGCCGCGCATCCGCGACGAGATCTGGAGCAAGCTGATGGGCAATGCCGCCTTCAATCCGATCAGCGCGCTCACGCGGGCGCTGATGTCGGACATCATGCAGAACCCTGCCCTTGCGGCCATGGTCGGCGACGTCATGAACGAGGTGAAGGCGGTTGCGGAATCCCTTGGGGCGCGGATCGCGATTTCCGTCGAGGAACGGCTGGAACGCTCCCGCCAGATCGGCCCGGTGCGCACCTCCACGCTGCAGGACCTCTTGGCCGGCAAGGCGCTGGAAATCACCCCGATCGTCGGCGCGGTCGTCTCGCTGGCAAAGCTGACGGGTGTCGCCACGCCGACTTCGGCGACGATCCTGACGCTGATCACGCAATTGGACCGGGAGAATGTGCGGGCGGCGGGGTAGCCGTCACCCGCCCTCGCGCTTCGAGGATCGCCCTTCGACAGGCTCAGCGTGAAGGTTGGCCCGCAAGATCAACCTCGCCTCCCACCACCCGCATCTTTATGTCCCGCTTATTTCTTCGCCCGCCGCCGCGAATGGATTTCCTATGCGGCCCGGCGTTACCCTTCGCTTAGAATGCTGAGGTAAACGCCATGCTTGATACACATTCATCGAATCTGGCATCCAATCTGACACCCAATCTGGCCGAGTCCATTCGTATCCTCGTTCACAACAGCGATGAGAAGCGTCACCGCATCGCCGCGTCCGCCCCCGCCGGCGGGAGCCAGGCGAAGCGCAGGCTTCGCAACCGGCAGGTCCGCGAGAAACGCACCTTCCAGGCCATGTTCGCCTTCGGCTTGCTGCTCGGCTGCCTGGAGCTGTTCATCGTGCTGCATTATCTCTGAGCGGCAACGGATCATGACAGCACCCGCCTTGCAAAGGCGCCTCGGCGGCACGATCACCGCGCTCGTCACGCCGTTTCGCGATGGGGTTCTCGACGCCGTCGGCCTGATGGCGCATGTGGAATGGCAATTGCTGAGCGGGGTGGACGGATTGCTTGCCTGTTCGCTGACCGGCGAAGGTCCGACACTGAGCGCAGACGAACGTGCGAGGATCATCTCAATCTGCGTCGAACTGGCTGAGGGCCAGGCTCCCGTCATCGTCGCCACCGGCACCAACGATACCGCCGCCACTATCGAAGAGACGTGCAAGGCCCAGAACCTAGGCGCTGACGCTGCCCTCATCACCCTTCCCTATTATTCCAAACCAAGCCAGAAGGGCGTTCTCCAGCACTGCGAACGGCTGGCCGACAGCACAAATCTGCCGCTGATCATCCACAACCATCCCGCTCACACAGCCATCGACCTGGCTCCGGAGACCGTTGCCCGGCTCGCCGGCATTCCGTCCGTCATCGGCATCGCCGACGGCAGCGGCGATATCGGACGGATCGGCGAATGGCGGTCGTCGCTGCCGGAGCGGATCGGGCTCTATGCGGCCAATGACCGGGCAGCACTCGCCGTCACGATCGCCGGGGGCCGCGGCGCCTTCTCCAGAGCCGCCAATATCGCGCCGCGGCTCGTTCGCGCCATGCTGCTGTCGGCCGGATGCGATCAGATCGCGGCGGCAAGGCAGATCGACGACCGGCTGCGGCCGCTCTTCAAGACGCTAGCACGCGAAAGCGAGCCCGCGACAGTCAAGCAGGCTCTTGCCTTCCTGCGGGCAATGAGCCCGGACGTGCGGCTGCCGCTGACGGAGGTCGACGGCGAAACCTGTCAGGCTCTCCAGGCGGCGCTCGCCCCGCTCGTGTCTGCCCAGCAAGCCCGGACGCCTTCGCCGTCGACTTTCCGCCTGGGATTATGAAACCCTTCTATCCCTATGAGATTTTTATATTTTAGCATTTTCTTCCGAATGGAATTCATACCGAGCCGCTCATAGATTCATCGGCATGGCGCTACGACTGTTCAGGTCGGCAGCGCCGGTGACACTTGGAAAGGAACTCGAATGTCACGCCATATGCAGGACGGCCTTCTCGCCGTCGCACCGCGTCTTATCCTCGTCATTCTTGCCGCCGGCATCATCCAATTGCTGATGCATTGGACCGGCAACTGAACGCGTCAACCGTTTGCGGGGAAAAGACATGACAAACGCACACTCTCTCCAACGACAGATAGCTCGCATTTCCGCCTCGCCCGCCCCGGCCCGCTTCACCATCGGCCGCGACCGGCGCGGCGCATGGATCGTTCAGGACAGGCGCGGTCTCGTCGGCGGTCTCTTCGCCAGCGAGGCGGCGGCGCTGCATTTCGCGGCAGAGGAATGCAACCATAATGCCGCCGATATCTGCCGCGCTCCCGAGGGTTCGCTGCTCGACTTCGGCGGCTTTATCACGCCGGTATCGAACCTGCACTGAGACATCTCGTTCCGAGCGGCTTTCGACCGTTCGCACAGGCGGCCAACGCTTCCTTAACCCCGGTCCGGATAAAATGCCGGCCGGGTATTATTAAAGTGAAAATGCGATGTCCAAGCCTGCCTTCCGTTACAGCCACTATGATCTTAGCGAACAGCGGGCCGGAACCGTCCTCGAGGTCACGCTTTCGGCCGTCGCCAATGTCCGGCTGATGAACGGTGCCAATTTCGAGCGCTTCACGGAAACCTTGAAACACCAGTTCCTCGGCGGCGTCGCGAAGAAATCGCCCATCCGGCTGACCATTCCGGAAAGCGGCCACTGGCATCTCGTCGTGGACATGGAAGGTCATAGTGGCCTGGCGGAATCGAGCGTCAGGGCGATCGTGGACAAGGTATCCGCTCCCCGCATGCAGAAGGCCGAGCCCGAAAGCGTCACCGGCAGGTAATATCCCTCCTACCGCTCGCCGCGCTCCTTGCGCAGCTTCGACCACCAGTCCAGCCGCTTGCGAATTTCCCGCTCGAAGCCGCGTTCCGGCGGATCGTAGAAGGTCTGGCGGCCCATCTTCTCGGGAAAATAATTCTGGCCTGAAAAGGCATCCGGCTCGTCGTGATCGTAACGATAGCCGTCGCCATAGCCTTCCGTGCGCATCAGCTTGGTCGGTGCGTTGAGGATGTGCTTGGGCGGCAGCAGCGAACCGTTTTCCTTGGCGGCCAGGGTCGCGGCCTTGAATGCCGTGTAGAGGGCATTCGATTTCGGCGCGGTGGCGAGATAGACGCAGGCCTGCGCCAGCGCCAGTTCGCCTTCCGGCGACCCCAGATATTCATAGGCATCCTTGGCGGCATTGCAGACGACCAGCGCCTGCGGATCGGCAAGGCCGATATCCTCCACCGCCATCCGCACCAGCCGCCGCCCGAGATAGAGCGGGTCCTCGCCGGCATCGAACATGCGGGCGAGATAGTAGAGCGCCGCATCAGGATCGGAACCGCGCACGGATTTGTGCAGCGCCGATATGAGATTGTAGTGACCGTCCTGCGCCTTGTCGTAGACCGGCGCGCGGCGCTGGACGATCTTCACCAATGCGTCCGGATCGAAACGCTCGTCCTTGCGGGCGGCGCGCCAGACTTCCTCGGCCAGCGTCAGCACCGAACGGCCGTCGCCATCGGCCATGCGGATCAAGCTGGCGCGAGCATCCTCGGTCAGCGGCAGCGGCTTGCCCTCCGCTGTCTCGGCCCGGCTGAGCAGCTCCTCCAGGCTTTCCTCGTCATGGGAGCGGAAGGTCAGAACGCGAGAGCGCGACAGAAGAGCGGCGTTGAGTTCGAAGGACGGGTTTTCGGTGGTGGCACCGACCAGAATGACGGTGCCGTCCTCCATGACCGGCAGGAAGCTGTCCTGCTGGGCGCGGTTGAAGCGGTGGATCTCGTCGACAAACAGCAGCGTCTGGCGGCCATCCATGCGGCGCAGCCGCGCAGCCTCGAACACCTTCTTCAAATCGGCGACGCCGGAGAAGATCGCCGAGATCTGCTCGAAGGCCAGGCCCGCCTCGCCCGACAGCAGCCGCGCCACCGTCGTCTTGCCGGTGCCGGGCGGACCCCAGAAGATCATCGAGCCGAGCGAGCCGGATTCGATCATGCGGCGCAGCGCGCCATCCTCGCCGGTCAGATGCGGCTGACCGGTGACATCGCCAAGCGTTTGCGGCCGCAGACGATCTGCGAGAGGCCGCTTGCTGGCGACCCCTTCCGGTATCTTCGGTGCAAACAGATCGTCACTCATCGAAAAAACTGCCGGATACGCTGGCCATCGCGCTCGATCTCGACGCGCCAGAAGCTCGGATTGCCGTTGACGGCATCCTGTAGCACGTCCGTCGAGGTGATGGCGACGCCATTGACGGAGATGACGATATCCTTCGGCGCGAAGCCGACGCGATCGGCCGGCGAATTCGCCTTCAGGCCCTCGATGACGACGCCGACCGTATCCGGCGGCAGATGCAGCTCATCGGCAACGCGCGGCGAAAGATTGGCAACCGTTACGCCTGCGAAGGGATTGTTGCCCTGGATCAGCTTTTCGGCGCGCGGCGTGCTTTCGGGTGCGGCCGAGAGCGTCATGCTGGCCTGATGCTCCTTGCCGCCATCCAAAACCGTGAGGCTGACGGTGGCGCCGAGGCCGGCGGTGGTCAAACGATAGCCGAGCGCGTCCGGATGCTCGACGGGGATATTGTTGAGCGCGGTGACGACTTCACCGGGCTTGAGGCCGGCCTTGGCCGCGGGACCGCCATCCACCACCTTGGTGATCAGTGCACCGCGCACCTTGTCGAGGCCGAGCGCTTCGGCGACATCCGAAGTCACCGGCTCGAAGGAGGCGCCGATATAGGGCCGCTCGAATGTCTTGTCGCCACGGTCGGCAGCGGCCAGGAATACCTTGACCAGATTGGCGGGAATGGCGAAGCCGATGCCGTTGGAGCCGCCGCCCTGCGAGAAGATCGCCGTGTTGAGGCCGATCAGCTCGCCGCTCATATTCGTCAGCGCACCGCCGGAATTGCCAGGGTTGATCGAAGCGTCCGTCTGGATGAAGAAGCCGACCTCGTTCTTCACCTGGTTGCGCGCCAACGCCGAGACGATGCCGCTCGTTACCGTCTGCCCGACACCGAAGGGATTGCCGATCGCCAGTACGAGATCACCGACCTCGACGCCATCGGAATTGCCGAGCGGCAGGATCGGGAAGTTTTCGGTCTTGGACTGGATCTTCAAGACGGCGAGATCGACGCGATCATCCTTGAGGACGACCTTGCAGGGGAACTCGCGGCCATCCGACAGCGCGATCTTGATATCGTCGGCGCCGTCGACGACGTGGTTGTTGGTGATGACCGTGCCGTTAGCCTCGACGATGACGCCCGAGCCGAGCGAGGACTGCTTTTCGGTGCGATTCGGCATGCGCTGGCCGAAGAACTGCTCGAAGAAGGGATCGCCGGCAAAGGGCGACTGCCGCTGCACCACGCGTTCGGCATAGACGTTCACCACCGCGCCGGCCGTCTGCTTGACCAGCGGCGCAAACGAAAGCTGCATTTGCATCTGGCTTTCCGGCACCGACTTGGCGGTTTGCGCCACGGCGGAAAGCGGCATCGCCATGATGAGGGCAATCATCGAAACAGCGGTGCGCTTCAGCAGAACCTGCATGGAATTATCCTTTTTGAATGCTCTTGAAACAACGTTGTAGCGCCCGATTCTAGAAAGGAAAGAGGGCGGAAGCATGAAGCATAAGTGGTTGCCGCTGCCCGCAAAAAACAGACGCGATGAACAAAAACATAGGATCGCGCATTTCATTCCGGAAATCGGCAGATGGAGCAAGACCATGCGATCAAACGGCCTCACGGCAGCGTTTCTCCTCACCACCCTCGCCTTCCTCGCCAATGCCGGCGCATCCAGGGCGGCGAGCTTCGATTGCGACACGCAGAACCTGAAACCGGACGAGAAGACGATCTGCGACGTGCGGGCGCTCAACGATGCCGATGTGAAGATGGTGACGACCTTCGACCTTCTGGCGGGACTGCTGGCCATGGGCGCGCGCGGCGCGATGCAGGACGAGCAATCCGCCTGGCTGAAGAAAAGGGAGACCTGCGGCACCGACGTCGCCTGCCTGACATCATCCTACCAGCAACGGCTGAAGGAGCTGGGGGAGATGTACAAGCAGATCAATCGGCCGCTGTGAGGGGCGCCGCGAATGCGAAAGCCCTATCTCGCCCTTGGCCGGTGAGATAGGGCTTCTCAGCTTCGCCCCGCCCTTCGACAAACTCAGGACAGGGCGAAGGGGTTTGATCATTTCCCGCCCAAATCCCTGACCGCACCGCGGTCCGCACTGGTCGCAAACGCCGCATAGGCCTTCAGCGCCGTGGTGACGTTGCGCTTGCGCGGCTCGGCCGGCTGCCAGCCCTTGGCATTCTGGGCTTCACGGCGGGCGGCAAGTTCCGCGTCGTCGACGCGCAGGCTGATCGTGCGGTTGGGGATGTCGATATCGATCATGTCGCCCTCGCGCACCAGGCCGATCGTGCCGCCATTTGCCGCTTCCGGCGAGGCGTGGCCGATGGAGAGGCCCGAGGTGCCGCCCGAGAAGCGGCCGTCGGTGATCAGGGCGCAGGCCTTGCCGAGGCCCTTCGACTTCAGATAGCTCGTCGGATAGAGCATTTCCTGCATGCCGGGGCCGCCCTTCGGACCTTCGTAGCGGATGACGACGACGTCGCCGGCCTTGACCTCGTTGCTGAGAATGCCCTTGACGGCGGCATCCTGGCTTTCGAAGACCTTGGCAGGGCCGGAGAATTTCAGGATCGATTCATCGACGCCGGCCGTCTTCACGATGCAGCCGTCCAGCGCCAGATTGCCCTTGAGGACGGCAAGACCGCCATCCTTGGAGAAAGGATGCTCGACGGAGCGGATGACGCCCTTCTCGCGGTCCGTGTCCAGCTCGTCCCAACGGGAGCTCTGGCTGAAGGCAACCTGCGTCGGAACGCCGCCCGGAGCCGCGCGGAAGAATTCGCGCACGTTTTCGCTGTTGGTACGGGTGATGTCCCAGCGTTCGATGGCGTCGCCAAGCGTCTCGGCATGCACGGTCGGGCAATCGCGGTTGATCAGGCCGCCCTTGTCGAGCTCGCCGAGGATCGACATGATGCCGCCGGCGCGATGGACGTCTTCCATGTGAACGTCGCTCTTGGCGGGCGCGACCTTGGAAAGGCAAGGCACGCGGCGCGACAGCGCATCGATGTCGGCCATGGTAAAGTCAATCTCGCCCTCATGCGCGGCCGCCAGAATGTGCAGCACGGTGTTGGTCGAGCCGCCCATGGCGATATCGAGCGACATGGCGTTTTCGAATGCTTGCTTCGAGGCCACGTTGCGCGGCAGGATCGCCGCATCGTCCTGCTCGTAATAACGGCGGGCGAGATCGACGATCAGATGGCCGGCTTCGACGAAGAGGCGCTTGCGGTCGGCGTGGGTGGCGAGCGTCGAGCCGTTGCCGGGCAGCGACAGGCCGAGGGCTTCGGTCAGGCAGTTCATCGAATTGGCGGTAAACATGCCGGAACAGGAACCGCAGGTCGGACAGGCGGAGCGCTCGATGACCTGAACGTCCTCGTCGGTGATCTTGTCGTCGGCAGCGGCAACCATCG